>CACWIW010000038.1 GCA_902761035.1 uncultured bacterium | reverse complement strand
ATGGACAAGTCCAACATCCCCGACATCGTGGCGAAGATATGAGGTACGAGCTTTGGGAATGACTGTGAGTTTCCAGATGTTTGGCAATGTGGCGTTGATGCAGCGGCCGAAGGTGGCGTTTCTTTCGTCGCGAAGGGTCGCGCTGGCGGCGGTGATGCGGTGCTACGACTGGGCGACGGGGATGAGGGGCGGCGGTGGAACGCCGGGTGGCTCGGCGGGACGCCTCGCCCCACCGGGAGATGTCGGTCACGCGGGATGCGTGACCTTACCGCAACGGGCGAGACGCCCGTTGTCCCAGTGTGCAGCCAAGATGGCGGCTTTCCCAGTTAGTGCGGCCCGCTCGGCGAGCGGGCCCTACCACGGGAGGGCCGCAATTTGCGGCCGACGGCGAGAGTGGCGGTGGTGGGGGAATGGTGGTCGCGCGGGAGCGCGACCCTCCCGCATGGAGAGCTACTTTCAAGACTGCGGCCTTTATACGCCGCGCAAAAGAGTGAAATGCTACCTAGTGCTTTACGCCGTAAAGGGGATATGGTATAATACGGCTCAACAAAGGAGAAATCTTTTAGGACGCAAGTGAATTTTAGAATAGACAGTGATGTGAAGCGCGAGGCGGACGAATTGTTCGACCACCTCGGACTGAGCCTTTCCGCCGCCATCACCATTTTCATCAAGCGATCCATCGCGTATCGCGGGCTGCCGTTCGCCGTCTGCGAAGATGATTCGCATGCGGTTTATGTTCCTGCGCATCCAAGGCCGTCGGCGGACGTGCGCAGGAAGGCGCTTCGCGCGCTGGCCGGCTCGTGGAAAGACAAACGTTCGGCGAAAGAGATCGTCGATGACATAGAACGCCACAGAACTCGGGGAAGGAAGGTGGAGCTGTGACGATCCTCGACACGAACATTTGCGTCCGGTTCCTTCGGGGGGAGGAGTCCGTAGTGAGGCGACTTCTTGATGCCGACGAGAATGACGATCTGAGAATACCGGCCATGGTCGAAGGTGAATTGTTCTATGGGGTGGAGAAGTCTGAACGTCGCGATGAAAACCGCGAGAAAGTGAAGTCGCTTCTGGCTTTCCTCCCGGTTTGCCACGCGGATGACGAGACGATGGAGAAGTTTGGGGAACTCAAGGCGAAGGCTGAAGCCGCAGGGAGGCGCGTTGACGATGCAGACGTGATCATCGCCGCCACCGCCATGCGGCACGGCACTCTCCTTGTGACTGGGAACGCTAGACATTTCTCGCGCTTTGATGGACTTGAAATCGAAGATTGGCGGTAAACCGGCGGCGTAATCTGAATGACTAACGGAAAACATATACGCAATGTCCAGATGATCGGCAATGCGGCGCTGATGGCTCTGCCGAAGACGGCGTTCCTTTCGTCGCGCAAGGTCGCGCCGCAGGACGTTATGCGGTGCTACGACTGGGCTACAGGGGTGCGTGACACAGACATATGCTAGACGGTAGCGGCGTTCATGAACGCCGAGGGCGGCACGCTCTACATCGGCATCGCGGAAGACGGAACGATCCGCGGTACGTCACATATTTGAAGTAGCGGGTAAGAGGTGTAAAGGACGGGCAAGGGTATTATTTTTCCGTAAGATTTTCACTTTGCACTTCCAAGGCGGCACGTCATTTGCTATAATTTGCGTCGCCAATTTGGCGCAGCGGAAAAGGAAAGGAACGACGATGAATTGTTCACTAAAGTTGATAGGTGTTTATGCCTTGACGTTCATGTTCGCATTCAGCGGATGTGGTGACGGAAAGTCCGGATCTGGCGGTGGATCGGGAACATCGGCGCGAGCCGTATCCAAGCCCCTTGTCAGAAAAGACGCTCAATTCGTGATCGGCGTAAATCTGAACAAGGAGCAGGCGTTCAAGATCGTAGACGCTTACAAGCAGCTTGTCTTCAACGTTTCCAAACTTGAAAAGCAAGACATCGAAAAGGCCGAGGAAAAGATCGCCGCGTATAAAAAGGACCTTTTCGCGGACATTCCTCCAGACGGGCGCAAGTTCATTGATAAGAGCGGACTGCGCGACGCCGATGTCCGTTGGGCCGTGCTGTCGATGGACAGCCTGACGGTCGTGGATGGCGTCCCGCAGATGGACAGTTTCTCATGCGCAATTGGCGGGAAGGTCGATCTGAAGAAGCTGATTTCTGCCATTCAAGAGGAGCCTGATGCCGAAATTTCGTTTGAGGAAACGACGCTTGAAGGCGAGAAGGTATGGCGCTTGGCACCACAGAAAGAAAAAGACATCAAGGAAATGAACAAGGCGCACGTCGATCCGCACATCATGTCGCTTGACGGCGGGCTCGTCTTGGTGGCGATGTCGCGTGATGCGCTTGCGAAGCAGATTCGCCTTTACCGCAAGGGAGAAGGGAAAGGCGATTCTCTAGGAAGATTCTCGGCGGCCGATGGGGAATTGATGCTGTTTCACATTTCCAACATTGGCGATTTGTTGCGTCGGAACATTTCGCGCAGGGAATTGCAGATGGTAAATCAGGTCATTCCAGATGGGGATGAACTCGTCTGCCGGTTGCGCAGCCTCGATATTGAAACAGCTGTGCGGCCAGACGGAATGATGTCCGACGCCATCCGACTGGAGACCGCGTCTGAGAAGGACGCCGACAAGCTCCGCACATTGGCGAAGACGGGGCTGATGACCGCGTCGGCCCAGGTGGCAAAGGAACCGAATGTGCCGGATAATCTGAAGAAGGTTTTTGAGAACGTGAAAATCGGGGGTGCGGACGGACGGGTTGACATTCAATGTGGTAGCATAGGACTGCCCGGCATTATGGCAGGTGCGCTCTTCCCCGCGATTTCATCCGCGATGCTCAATGCGCAGACGACGGCAATGGCGATGAACGGACGCAAGCTCCACCAGGCCATCACGCTTGCCAACGTGTCGCGTGAGACGGCAGGCAAAGGTACGGTGTGGCCGCGCACGGTAAAGGAGGAAGACGGGGACGACCTCTCGGGTAGGGCGTTCAATTCGGCAACGGAATACTTCAACGTACTATTCGACATGGCGCACTACGGCACGTCCGAGTGGAGCCCTCACCTCGAGGTTCTAGATGTCGGCGTACTCGGCAAGAAAGCCGCCGTCGGCAAGGCGATCAACGCCGCAGGGCTTGAATGGTGCATTGCCGCAAACGTGACGGAGGAGATGCCCGACAGTACCCCTGTTCTAATTTCGGCGAACTTTAATCCTGCGTTGCTGCGGCACAAGTGGGACGGTGAGTCTGGCGGATCGGCGACTCTCCCAATCGGCCCCGCATCGGGGGCTGCAAAGTCGATGTTCGGCGACAGGGCCATCGTCGTGGTGCGCAAGAGCGGTGCTGCCGAAACGATCAAGAAAAAATACCTGACGTATGACGTACTATACAGAAGGCAGTCCTTCGACCTCACGAACACGAATCCGCCGCTTGTCTACCTCACGCCGACCGGTGTCGCCGTGCCGGGTCAAGCTGGAGCGAGGAAATGACAGAAGAGTTCTAGGGATGCAGAAGGAAAGCACAATTAACAGGCGCGCGTTCATCGCGTTGGGAGCCACGGCGGCGACGGGCCTCGCAAAGGCGCAGAGTCTCGTGGTGAAGCGGCGCATCAAGAAGGGTGAGGGCAATCCCCTGAGCGACGTCGTAAAGCCAGCCGGCGAGGAGGTCGAGGCGGCGATCAGGACGCTCGAGGAGACGACGATGTCCGACGAAGAGAAGCGCGCGGCGGCGTTCCCCGTCGTCCAGAGGGAGATCGACCACATGCTGGACGACCTCTCCTGCAAGGACGCCATACGCGAAAAAGCTTCTGAGGAACGGGTGTCCGTTGCGCTCGCAAAGTTCCCCGTGATGCGCTGGTACGATCGCGCGTTCGACCGCGTGGCGGAGCAGGTCGCCAAGACGAAGGTGGAGGGCGACAAGCCGGCCATCTGGTACGTCTACAACATGGGCATCGTCGTGAAGACGAAGAGCTGCACGTTCGGCATCGACATCTGCCACCGCAAGGCGCCGCGTCTCGCAAAGGTACTCGACTTCATCCTCACCACGCACAACCACGGCGACCACTACAACTCGCATCTCCTCCAGGCCATGTCGGCGGCGCATAAGCCGGTTATTTCGAACTTCATGCTCGTGTGGGACTGGTACTGCCGCGACATGGAGAAGACGTTCAAGATCAATGACATCACGATCCACTGCACGGCGGCCGACCACAACAAACACCTGCCATGGGCCGTAACGACCTTCGAGGTCGTCTGCGGCGAGGGACCGGACGCCTACACGATCTTCCACTCAGGCGACTGCTGTCGCTACGACCACCTTAAGCCGAAAGGGAAGCCGGACATTTATTTTGGGCATTGCGCGATAGGTCTCGATTTCATGGCCGCCGCGCAGAATACGATGCCGGCCAAGATGTTTGTTCCCGTCCACCATCAGGAGCTCGGACACCTCGGCGGTAAGTATCGCTGCGTCGGTTTTGAGGATGAGCCGCTGAAGATCGTGCGTTCGCTCCGCGAAGCTGGCTACAAGGCCGCAATGCCCGTCTGGGGCGACCGCATCGTGTGAGAAGGAGTTTGACGAAAGATGAAATCTGGAGAATATAAGATGTTGAAGGCACATTTGATTTGTTCGACCGCCGTAAGTGTGGCGGTGCTGTCTGGAGGTGCCGCCTGCACGGCGGAATCTTCCCGCGCTTCGGACGCTCCCGCGCCGATTGTGTTTGAAACTCCCGCAGAGAACGACCGCGGCGCGATGATCCTTGGCAACGGCGAGCTGGGTGCGCTTGCGTGGATCTCGTCGGATGGCACGCTGCACACCGTGCTACAGCGCTCCGATACGTGGAACGAAGCCGCCCGTCACGTCAAGGTGGGCGCAATCGACTACGTCACCTCCATGAAGGTTGACGCGGGGACGTACCGTCAGGAGCTGTCGCTTGCACACGGCGAGTTCAACGCCTCATGGCGCAGCGGGGGACGCGAGGTGTCGGTACACTACCGCGTGCAGCATGGCGACGAACCGTTTGCCGTGTGCGACGTGAAGGGTACGCCGAAGGCCGAGGCGAAGGTGGTGAATTGGCGGCTCTATCCGGGAGGCGCCAAGGAGTTCGGGTGCAGTTGGAAGGAACTCGGCAACCAGTGCGATAGGATTCTGGTGGACGGCAAGCCGCTGCGGTACACCGTCTCGGCAGACAGGCTCGTGCCGGGCGGATGGTGTCATGTGAACCGCAACGCGACCGTGGCGGAAATGATGAAGGTGTACGACCGCTTTCAGGCGACTGGCGATTTGGGGCGGGAGGATATGCTTTCCAACCGCGTCTTCGGCGGCGTGACGAGGAAGGTGGTGGTGGTGAAAACAGCAAGCGTACAACAACAAGATGGCGACCGCAAGGTTCCACGGCAAGATGGCGACCGCAAGGTTCCACGGCAAGATGGCAACAATCTTGCTGTTGTACGCTTGTTGTCACCCGGCACATCCACACGAACGCTCTTCCTCACCGCAATCACGTGCTATCATCCGTGCAAGGACGAGGCGGAATGGCTGCGCCGCACGAACGAGCTGCTCGACCGCTACGGCTGTGCGCTCGACGCCGAGGCGGCGAAGCGTGCCGCGCACGAAGCGGCCTGGCGCGCATTCTGGAACCGCAGCCACATCGCGGTCACGCCTGCGGCAGGGCGGTCGCCCCGCGCCCGTTTCGCCTTCCCCTACAACGCCAAGTTGCCCGTCTCGCACGGGCGCGACAGCAAAGGCGGAACGAAGTTCACGGGTGCGCTCACGGTGGACCCCGCCTCGCGCATCGACAAGGACGGGCTCGTCCTCGTCGCGACGTTCAACGCAAAGGACGTGCGCAGCAACCAACGCATCATCGACAACATCACGCCGGGCGGCACCGACGGGTCGCTCGTGGACATCCTCGGCGGCCGGCTTCGTCTGCTCGTCGCCCAAAAGGCCGTCTACCATCCGTCGACGGTGCCGGCCGGGCGCGACGTGTCCGTGGCGGTGCGCGTATCCCCCGACGGCAAGGTGAAGATGTACCTTGACGGAAAGTTCCATACGGCTGATCTTGCCGACGCGTCTATCGCCGCGCCGACGACATGCGCCGCCGTGACGCGCGCGTGGGCCGCGCAGCGGTACACGACCGCTTGCGCCGGGAAGGGCGCTTACCCCATCCGCTTCAACGGCTCGATCTTCACCACCTCCGAGAACGGCGATCCCGACTACCGCCGCTGGGGACACGGCTACTGGTGGCAGAACACGCGCCTTCCGTACTACCCGATGTTCGCCGCCGGCGACTGCGAGATGTTCCAGCCGCTCTTCCGCATGCATGTGGGGCTTCTTGACTTCAACGTGAAGCGCACGCGCAAGTATCTCGGACACGGCGGCGCGTACATTCCCGAATGCATCATGCCGTGGGGCGACCACTTCCCGTACGTCTATGGTGTGAAATATGAGTGGAAGGACCGCCCCGACAAACTTCAGGACGGCGGCTGGCACAAGTACGAATGGGTGGGCCAGCTCGAGGTGTCGCTGATGTTGCTTGACTACCACGCCTACACGCAGGACGACGCCTGGTTCACGCAGAAGGCGCTTCCCGCGATCCGCGAGTACGTGCGCTTCTTTGACGAACACTACAAGCTCGACGCGAAGGGGCGCTACAATATGAACCCCGCGCAAGCCTTGGAGACATGGTGGGACTGTACGAATCCCATGCCCGAAGTCGCCGGGCTCACACGCGTGACGGAGCGCCTTCTCGCGTTGCCGAAGGGGGTGTTGCCGGATGCGGACCGCGAGCTGTTCGAGAAGATTCGCGCCCGCATTCCCGATCTGCCCACGCGCACGCTCAAGAACGGCACGAAGGCGTACGCGCCGGCGGAAAGGTGTGCAAAGAAGAGCAACGTGGAGCATCCCGAGTTGTACTGCGTGTTCCCGTTCCGGCTCTGTTCCTTCGAAAAGCCGAACGCCGCGTTGGGCCGTGCCGCCTACGATGCGCGTAAGGACAGGCATTACCAGGGCTGGAAGCAGGAGGAGCTCTTTGCGGCGTACCTCGGCATGGCCGACGAGGCGGCGGAACATCTGGCGAACCGCGTTCTCCACAATTCCGCAAGAGGATTCCGCTGGCCCGCGTACTGGGGACCGAACTTCGACTGGCGTCCCGACCAGTGCGCCGGCGGCAACATCCAGAACATCCTCCAGTCTATGCTCCTGCAGTACGAGGGCGACAAGATATTCCTCCTGCCCGCGTGGCCAAAGGACTGGAACTGCGACTTCAAGCTCAACGCGCCGAAGAATACCACCGTGGAGGGCCGCGTGGAGAACGGAGAGCTGAAGAATCTTGTCGTCACGCCCGCCACGCGTCTGGCGGATGTCGTCCGGTGCAATACGAAATGATTTTGAAAAAGAAGGGAGAATCGCATGTCGAATCAAATCAACAACAAAACACTGCGGGCATTGGCCCTTGGCGTGTCTGTGGGTTTCACCGCCTGCGCATTGGGGGATGAAATCGACTGGTTCAACGTGTCCTTTAATGGGTACACGCAGGGGCAGCAGCTTTCCGATACTGGTGCGACCGGCGGCACGTGGCATTCGCCCATCCCAGACATCGCGACGAACGTGCACGACGGCGTGCGCAACGGCATCGCCATCAACGCCGGCATTGGGGAGGCCCTGGCGTTTGAGCCGAATGCGCCTGCCGGACGCGACATCGAGCGCATCGACTTCGGGTTGTGTGCCGAATCGCTTGGGCCGTTCTCGTTCCCGGACTTCGATGGCGCGGCGGGGCTCTCCCCTGCGAAGGAGGAGGACGGTGCGGCGGTTTACTACGGCTTCACCACGAACGGATGGGTGAAGCTGACCGGCGAGGGCGTCGCCCCGGTGGACGGCGCGTGGGTTGACGGACGCATCGAGTTGCGCACCGTTGACGGCATCCGCCTCGTGAGCTATCTCGTGAAGAACGGCAACGGCGTGTATGTGCGTCTCGCCGACGATTCGGGCGCGTCGTGGTTCCGCACGTCCGCGCCGCGGGCGCAGGGCGGCATTGAGTCGATCTCGTTCACGGGCACCGGACGCTTCTCCGACTTCGGCGGCAAGGAGGACGACGGCGAGGCGATGCGCGTGTTCCATTGGGCGGGTGGCGCGGAAGGCGACTGGAGCGATCCCGCGAACTGGACGACCAACGGCGTGGCGGCGGGGACTGTCCCCGGTGCGGCGGGCGACATCGCGATCGTCGACGGCGCGGCGTCGCTTGCAAACGGAGACGAGAGCGGCACGGTCAACAACCTCACCATCGGATTCGGCGAGAACGGCGCGGCGTCGCTCATGGGCGGCAGCCTCGAGACGTCCATCGCGCTCGATACGACGCGTCCGCGCGCAGGGCGTCCGCTCGCGGCGGAAATCGGCACGTTCCTCGGCTTGACGCCGGACTACACGTTCACATGGCGGCGCGGCTCGACCGCGAAGGCGTACGAGACGGCGGCGGTCGGCAGCGCGGCGTCCTTCACGCCCACGACAGCGGACTACGAACACTGGTTCAAGTTCACCGCGCGGGACGGAAACGGCGCGACACGACTGGAGAAGGAGTTCTTCTTCTCGAAGCTGCCCGTCTTCTACATGACGACGGACGACGGGCAGACGCCGAGCAAGAACAAGGAGAAGCACGACGGGTGGGTCCTGGTTCAGGGCAACGACGAGTGGAAGTCGCTCTACGACGGCAAGATGACGATCAACGTGCGCGGCAACTCCACGAGTAGTTACCCCAAGAAGCCGTGGAAGCTCAAGCTCGACAAGAAGACCGAGATGTTCGGCATCCCGAAGTCGAAGCACTGGGTGCTGCTTGCGAACTACAACGACCAGTCCATGATGCGCAACAAGCTCGCAGCCGACTTCGCGAACGACATCGGCTCGCTTGGCATGAAATCGACGTGGGTCGAGTGCGTCCTCAACGGAGACTGGCAGGGCACGTACCAGTTCGGCGAGCAGATCCGCGTGGCGAAGGAGCGCGTGAACGTACACGACTGGGAAGGGGACGCGGGCGACATCGCGGAGGCGTTTGTAAAGGCTCAAAAGACGGCAGGACACATCCTCACGGGTGACCAGGAGGACGAACTCGCCACGCAGCTCGAGCAGGACTTCACGTGGGTGAATACGGACACCTTCTCGTATCTCGACAAGACGAACAACGTCACGCTCACCGGCCAGCCGTCCAAGCTTCTCAAGAAGTTCACGAACGACATCTCGGGCGGCTACCTCTTCGAGTTCTCGGAGGAGTATGACGAGTTGTCGAAGTTCACCACGTCGTCCGGCGTGCTCGGCGTCAGGACGATGATGAAGTCGCCGGAGTACCTCTACACCAACACCGACATGTTCAACTACTGCCAGGACTACTTGAAGAAGTACTGGGACGCCTGCACGTCGTGGGACGGCTACAACGCGGGCGAGGACAAGTGGATCGGCGACTACTGCGACTACGAGTCGATGGTGAACTACTGGCTCGTGATGGAGATGTTCGGCAACAACGACGCGGTGAAGAAGAGCCGCTACGCCTACAAGGAGCAGGGGCAGAAGCTCGTGTTCGGTCCGGTGTGGGACTTCGACTGGGGTGTGGGAAGCCTGCGCGTCTCCAGCAACGGGACGGGCTGGAAGTGCCAGGAGGCGGACGGCAAGACGGCGTACTCCTTCTTCAAGGACTGGGCGGACAGCCCCGAGTTCTGCACGCGCCTCCACACGCGCTACAGGCAGGTGCGCGACCGCTTCGCCGCCTGCATGGCGGACGGCGGCCTCATCGACCAGTACACCAACTTCATCTACGAGGCGTGTCTCGCCAACTCCGCGAAGTGGGACGACAAGAACAACGGCTGGAACGTCTACAACTCCAGCGCGTTCGGGAAGGACGTCGCCCGCCTCAAGAGCTATCTCACGCAGCGCCTCGCCTGGCTCGACCAGCAGTTTGCGGACGTGCCTACGCTCATGGCGAGCGTGAAGCAATATACATCCAATCACCCGTACACGGCCGATGCGACGACGCTGCCTGTGGCATTTGAGAATCTGAGCGGCACGCTGCCCAAGGGACGGCGACTGCGTGTGCGCTTTACCGTTGGCGGATCAGTTGCCGCGACGGTCTCGTGCTTCGTGAACGGCATTCGCGTGGTTCAGAAACAGTCGCTTGACGGCAGCCGCGTGTTCAGCGCGGCGATCCCGTCCGCAGCCTTGACGGCGGCGCAGGGCGAGCCGAACTGCGTCTCATTCATCGCCTATGATTCGTCGGGCAACGTCGTCGCGCGCAACTACGCGCTGGTCACGCAAAGTCCCTCGGAATCGACGACGATCATCTTCCGCTAAGTGATGTGTGTACGCAGCGAATGAACGCCTCATAAAGATAAATTGAAGGAGAAAATCAACATGGCAAAAATGGATCTGCTGAAGGGAATGGGCATGGCGTGTGCCGCGCTTGCGACGTTCGCGTCGTTTGGCGCAGTGGAGAGAGCAACGCCTGAGGCGCTTGCTCACAGATGGAGTTTCACCGGGAACGTGAAAGATTCCGTGACGGGCGTGGAGGCGACGAGCGTCGGCAAGGCGAACCTTTCCGCGACGGCACTTCTTCTGCCCGGCGGTGCGCACGAAGCGGGGCATCTCGACCTTGGAAGGAACATCCTTCCGGCGGACGGTTCCGACGTCACGATCGAGATGTGGGCGACGCTCCGGTCCGTCCATTTCTGGGCGCGCATCTTCGACTACGGTTCTGACGACAAGAACTACTTCACGATGGCGTGGAGCGAATCCGCGAAGCCCGACACGGACAGCATCGAGATGTGCTGCGGCGGAACGAAGCATTCCGCTTTCAAGATGTTGTGTCCGTACACGGTCGGGACGCCGTGCCACATCTCCGTGACGCTCGTGAACAACGGGAACGGCTCCACGACGATGCGCGCGATGCGCCGCAACGCGAAGACCGGCAAGATCGAGCGCGAGCACCGGCAGGTGTACAGCGGCTGGACGCTGGCGTCCCTTGTCAATCCGCGATTCCTCCTCGGCGGCTCGCAGTACGCATGCGACGGCGACGCGGGCGCGGACTACGACGAAGTGCGTATCTGGAAGGAAGCGCTCACGGACGAGCAGCTCGCCGCGAACGTCCAGGCCGGGCCGGACGCGCTGCCCGCAAAGGTGTCGGTTTCGACGGACCGCGCCTTGAAGCCGATTCCCGCGTTCATCTTCGGGCAGAACATCGAGCATACGCGCTCGGCGCTCCAGGGCGGACTCTCCGCGCAGCTCGTCCGGAACCGCAAGTTCGCCGGCAAGCCCTCGCGCGCCGGCGTTGCGATGCTGTGGGAGCCGTATGGCTCCAAGAAGGCGTTCTACCATCAGGCACAGGGGTTGAGCGTGACGCGCCACGCGGCACGCAGCCGGATGCCGCGCGGAAACGAGCGCGGATCGCAGGTGATCGGATGCCTCGACGAAAACGGCGAGGCGGGAATCCGCCAGGGCGGCATCGGACTCCGCGGGGGCGTCGCGCACAATTTCAGGGCGGTGGTGGGTACGCTCCAACCCGTCGATACGCCCATCGTGCTGCGCGTCAAGTCGGGCAAGAAGGTTCTTGCGGAACGCGAATTCACGGTGACCACGAAGGGGCGGGGCGACTGGAAGCGCGTCGCGTTCGACTTCACGGTGGAGAAGGACGTCACGGCGGAGATCTCCATCGGCGTGAAGGGGAGGAAGTACGCAGTCGTCGGCGCGGTGTCGGTGATGCCGGCGGACAACTTCCGCGGGATGCGCGCGGACGTGATCGAGCACCTGCGCGAAATCGGCACGTCCATCGTCCGCTGGCCGGGCGGCAACTTCGCGGGCGAGTACCGCTGGCGCGACGGGCTCATCCCCGATCCCGACGAGCGCGCGCCGCTCCAGAGCTACACGGAGATCGAGTCCCAGCCGCATGGCCTCGGCTACGACCAGAACGACATCGGCATGGAGGACATCCTCGCGCTCTGCGAGCGGATCGGCGCGCGGCCGTTCTTCACGCTCAACGCGGCGTGGGAGAGTCCGCAGGACTCCGCCGACTGGGTGAAGGCGTGCAAGGGCCGCGTGAAGCTGTGGTCGCTCGGCAACGAGATGGGCTACGGGCACATGGAGGGCCCCAAGGGCGCGAAGGGCTATACGGACATGGTGCGTCCGCACGCCGAGGCGATGCTCAAGGTCGATCCCGCGCTCGCGATTACGGCGTCGGGTCCGTATCCGGGCGGCGGTGAAGACTGGATCAAGAACAGCGCACTGGCGCTCAACGCCGTCGCGCCCGTGATCTCCTACCACCGCTACGACGCGTGGGACGGCTGCCTGTTCGACTACACGACGCCCGAGAGCACGGCGAAGCTGTTCGACGTCGTGTCGAAGAGCGCGGAACGTGCCGAGGCGGCGCTGACGAACTTCCGTTCGCGCCTTCCCTGGAACGTCGGCATCTCCTATGACGAATGGAACATCTGGTACATGTGGTACCGCAAGGAGGCGATCGTCGAGGGACTCTACGCCGCGAAGATGCTCACCCAGATGATGCACAACTGGGAGGCGTGGGGACTCAAGTACGTCTGCTACTTCCAGCCGATCAACGAGCAGGCGATCACGGTGAGCCCGTTCGAGAGCCACCTCACGTCGATCGGCGAGGCCATGCGACTCTGGAAGGGGCACGTCGACGGCGTGCCGTCCGTGATTCCCGACCTGCCGGAGAACGCGTTCGCCACCGACGCGCCCGACGGCTCGCGCTACGTGACGTTCTACAACTTCTCGACCGAGAAGCCCTACACGTTCCGCATTCCGACGGACGGACGCGGCAGGATTGTCGCGGCGGAGACGCTCGTCCCGAACGGACTTGAGTCCGGGTGCCGCTTCGTGCGCAAGCCCGGCACGGGTAAGGTTGTGGGTGGGTTCTACGAGCTGACGCTCGGCCCTGCCAGCCTTGCGAGCGTCAGGTTCGGCAAGCATTGATTTGTGTAGGCGCTTTTTAGCCTTTAAACGATTGTTGCCGTCGTAGTCCGAATGTGATAAACTAACAACATCCAAAAACCTAACAGGAGTTCATCAAAATGATTACAAAACGTGGTTTCATCTGCCTTGCAGCTGGTATGCTAGCGGCTTCGCTGTTCGCGGGGCATCACCATCGGCATTTCCCGCACGGAACGCCGCCCGGTGCCTACTGGTGCCCTAAGTGCGATGGCGATGGTTACAACTGGACGTGGTACGGCTGGAAGAAGACATGCGGCGTCTGCGATGGCCGTGGCTGGCTCGTGAAGCGCGTTCCGCCGCCACCGCCGCCAGTGGTTAAGCCGCCCCATCACGGCAAGCCGCACGGTGGTCCTGTCGTTGCGCCGAAACCTGCGCCGAAGCCCGCGCCGCATCATGGCAAGACGCCTCCGACGAAGGGTGCTCCGCGTCGCTAAGTGTCGGGACGCCTTTATCTCACGCACCTTGCGTGCGCGTGTGCCCTCGGGCGCACGAATGACGAAATCCTCGCAAACGTGCGTTTACGCACGTCTGCGGGGATGGTTTCACTTACCGATGACGTGCCGGGCCGGGAGATACTCTTTGGCCTGATGCCAGGCGAGTTGCTGTGTATAGACGAACCTGAATTCGACATGCGCACGAATCGCCTACTCTTGCTCGCCGTGCAGAACATGCGTGCTGAGTTGGAGTCATTCGTTGCGAGACATGGCGCGCAGCGTGTTGCAGTTGTGCTGGGGGCGTCAAACACGGGCATCGACGAAGCGCAACGCTACGTTGGCAAGTGGCTGGACGATGGGGCCAAGCCCAAGGCCATGTGGTTTTCGCAGATTGAGCTTGGCACGCCTGCCGACTATCTGCGGAGGGTGCTGGGCGTGAAGGGACCGGCGTATGTTGTATCCACGGCATGTAGTTCTAGTACAAAGGCATTCGCTTCCGCGCGTCGCCTTATCGCGGCAGGCGTAGTGGATGCGGCCATTGTGGGGGGCGTTGACGGACGCTGTCGATTTGCGATGAACGGTTTCAATGCTCTTGGCGCGTTGTCGCAGGGACTGTGTCGCCCACTAGCGCCGGACCGCGACGGCATCAATCTGGGTGAGGGAGTTGCGTTGTTCACGATGGAGAAGGCCGCGACGGGGGCGGCGGTCTATTTCGCGGGGGCGGGCGAGACGAGCGACGCATATCACGCGACGGCGCCCGATCCAGAGGGACGCGGTGCGGAGGCGGCTATGCGTGCAGCACTTGCCGACGCTGCGCTTGATCCCTCGGACATCGGATACATTAACCTGCACGGAACCGGCACGCAGGCGAACGATGCGATGGAGATGAAGGCCGTTAGGCGTGTGTTTGGCGAGGAATTTTCCGCATACGAATCCACGAAACCGTACACGGGACACTGTCTGGGAGCGGCGGGCGCAGTGGAGGCCGCGATATGCTGGTTGAAGCTGCGGGCAGGTGACGTTACTGGTGCCGCGCTCTCAAATTCCTTTGCTTTCGGTGGTTCGAACGCGAGCGTTGTCCTTGCACGGGAGGGCACATGACTTGGTCATTGGATGATTTGTTGCCACACCGTGCGCCTATGGTATTGATTGACGATGTGGAGTCGTTCGACCCAGTAGCCCGTTCGCTCACGGCGAGAGTGTCCATAACGCCAGACCACGTTCTCTACTCCACGGCGCTTGGAGGCGTGCCGAACTGGGCTGCGATCGAGTTCATGGCACAGGCTGCCGCCGCGCTCGCCGGCTGCATTGACAAGGAGCGCGATCCATCGCAACCTGCGCGTCCAGGGCTCCTGCTCGGCACACGCCGTTTGGATTTGCGCACAGATTCTTTCGTTACCGGACGCACGTACAGCGTGAAGGTCGTTAGCGAGTTCTGGGACGACGAGACGGCGTCTTTCGCGTGTACGGTTGCGGATGATTCAGGCACAGTTGTGGCGGAGGCGGCGCTCAACGCATACCGTCCCAAGGATTTTGGAAAGTTTCTCAAGGAGCAGGCAAATACATGATGAAGCGTGTTTTGGTGACGGGTTCGTCGCGCGGCATAGGCAAGGCCATCGCCGAGCGGCTGCGGTCTGACGGCTTCGACGTGGTGACGCATGCGGTGCGGAGTCCGGACGCCGACCTCCACTTCGACGTGGCGGACCGCGATGAAGCGCGTCGAATCCTTGAGGCGGACATTGCGGCGAACGGCCCCTACTACGGCGTTGTGCTGAACGCGGGCGTTGCGGCGGATGCGCCGTTTCCCGCGATGGAGGATGAGGCATGGGACCGCGTGTTGCGCACGGACCTCGATGGATTCTACAACGTCCTCAAACCGCTGGTGATGCCCATGGTTTCTGCCCGCATCCGTGGACGTATCGTGGCGCTGTCAAGTGTGAGCGGACTTGCGGGCAATCGCGGGCAGGTGAACTATTCGGCGGCGAAGGCCGGCGTGATAGGCGCGGTGAAGGCACTTGCGGTGGAGCTTGCAAAGCGCGGCATTACCGTGAACGCGGTGGCACCGGGCGTGATCGATACGGAAATGGCGGCGTCGCTGGAGTTCCCCGACGAGGTGAAGAAGGCGATTCCGATGCGTCGCTTCGGTACGCCGGAGGAGGTGGCCGCCGTGGTGGCCTTCCTATTCCGCGAAGATGCGGCGTACGTCACGCGTCAGGTGATTTCTGTCAACGGCGGCCTTTTCTGAATGTGATGTGTTTTTCACCCATGCGTATTGGGATTTGGAGACAACCAAGACAACTTTCAAGAACAACATTGTCTTGCGGGGGCACCTTGAACATTAAGAATCATACAAGTTTGAGGATCGGCAAATGGGCGCGGGCGAGTTAGCCTGCGCGCCAACGGCAAGTTGTTTTCAAACAGTTGATTCATTTAATGGAAGATGCTGAGGTGAATTACGGAGATGCGCCCCTAAAAATCTGACAGGCATGTTTCCGCTTGCGCGGAGCGGCAGGAAGATGGTATAATTCCGTTTGCGTTTTGAAGTGAAGATAAAATGGAGTGAAAAAAGGCTTGCGTGACGGTGAGAGACTTACCCGCAAAGACACTTAGCGCGCTTAAAAAACGGGCGGGCATGAACCGCCGTAGCTTGAACGGCGAGATCCTGTACATCTTCGACCGCGTCGTTTCCGGCCTGTCCGAATTCGACGTAATCCGGGAGACCAGGGCCGCGAGGCAGCTAGCCGCGCTGCGCGCCGTTGCCGGGAAATGGGTGGACGACAGGAGCGCAGAGGAAATCATAGCGGAGATCGAGGGGGCGCGGACGCCTGACAGGAGCGCGTGACAATGACCGGTGGGAGACTACATCGGAAAGAAAAGGTAGTTAAAATGATGCTGAAAGAGAGAACCAGACGACACAGGACGACGACGCTCGACCTGGACCTTGTGCAACGTGCGGAGCGCAAGCTGAACCGCTACAACATGGACCTGAACGGCGTACTGGCGTTCATTGTCGCCGTTCGTGGTCTTCCAGACTTGCGCAACGCTCCGCAGACGATGGACTTCACGACGCACGGGCAGACCTTCACGGCGGACGTGACACCCGATCCTGACGGCGGCTATTGTGCGACCGTGCGAGGGCACGACAACTGCTTTACCGAAGCCGATACGCTTCCCGAACTTCGCAAGTATCTCGTCGAAGTCACGGAGGCCATGGTGTTTGGCATAGGCGAGAAGGTGGCGCGATGAGACCGCTGACCGCGCAACAGGTGGAGCGTATCCTGAAAGCTAACGGATTCCAGCACTACCGCACAAACGGAAGCCACTGGATATGGGACAACGGGTCCGGCCGTTCCGTTCCCGTTCCCCACCACGGCAATAGGCCTCTGCGGCAAGGTACGCTGCATTCGATATTCAGGCTTGCTGGGCTGACTCCGCCTACGTGACCGGGTTCCCGTACATTTTTTAGTGTGGTCTAAAAATCGGGGATGGTCGGAGCGGAGGGATTTGAACCCTCGGCCTTTTGGTCCCGAACCAAACGCGCTACCAGACTGCGCTACGCTCCGAAAGGAAGACGGCGAATAGTATACTCTTTTCGGTCGCGCGCGTCAATGGGCAAACTTTCGCAAAAGTTCGGCGTTGGACGTAAACACCATTATGGGGCGCCCGCGTGGGCATACGTAGGGCATACGCGTGCGTGCGAGTTCCTCTACAAGCTGCGTGGCCGCCTCAGGGGTGAGCTGGAGGTTGGCGCGGGAGTAGGAGCGCGCCACACTGCGGGCCACGAGTTCGTCGCGCCAGCGCGCGCCACCACGCGAGGAGCCAGCCTCCGCTATGTCGGCGGCGATTGAGGCGAGCATGGCGGGCACGTCGCATCCTGCAAGCAGCGCGGGCACAGCGTCGACTTTCCACGTGTCGCGCCCGAACTCCTCCACGGTGAAGCCCACGGCTTGCAGCTCTGAGAGGAAATTGCGAATGCGCGCCGACTCGGAAGGCGGCAACGTGACGGTCTCTGGGATGAGGAGTGGCTGCGTGAGCGCCTCGTGCGCATCGATGAGACGTTCGTATGCGATGCGTTCGCGCGCAGCGCGGGGGTTGAGGGTCACGAGGCCGGCATCGGTTTCCAGCAGCACCCAGCCAGAGCCCGTCTGCGCGAGGAACTTGAACCAGCGCCAGGGGCCGATGGCGGTCTGGATGGGGGTGGGGGATGCGGGCGCGGGAGATGTTGGGGTGGCGGGCGTCTCGCCCGCAACTTGGGCGTCGCACTTGAGCGCGACCTCAGGCCCGGGTGGCGTGGCGGGGGGGAGGGAGGGTTGGAAGGGGGCCGTGAAGGGTGCGGGCGGTGATGCGGGCGGGACGCCTGCATCTAATTTGCGGGCGCTGAGGCCCGCCACCCCGATGTTGTCTTGGCCCACCATTTCTGGGGCCGTTACCCCGATGCTGTCTTGGCCCGGCATTTCTGTGCCCGTCGCACCATCCCTCACATTTTGCGGGGCGAAGGCGGCTAGAAGGGCATCGCGGACGTCTGCGGAGCGGCGGAAGCGCACCTCGCGCTTGGATGGGTGTACGTTGACATCCACTTGTTCCGGCGGCAAATCAATGAACAACACGACAGCCGGTCGCGCCTCGGCGCGCTGGCGGGGGTAGGCTTCGCGGAGCGCGTAGGTTATCGAGGCCGCGGTGGCGGGACGTCCGTTTACGAACACGAACTGGTCGCGGCGCAGGTTGGCGTCATGGCCAGGACGTTCGGCGTAGCCATGCACGTGCACTGCGCCGACATCCGAGATGACGGGCACGAGCGATTCTGCGAAGGGTGCGCCGAAAAGGGCGCGGATACGTTCCTCGAGCGTTGCGCCGGGCGGGAGTCGGTAGGCTTCTCGTCCGTCAAGCGTGAGCGAAAAGCCCACGTCTGGGTGGGCAAGCGCGTGAACGGTGAATGTGGCGCGGATATGTCCCTCCTCGGTGACGAACGCCCGCAGGAACTTGCGCCGCGCGGGTACGTTACAGAAGAGGTCACGCACTTCGATGCACGTGCCTGGTGGCGTACCGCAGGTCTTCACCTCGGCGAGCGTGCCGGCGTTTACCACTATGCGCGTTCCTTCCTCTGAGTCGGCGCGGCGTGTGGTGAGGGTGAAGCGGGAGACTGAGGCGATTGAGGGGATTGCCTCGCCGCGGAAACCGAGCGTTGAGATGCGCTCGATGTCGTCGACGTCGCGGATCTTCGAGGTGGCGTGGCGTTCGAGAGAGAGCAGGGCATCCTCGCGGTTCATGCCGCAGCCGTTGTCGCGCACGGAGACGAGCGTGCGGCCACCGGCCGTGACGGTTACATCGATGCGCGTGGCTCCGGCGTCAAGGGCGTTTTCAAGAAGTTCCTTCAGAACGGAGGCGGGGCGCTCCACGACCTCGCCTGCGGCGATCTTGTTGGCGACGTGGTTCGGGAGGAGCCGGATATGTCCGTCTGGCGGCATTGGTTAGCGGTCGAGAGTGAGGTGGCGGCGGACAAAAGTGGGGATGTCTAGATCCTCGTCGTTCCACATCGTCGCGTCTGAGCGGCGGAAGCGGTCTGTGCGGGCGAGCCAGCGTTCTCCCGCGCGCTCGCGCGTGGTGTCCCGGACGGTACCGGGAGTGGGCTTGCGTGTAAGGGTTGCGCTTTCGTCGAAGATCAGCACGACGACGGTGAGACGTCCAGAGAACGTAGCCTCGTCGTTTACGGTGCCGAGTTCAAGCGTGGCGTCGAGTCCGAATGCGGCGGAGAGTCCGCTTGCGATGGCGCCGACTTCAGAAAGGAGCAGGTCGTCGCCGGCTAGAATGCCCACCAGGAGCGTCCGCACGTGTGGGGATGATTCGATGCGCTTCAGGAGAGGGCTTTCGGAAAGAGATGCAAGTATGTTGTTTGCGCGGTCTGGCCCCTGCGCTGTGGCGGTGGCGAAGTGGGCGCGTCCGCAGCCTGTGAGTATCTTGCGGAGACGTTCGGAGTCGAGCTGGATGTAGCCGGGCCGCTCGAGGATGCGCCAAAGGAGAGTGACGCCAAGGGACAGCGTGTCGATTCCGCGTGACAGGGCGTCGCGCATGTTGTCTGTGCCCGAGCCGGATACGAGCTCGTCCAGGGGAAGGAACACAGAGACGTCCGCGTGCTGCTCGATGGGTCCGATGGCGGCGCGCCCCGTGCGGACGCGTTCGGCGCCCTCGAACGAGAAGGGCAGCGTTGCGAATACGAGCGTGGCTATGCCCATGGTGTGGAGGTGCTTGAGTATCTCGCCTGTGGCGCCGCCGCCTGTGCCGCCGCCGAGGGCAGTCACGATCACGACGGTGCGTACTCCGTCAAGGGAAGTGTCGAGAATGGACGGCGTATCCTGGAAGGCTGCGCGCGCGGAGGCGGGTTGTCCGCCCGTGCCGCGTCCGGCGAGCCGGTTGCCGCCGAGGAGCAGGAACGGAAGGTCGCCGTTGCCGCCGGACTGGGCGTCGGTGTCTATGGCGAGCGCGCGGACGCCTGGGCCGTATGCGCGCAAGACGCCGCGGAGCATGGCGGCACCGGCGCCGCCTACTCCGAGAAGGAGGAGAGGTGAAGGGAGGATGTTCATTTTTTCTTGCTGCCTCCGAAGATGTTGCGTATAGCGTCGAAGAACGAGTGCCCGGACTGTTCGGGCGGAATGGTCTGGATAAGAGTGCCCACTATCGTCGCGAGCGCCGCAGGGTTCTTCTCCTGCTCAAGTCCCGCCACTTCCGGGATGATCTGTCCGAGCCGCACGGAGCGTCCAAAGACGTTTGATGCGAGCGGCACGACGTTTTTCAGCGACGAGCCGCCGCCTGTGAGGAACACGCCCGCGTTTAGGCGGTGCAGGAGATTCGCCTCGTCGAGTTTCGTTCTTATGATGGTGAAAAGCTCGCTCATACGCGCGTTGACGACGGTGTTGAGGGCGCGCTGGGAGATGGAGGCCGCGTTGAAGCCGGGCGTGGAGGCCGAGAGTGGAATGCGCACGCCGGCGTCGTCTGGGCCGATCATCGCCGATGCGGAAGAGAACTTGAGCTGCTCGGCCTGTGCGGCGGAGATGGTGAACGCGTCGCGGATGTCCTCCGTTACGTGGTCGCCGCCCACGCCTACGACGTCCGCGTAGAGCAGGCGTCCGTCTGCCCACGCGGTGAAGTTGGTGGAGCCTCCGCCGAGGTCTATCACGAGCGCGCCGTCGCGCTTATGCTGTGCGGTCAACACCGCTGCCGCCGCGCTTGTGCCAGCGTAGCAGACGTCGAGAATCTCGAGCTTCGCGGCCTCGGCGGCGCTCTTAGCGTCGGCGATGCGCTGCGCGGAGCCGTGTATGCAGAGCGTGCGCAGCTTGAGGATGTGTCCGCTCATACCGCGTGGAGACGAGATGTTCTCGATGTCGTCCAGACCGTAGCTGAGGCGGGCGACCTCAAGCGCCTGACGTTCGGCGGGGAGGGTGATGTCGTACATACGCTCACCGATCGCCTCTACGTCCTCGTCGCCCACCGTGCCGCGCGGCAGCGGCACCTGAACGACAGTCTCCTGCGTGCGGATTTGCGGACCGGAGATGACGAGGTATGCCTGTGCTACGGCGTAGTCGTACTGGGTGACGAGCTTCTTCTGCACGGACGCTACTGAATACCGCGCCTGCGCGACGTCCACGATCTGGCTTTTGCGGACGCCTGATGACGGGATCCCGTCGTAGGCGGCGATGTGTATGCGCCCGTCTCCGAGCGGCTCGGCTATTGCGATTACGGTGCGGGTTGTACCGATTTCAAGTGCAGCAATTGGATCAGAGGGGTTCATGTGTTTCCTTTCTCATCGGCCGCCTAGGCGCGCGGGGTCCGTTGCGTATACGCGGCCGCCCTTTTCGTATTCCGTTGCGATCCACCTGGTGGTGCGCGGCGTGAGCCGCGTGGCGATGGCCTGCGCGAGGTGCAGCAGCTGGCGGCGGAGACTCTTGCGCGAGACCTCGGAATCCTCGTGCATGCGTTCCCAGGCGATCTCGGCCATTGAGTAGTCGCCAAGCGTCACGAGGAGGTAGTCCTTCTTTGATGTGTCCACTTCGAGGACGCGCAGTTCGGAGAGCTCGGGCGCCTCGTCCGACTTTGCGTCTGCGGCCTCTGCGAGCAGGTGTACGAGCCGCAGCGCGGATCCGGCGTTGCCTTCGAGCTTCTGGCCGGGGTCGTGTCGTTTTTCCGCAGCCTCGCGGATGATCGGCAGCGGCGGGCTGTTGAACGTGCGGAACACCACGCCGTCGTAGTCGGCCACGAGTCCAGAGCTGGGCGACCCCTTGGCCGGGGCAATGCGCACTGCGGGTTCGCGCTCTTTCACGTCCACCGTCACGCGGCGCGGGAGTCTCCGTTCCACCTTGATGTCCTTGATGTTCGGTATGCGCGCGATGAGGCCCTTGCGGAGATTCTCGTACGGGATTGTCGCCAGATTGGCACCATTTGTCAGGCCGAAGTAGTAGATGATCGTATCCGGCTTGACGTTCTTTCCCGACGACGTCACGACAACGTCGATTGCGGAATCCTGCACGCGGAACTGCTCGCGCCAGATTGCGCTGAGCGCGCCGCCGCCTATGGCCAGTCCACAGCAGGCCGCGGCCGCGATGACCAGCAAGGAGACGGCGACGGCGATCCTGCGGCGGATGGCTACAAGGCTTTTGACGTTTGTGTTTCTCTTAATCATGGGCTGCTGTCTTCAGGATGCGGTCGCAGAGATGCGGGAAATCGATGCCGACCTTGGCGGCGGCCTTGGGCACGAGGGAGTGTCCGGTCATGCCGGGAGAGGTATTGAGCTCAAGCACGTACATTTTCCCCTCGGGCGTCACCCGGAAGTCGACGCGCGTCACGCCTCGGCATCCAGCGGCGTCGAACGCGGCGAGCGCCAGACGCTGCATTTCGGGACAGAAGGGGTCGTCGGGGAAGGGGTAGCGCGTCTCGTCGGAGTTGTACTTCTCCTCGTAGCCGTACCAGCCATTCGGCGCGCAGACCTCCACGACGGGCAGGGCCTCGTGTCCGATCACGCCCACGGTCGTCTCGCGTCCGGGGACGTACGCCTCGACGAGAGCCTCGCCCTCGCCGCCGAACTTCTCGCGGTCGATGCGCTGCGCCTCCGAGACGGCATGCGCGAAGTCCTCCGCGCGCTTCACGAGGTACACGCCCACGCTCGACCCGTCGCGCGGCGCCTTCACGACACACGGGTAGCCGACCGGCGAATCCGCGAGCGGACGCGACGGCGTGGCGACAGCCCAGGCGGCCGTGGGCACGCCTGCGGCGTCGAGCACCTTCTTGGTGGCGATCTTGTCCATCGCGAGCCGGCTCGCCGCCGCGCCGGGGCCCGTGTAGGGGATGCCGCGCGCGTCGAGCGCGGCCTGCACGCCGCCGTTCTCGCCCCAGCCGCCGTGCAGCGCGATGTAGCATGCGTCGGCGTCCCCTGGGAGGGCGTCGAGACTGTCGGCGTCCAACCGCACGGGCACGACGTCGTAAGTGCCAAGCGCGCCCAGCGCCTCGGCAACGTTCTTTCCTGACACGAGCGACACGTCTCGTTCGTTCGAGGTGCCACCCATCAATACACAAATTCTCTTCATTTTCTGCGGCGCTCCTGACGCCAGTTTTCAAGCGGTTAAATTATACCACAAAATGTGCGCGCGCGGCACGGTTAACGATTTTTCAAGGTGAAAAATGTTGCGCCAGTTGGGCACGCAGTTCGTCCGCTTGTGGTATACTATCGCCATGCAAATCATCGATTGTGACTATTTCGTCGTCGGCTCCGGCATGAGCGGGCTCATGAGCGCGCTCCACCTCGCGCCGGCAGGCCGTACCGTGCTCGTCACCAAGCAGCGCCTTGAGGACTGCAACACCAACTTCGCGCAGGGCGGAATCTGCTGCGTGGCGGACCCCGCCGACTCTTTCGAGGAACACGTGCGCGATACGCAGATCGCGGGCGCTGGACTGTGCGACGAGGCCGTTGTGCGGAAGATCGTGTCGGAGGCCCCGGCGGGCATCCAGGACCTCATCGACTGCGGCGTGCGGTTCGCGAAGAAGGAGGACGGCAAGTGGGACCTCGGACGCGAGGGCGGACACTCCATGCGCCGCATCTTCCACGCGGGCGACATCACGGGACAGAAATGCGAGGCCGCCATGGTGCGCACGGTGAAGCGCCACCCCGAGATCGAGGTACACGAGAACACGATCGTTATCGACCTTATCATCACTAAGCGCATCGGCGTGAAGGGCCCGAACCGCTGCATCGGCGCTTACGTGCTCGACCGCGAGACGGAGGAGATCTACGCCATCCGCTCCCCCAACACGATTCTCGCTACGGGCGGCTGCGGCAAGGTGTACCTCTACACCTGCAACCCCGACGTGGCGACGGGCGACGGCGTGGCCCTCGCCTGGCGCGCGGGCGCGAAGGTGGAGAACATGGAGTTCATCCAGTTCCACCCCACGTGTCTCTACCACCCGCAGGCGAAGCGCTTCCTCATCAGCGAGGCCGTGCGCGGGGAAGGGGCCGTGCTGGTGGACCGCCACGGACAGCCGTTCATGCAGAAATACGACGCGCGCGGGTCGCTCGCGCCGCGCGACATCGTGGCGCGCGCGATCGACAGCGAGATGAAGCGCACGGGCGATCCCTACTGCTGCCTCGACATCCGGCGCAAGGGCCGCGCCTTCCTCGAAAAGCGCTTCCCCAACATCTTCCACAAGTGCCTCGAGTTCGGCATCGACATGTCGAAGGACCTCATCCCGATCGTGCCCGCCGCGCACTACTGCTGCGGCGGCGTGCAGGCGACAGTGGACGGTCGCACCTCCGTGCAGGGGCTCTCGGCAGTCGGCGAGACGGCCTGCACGGGACTCCACGGTGCAAACCGCCTCGCGTCCAACTCGCTCCTTGAGGCGCTTGTCACGGCGCGCCTTACCGCGCAACGCCTCACCGCGCATCCAGAGAAGAGCGTGAAGAGCATGCCCATTCCCGTGTGGCGCATCGGACGCGCCGTCGCGCCGGACGAGGCGGTGCTCGTTTCGCACATGTGGGACGAAATCCGCCGTTTGATGTGGGACTACGTGGGCATCGTGCGCACGAACAAGCGCCTCGCGCGCGCGCGGCACCGCATCCAGACGCTCCGTAAGGAAATCCGCGAATACTACTTCGCCTACCTCGTCACGCCGGACACGCTGGAACTGCGCAACCTCGCCGTCTGCGCCGAGTTGATCATCCGCAGCGCGCAGAAACGCCACGAATCCCGCGGCCTCCACTACACGCTAGACTATCCCCTGAAGGCCAAGCGACTCCATTCAACCGTGCTCCCCGGTTTCCCCGTAAAGTAACCATCCAGAAATATGGTACAAGCTAGGGTTCCACGTCAAAAAACGGCCTACTGACAAGGCCTATACCCTCCTGTACATAATCCTTAATCCCTTACTACCCAGCCACGAGACTCCCTGTGGCTCATAATTCCCCTCGTCGTGGTTCATAATTCCCCCGCGTGTGGCTCAAAAATCCCCCCGTACGGGGGAGAACACAAAAGCCTCCTACCGCAATTTTAGGATAGTCTGCGGAACGGGTTTTTGCTATACTTTGTCCCGCTTCGGTGAAGCGGCGTGAGCCGCTTCGCCAGCAGACATAGGCCGGGAACTGGCCCCAAGCCCACCCCCGACCGCATTTTAGTTTAGCATCAACGCTAACAAGTCGTTCCACAGAAATACTGCTACATATTTCAGGAAAAGATCGTTAAGATCAAAGCGACATGTGAGTGGAGATGCGCCCGCAAGGGCGCACTTCCATCGCATGTACTTTGATCGGCCTGTAGCAGGGCTTCTGTGGAGTGCATGAGGAAGAAGTGCGCTCTTTTTTCATGCATGAGGGATGGTCTCCGCGGCGAGGAGGGGCGCAACGGAGAAAGCATGCTGAAATGGACTACGATGGCCGGCAGGTGAAGAGCCGCGAACGCGTGCGGGAGCGCGGCGAGGTGTTCACCGCCGAACGCGAGGTGAAGGCGATGTGCGATCTCGTGAAGAACGAGACCGAGCGCATCGACTCCACCTTTCTCGAGCCTGCCTGCGGAGACGGGAACTTCCTTATCGAGATTCTTAGACGGAAGCTCGCCGTCGTGCGCAAGATGTATTCACGGAATGCGGACGATCTGTCGTTCTATTCCGTTCGCGCCTTGATGAGCCTCTACGGCGTCGACATCCTGAAGGACAACGTGGAGGCGTGCCGTGAACGGCTGTTTGACGAGTGGACGATTTTTTAGCCACAAAGAACGCAAAGAGCGCAAAGGGCGAATCGCGCCTCCGTCTAGCTCGTGAAATGGGAGCGCTTGTCGCGACCAATCTCGTCCGTGTAGCCCGTTTCGTTCTCGAAAAGAACATTCTCCTTGGCAACACGCTTTCCATGAAGTTGGTCGATGGCGAGGGGAACGACACGGACGAGCCAGTTGTCTTCACCGAATGGACGTTTCCCATGGGGCGCAAGGTGAAGCGCCGCGAATACGACCTTTCTGTCTTGTTGCGCAAGGACGAGAAACACGATTTGCTTGACGCGGGCAATTACCGCGAACTGAAAAGCGAGGACGGACAGGCGGTCGTGCAGCCGAAATGTCTTCGTGAATATCCACCCGTCGACTACAGGAGGCTTGGGGAATGAATGTCTCACATAGCAGCGCAGAGAGTGCGGAGCTTACAGGAGGAAACGGGAATGAATGAGGGCTTCTTGAAGCGCAAGGGGGAGTACAATCCCGATGTCCTCTCGTGCCTTGCCAACCTCTCGAACGACGAGGTGTTCACGCCGCCGGAGATCGCGAACAGGATGCTGGACCTTCTGCCGCAGAAGTTGTTCCGCGACCCGAAGACGACGTTCCTCGACCCGGCCTGCAAGACGGGCGTGTTCCTGCGGGAGATCGCGAAACGCCTAATGGACGGTTTGGCCGAGGCGATACCGAACGAGAACAGGCGGCGCGAGCACATCTTCAAGAAACAGCTGTTCGGAATCGCGATTACGGAACTGACCGCGCTCATGTCGCGTCGCAGCGTGTATTGCTCGAAGGACGCCTCATGCCACTATTCCGTGGTGAAGTTCGCCAAGCCCGACGGCAACATCCGCTTCAAGCCAACACGCCACAAGTGGGAGGAAGGGAGGTGCGTCTTCTGTGGCGCGTCCCAGAAGGCGAACGATCGCGATGCCGCGATGGAGACGCACGCCTACGAATTCATACACGCTGTCAAGCCCGAGGAGATTTTCAACATGCATTTCGACGTAATCATCGGCAATCCCCCGTATCAGATGAAAGACGGAGGAGGAAATGGTTCTAGCTCCGCGCCCATTTACCACAAGTTCATACAACAAGCACAATGTTTGCGACCACGATTCCTGTGTATGATTATTCCAGCGCGATGGTATGCGGGAGGAAAGGGGCTTGATGAGTTTCGAGACAAAATGATACATGATCATTCCATGCGCGAACTACACGATTTCTTTGATGCTACTTTGTGTTTTCCGGGCGTTGATATTTCCGGTGGTGTTTGCTATTTTCTCTGGGGGAGAGATTATCATGGTGAATGTACAATCGTCACACATGATGGAACCAGTGCAACAGTTGATAAGCGGTTTCTATGCGAAGAAGGCTGTGATGTATTTATTCGGCATAAAATATCTGTTGGGGTTGTAAGGAAAGTACGCAGTGTGAACCATGGCGAAACGTTTGACACTCTTGTAAGTAGTCGACGCCCATATGGTCTCGACACGGGATATCGGGGGAAGAAACAAGCTTCTAAGAATAGCGTAAAGTTGCACTCTTCTGGTGGCGATAGCTACATTGGGAGGGATGAGATGTTAGATTCCTGTGGACAACTGTCTTCGTGGAAACTTTACATGTCTGTGGTCTATGGAGAACGAGGTGATTTCCCTTACTTGGTGCTCGGTAAACCTGTGATTGGAGAGCCAAATTCGTGCTGTACAGATTCTTATTTGTCTATTGGGCCGTTCAAGACAAAGAGAATCGCGGAGAACGCCGCATCATATTTGCGGACAAGATTTTTCCGATTTCTCGTCCTTATCCAAAAGAACACTCAGATTGCCCCTAAAAAGGTTTATTCCTTCGTCCCCATGCAGGATTTCTCGAAGCCGTGGACGGACGAGGAACTGTACAGGAAGTACAAGCTGACGGCAGAGGAGATCGCGTTCATTGAATCGATGATCCGGCCGATGGAGGTGTGAGATGGCGGTTGCGGATGAATTGCTGAAGCCGAGGCCCGAGGGGATCGAGCCGAAGATATACGCCTTTTCCATTGACCATCCAGAGTTCGAGGGGTGGCTCAAGGTCGGTTACACGACGCGCGAGGTTGAGGTGCGCGTCCGGGAGGAGGTCGCCGCCGTGAAGATGCCGGCGGATGACAAGAAGATCTACCGCGTCGAGATGGTGGAGAGCGCGATGCGGGCGGACGGCACGTCGTTTCTCGACAAGGCCGTGTTTCCGCTCCTGAAGGACGCGGGCGTCCAGCGCGGATCGGGCGAGTGGTTCTACACGGACGTCGAGACCGTCCGGGCCGCCGTCGTGGCGGCGCGGAACCGGACGGGGTTCATGCGCGCGCGTACGGAGGATTTCCCGATGCGCCGGGAACAGCGGGACGCCGTGGAGAGGACGGCTGCGTACTTCGCGGCGGCGAAGAGGCGCAATCCGGGCAAGGCCGCGAAGTTCCTCTGGAACGCGAAGATGCGTTTCGGGAAGACGTTCGCCACGTACCAGCTCGCGAAGCGGATGCGGCTGAAAAAGATACTCGTCCTCACGTTCAAGCCTGCGGTGGAGTCGGCGTGGGACGAGGACCTCGCCTCGCACGTCGACTTCAAGGGCTGGCAGTTCGTGTCGCGTCCGAAAGACCCGCGCGGGCCGACGCTGGACGAGCAGTACGCGGCGGCGGACAAGAACCGCCCGATCGTGTGCTTCGGGTCGTTCCAGGACTTCCTCGGGACGAACGAGGCGGGCGGCATCAAGGCGCAGCACGAGTGGACGCGCGAGATCAACTGGGACCT
Source organism: uncultured bacterium (assembly GCA_902761035.1). Lineage (GTDB taxonomy): Bacteria > Verrucomicrobiota > Kiritimatiellia > RFP12 > UBA1067 > RUG572. The sequence continues at coordinate 2,560 of CACWIW010000038.1, read as the reverse complement.
GGTCGTGTTCGACGAGTACCACTTCGGGGCCTGGCGCGACACGGCTCGGAAGCTGTTCCTCGACGAGGACGAGGAGGAGGAAAGCGACCCGGAGGAATACGCGAAGAGGGAGGCGGGGAACGCGGTGGACGAGGAATCCCTGCCGATCACGACCGACCGCTATCTCTTCCTGTCGGGGACGCCGTTCCGCGCCGTGATGTCAGGCGAGTTCATCGAGGAACAGATATTCAACTGGACGTACGCCGACGAGCAGCAGGCGAAGGCGGAGTGGACGGGGCCGGGCGAGAATCCGTACGCCGCGTTGCCGAAGATGGTGCTGATGACGTACAAGATACCGGAGTCCATACGCGAGATCGCGCTGCAGGGCGAATTCGACGAGTTCGATTTGAACGAGTTCTTCGCTGCGGAGGGAATCGGGCCTCTTGCGGCGTTCAAGCACAAGGACCACGTGCAGAGATGGCTGGACCTGATACGCGGCGCCTACCTGCCGGCCGCGGTCGACGAGATGAAGCTGGGCGGTGAGAGGCGTCCGCCGATGCCGTACCGCGACGCGCGTCTTCTTGGCGCGCTGCAGCACACGCTGTGGTTCCTGCCGGGCGTGTCCTCCTGCGACGCGATGGAGAACCTGCTCGCGGAGCGGCAGAACTCGTTCTACCACGATTACAGCGTGGCGAACTGCTCGGGGGCGAGGGCGGGCGTGGGGCTCGCGGCGCTGCCGCCCGTGCTGGCGAAGATGGGGCCCGACCCGCTCGCGGCGAAGTCCATAACTCTCACGTGCGGCAAGCTCACGACGGGCGTGACGGTGAGGCCGTGGTCGGGTATCTTCATGCTACGCAACCTGAAGAGCCCGGAGACGTACTTCCAGGCGGCGTTCCGGGTACAGAGTCCGTGGACGGTCCGGGAGGGCGGCAGGACGAGGATCCTGAAGGAGGTCTGCTACATCTTCGACTTCGCGATCGACCGGGCGCTGAAGCAGGTCGCGGACTACGGGGCCAAGCTGGACGTCACGGAGACGAGCGCGGAGAGGAAGGTGGCTGAGTTCATCAAGTTCCTGCCCGTGCTGGCCTTCGACGGCGCCTCGATGCGGCAGGCGGACGCCGAGGACATCCTGAACTTCGTCGCCACGGGGACAAGCGCGACGCTCCTCGCGCGGCGGTGGGAATCCGCGCTTCTCGTGAACGTCGACGACGACACGCTCAAGAAGCTCCTCGACAGCGAGGAGGCGATGGCCGCGCTGGGGAAGATCGAGGCGTTCCGCTCGCTCAACCAGGACCTGACGATGATCATCAACAAGTCGGAGGCGGTCAAGAAGGCGAAGAAGGAAGGGCGGCGGCTCACGGAAAAGCAGAAGAAGGCCCTGACCGAGGCGGAGAAGGAGTACAAGTCGAAGCGCCGGGAGATTCAGGAGAAGCTTATCAAGTTCGCGACGCGGATACCGATCTTCATGTACCTGACCGACTTCCGGGAGGAGACGCTGAAGGACGTGGTTACGCAACTCGAGCCCGGGCTTTTCCGGAAAGTCACGGGACTGGAGATAAAGGACTTCAATCTGCTGGTGGAGCTGAACGTGTTCAATTCGTCGCTGATGAACGACGCGATCTTCAAGTTCAGGCGGTACGAGGATTCGTCGCTTTCCTATGCAGGCGTGAACCGACACGACGCGGACGAGCGCGTTGGCGGTTTTGATGCCGTCCTCAGTAAGGAAGAGTTCCACGAGCTCACACGGTGGTGAGTGGGCCTCTAGCAAACCGTCTTGAAATCTCAGGACTCAGGAAAATGTGGGCTATGCGGGGCGCGGAAATGATGGTATACTGGTTAACACACATGAAAGCATTTTATCTAGTCCTGCTTTGTGCCGTGGCGTCGGTGGCGTTTGCAGCGCGGATTGCTGCGCCGTTGCCGCCGCCGTCGCCGTATGCAGACACGGAGTCCGTGACGAACGTCGCGTTCTGTGCGGGTGTTCCGGGCGACAACGTTTTCTCTCTGTCGCTGGCGTTGGATGCCTCGTCCAGCAACAACGTGGAGGTCGCCTTCGGGTATGACGCCAACGGCAATGGAACGCTTGACGATTCCGAGGCGTCGTTCGCCGTCGGCTGGGACTGCGGCGAATGGTTCTTCCGCGACATCACGGCCGATGTCGCGGATTCTTACGTAGGTTCGTGCGGGCGCAAGAAGCTCGACTGGAATCTCAGCCTCGACCAGTCACTGGCCCCTAAGGCTCTCCGTGCGAATGCGGGCGGGGCTGCGTTGCCATTCATAATGACGGCGACGATGTACGATCCTTCGTGGAACGTGGCGCGCGTCACTACGCGCGGTTTTGGGAACGCCGAGGCGGTCTTGAAATTTGGCGCAACAAAAGAACCTCTTGTCATACGAATAAGATGACACATGATTGAATCGATCCAGAGGTTCATACAGGATGCGTGCCTGTCAGTGCTGGGGCTGATAGGCGGAGCCTGCATCCTCTATTGGATTTCCGTCACGGCGCGCCGCTTTTTTGCGCGGTCAAAGGCAATCGGTCTGGCTGCGCTCCTTACGCTGGCCGCCGTCGCCGCTGTGA
>CACWIW010000037.1 GCA_902761035.1 uncultured bacterium | reverse complement strand
GCAAAGACGCTTGTAGGCAATGCCTAGCTCGTCGTTCGTCACCTGGTACATGTACTCCTCCGCGCGGGCCATCTCGCCCTCCGCGTTCGCGAGGCGGCGTTCGATGGAATCCGGCGAGTCAGTACCGCGTCCCTCAAGGCGCTCGCGCAACGCCTCGAGACTCGGCGGGTTGATGAACACGTCCATGTAGCCCGCGCGCAGCGGGTCCTCAGCTGGGAGATGGTGAAACACGTAGTGGCGCACCTTCGCGGCGCCGACCACATCAATGTCGAGGATCATCGAGTTGCCCTCGTTCAGCACGTCGATAATCGGCTGCTTGAGCGTACCATAGTAGTTGCCGTGGACCTCGGCCGATTCGAGGAAGGCGTCCTCGGCCAGCAGCTCGCGGAAGCGCTCAATCGTCAGGAAATGGTAGTCGATGCCGTCCTCCTCCTCGCCACGCGGCTTGCGCGTGGTGCAGGAGATGGAATACTGCAGGTCAGGGTATTCCTGCAGGAGCATGTCGATCAGCGTCGACTTCCCGCATCCGGAAGGCGCGCTCATTACGATGAAAAGGGGCTTTGTTTGCATGGCGGGGGATAGTATACCACAGGCGAATGGAGAATGGAAAATGGAAAATCGTTTAGCGGCGGGACCTGCGGATGTTGGCGAGACGGCGCTCCTCGCGCAGACGGCGCTTCTCGCGCTTCTCGTCCAATGCCTTCTGCGCGGCTGTGCGGATGTCCGTCTCGAAACGTGCCGGCATGTCGGCTATCGCCGCCCGCCGTTCCGCGCCGCGCAGTCCGCTTCGGGGGAAGAACCAGCGGTACGCCGGAAGAAGATAGGCGAGGGCCGGAAGTGGCAGAAGGCACGCCCACCAGACCAGTCCGGAAACACGCAACGCGACCGCCACGGCCAGCGCGAGGGCATACGCGGCCACGGAAAGGACGTCGGGGCGTCTAGGGACGTCCGAATCGGCGACTGCCGCAGCGAGGGTACATGCGCCGACGGCGGACATGGCCAGCGCCATGAGCACATGCAGGTCGCCACCGCCAAGGCCGAGAACCGTCGCAGAAGCGGCCGTAAATGAAAGCGTCATGACAAAGGCGCGCAAATCGAAAAATCTTGAAGCGAGGTCAACGTCGATCTGACGTTTGGCAAGTTCCTCAGACTCCATGGTCGTCGGGCAGACGAACATCTGCGACGAAAGGTAGCCCAGCGCGAGCGCGGCGACGGCGAGGAGAACCGCCCACGGACGGTGAAGCCACAGGGACCAACCCAGGCCAGCCAGCAGCAGACAGCCCGACACTACCAGCGGCTTCCAACGGATTTCCAGATCGGCGTACAGCGCCTTGATGCCCTCAGACTCGAAGCCAAACGTCTGCGCGGGAGGCGTCTTGACATAGAGAATGTGGGTATTCTTCGCGTTGTCGTAGTAGCGCATCACCTTGTCTTTGACCTGCTTGCGCCCGTAAAGGCAGCAAAGCGGTCCGGCGATGCCCATGCCCGCAGCCTGCAGCGCAACTCCCCACATCGGCGTGACGGGCAGAAACGCCGACAGGACGACGGTCAGAACCAGCGTCCACTGGTCCCAGAACGGAATATAACCCCAGTCGTAGGTGAAGTTGGAACGCGTGAACACGAAAGGGAACGTATGGAAGGCGCCTACGCAAATCCAGGCGAAAGGAAGTCCCAGCGCACCATCCGCCGCCCAAAACACGGCACCCGTCATGAGGACGAAAGTCGCAAGGGACAACATCGCGTCGATCAGGAACGACAGGTAATCCCAGTTCGCAGCGCGCCGAAAGCGCCCGGCTTCGGCGTCGCGTTTCAGTAGTCGTTCCGTCCAGTTCCAGAAGAACGACTTGGATGCCGCCAGCAGGCACAGTGGGATCAGCGCGAGAAGCGCCCACAGGACGCCCCAGGCACCATTCAGGAAGATACCGGCGACAGCCCCCGCAAGAAACAGCAGCTGGATGTAGTAGCCGAGCGTTTTCGGTCCGGAAAGGCACTGCTTCATCCGCTCGATGTCGCGCGCGTAGGCGGCGTCCGCGCTCGCTGAATCCTTCATGCCTCAGCCCTCCTTCCCGTGAGCTTACTGTATGCGAGGTAGAGCCTCGTCGGGACATAGACGAACATAGTCAACACGGACCCGAACGGCCCCATGTCCAGCTCCTGCGGGAAGACGAACGGCACGAAAGCGAAATACGCCGCGGCGGCAAGGAGGCAGACTATGCGTAATGCGGGATAGACGACCTTCCCAGACAACTGCGGCAGCGCCGCCGCCGCCGTCATCGCCGCAGTCATCGCGCCCGGTGCCCAGACACATCGCCCGCAGCCGAGGTTCCTGGCAATGACGTCGGTGAGTATCGATGCTAATCCCACATGGGTGCAGTCGCCCAGCGCCGTGCTGTAGGCGTCCGCACTGCCTTCAGGGGCCGAACTCGCTGGTGCCGAAAAGGCCGCGCCTATCATCCGCAGTAACGGCAACATGCCAAGCGGAACGAGCAAAAGGCGCCATTCGCGCCCTGCAACGACGCCCACGCCGGCGAGTACGGCGAAAGCGGCCGTTGCCGCACCTGTCAGAATCTTAGGTTTCATGGCGGACATTATATCAAAAAACATTTCTGCTTGCCCGCACTGGACGGCGTTCATGTTCGCGGCCGCCGTTTACCGTCCGAACAGCCAAAGGGCAAAACCTATGATCGGGGGCATAGTGAGGATGGAGAGGAGCGTAGTGCCCGAAACAAGGCCCGTCGCCGTGGTGACGTCCCGGTCGTAGCGCGCGGCGATCACGGTGGTGAGCGCCGCCACGGGCGCCGATGCGGCCGTGACGATCGCCACTGCCATCACGGGGTTGAGCGATGGCACACACGCACGTAGTCCTACAAGCGCGCCGATTACCGCGAGCGGCACAATCAGGAGACGCAGAGCCCCCACCTTGAAAATTAAGAAAGTACCCTTCATTTTACACTTTACACTTTCCACTTTACACTTTCCACTCTCCGCCAGGTACCACCCCACCATGATCATCGCGAGCGGCGTGTTGAGGTCCGCCAGCATCTGGAGCGGACGCCCCACCACCTCCGGCAACTTCATCGAGAAGAGGAAGAACGGCAATCCGAGCGCCACGCCCACCGTCCCGGGATTGACGAGGATCGAGCGTAGGTTAGTCACCTTCGCCCCCTTACACATCACCGCCACGCCCCAAGTCCAGCACGCGATGTTGAACACCACCACGTACATCGCCCCGAAGAACACGCCGTCAGCGCCGAGAATCGCGTACTCAAGCGGGAGTCCCATGAACCCTGCGTTCGAGAAGATTGCCGCAAAGCGCAACACACCCTCGCGGCGCGCATCGCGGTCATGCAGACAGAGCAGGGCAATCATCGAACCGACGACATGCGAGAATATAGCCGTTGCTAGCGCCCAGCCGAGATCGCCCAGAAGCGATACGGCGAATGTCTGCTGGATGAACGAATGGATGATCACGCACGGAGTGACGATGAGCACGAGCAGTTCCGTTATGCCCTTGATCGCGACGTCGTTCAGAAGTCGGCGCCGGTTGCAGAAGAAGCCAACCGACATCAGGGCGAAGAGCACGCCCACCTGTTTTGAGACGAGGATGATGTTTTCAAGCATGGCTAAAGAAGTCGTGGAAGTGATGCCACTGGTCGGGACGCGCGCGCGTCTCGCGCTCGAGGAAGCGGACGTAGGCATCGAACACGTCCCCCTCCGCCTGTTCAAAATGCGCCTCGTAGGCGTTCCATCCCTTGCGCACGCACGTGACGAAAAAGACCGGGCTCTCCATCAGCCGCGCGAACACGAACACGCCTTTCGGCCAAGCGCAGTCGTGGCCGAGGAAATTGTGCCGCAACACAGCGCGCGATCCCGCGCTCACGCGGTCGCCCGCCATCAGCACGAGGTCGCCGCGCCCGATCGCCGCCTGCATCTCAACGGCCGTCTCCACGCCGATCTCCTCGACGGCGTGGAGCGTGAGGCCAGACGTATCGAGATGCGACGCGAACTGCCGCGTAAACGCGGCGTCGTGCCCCATCTGCTGAAAAGCGTGTACATGCGGCACACGACCACCACCCTTGGCGAGGGCGGGCAATACCTCCACCGTACCGAGGTGCGTGGAAATGAGAAACGCGCCCTTCCCAGATGCGACGAGTTCGCGAAACGCGCGCCCCCCCACATCATCGCGCACCGTCAACTGCGGCAGCGATTTCTTGCGCGTGCAGGCATCCACCTTGTCCGCCAGCGACCACGCGAAATCAAGCACGTGGCGGAATATCCGTCCGCGTTGTCCGATGACGGCGTAGAACGCACGCAGGTTCCGCCGCACGGGCGCCGCGAAGGCGTAGATGCACACCGCCACTGGCACGATGGCGATCTTGAGCGCCGTCTTCCCGAAGAGGGCGTAGACCCACCACATGAACGCCATCCGCAGCCGACCCGCCCCGCGTTCGCGCTGCGCGTACCAGGCACTGCCTTCGGCGTACTCTTTCTCCTTCCTTTCCACAGGCACATTATACCACAATCTCACGCCGGAGGGCTGCGACGTGCATCCTCATATCGTCTGAGAAGCAGGTCACGGAGCATTCGCGTCGCCCATTGACGGAATCGCGTGCCCTGCAGAGACTTCACACGATAGCCGACAGATATAATGACATCAAGGTTGTAAAACGCCACCTGATAGGTCTTACCGTCAGAGGCAGTATATGCAAATTTTGCATAAACTGAATTACGCTCCAACTCCCCTTCCTTGAAAATGTTGGAAATATGGCACGCGACAACGGACTGATCACGTCCAAACAACAACGACATCTGCTCCTGAGTGAGCCATACCGTTTCGCCATCTGTCTTGACTTGAAGACGAAAGTTCGCACCATTCTCATAGACGATTATATCCTGCTCCATACACAACTTCCTTATTCTCATTTGACTACGGCCACGACATGCGTCCACCCACAATCATCCGCTAGCGCGGAGAACGGATATGCCGACGGCGTAGCCGTGAAGGTAGTTCTCTCGCAGAGCAGCCGCGAGTTCCGCGTGGACGTTGCCGAGAAGGCGCGCGGGCGACGCATAGGCGAAATGCCCGCAGGCGTCGTCGTAGCCCATCTCAAACCCCTCCGAAACGGCCGCGAGGTCGTCCCCGCCGTAGCGGCTCTCCAGCACCATCGCCGCGCGCACGTGGTGGTCCGCCGCGTCCGGCGAGGCGTCGCCGCAGCCGCAGGCATAGCCGTCCTCGTACTCCTCGCCCTGACGCACACGCTTAGCGCGCCCCTGCAAACCATCCACATAGCCACGATGGAACGCGCCGTCCGTCGGCCAGGCGTATCTCAGACCTCCATCCATCACCAGAACCTCCATTTCGGCGGGAACAGCGGCACGTTCTCGATGTGGTCGATTTCAGGCGGGTTCGGCGCGTCCGGCGTACCATACACCTGCACCACGTCGAACCGGAAGTTCCCGTGCCACTTTTCGCGCAAAATCCAGTTGCTGCACGCGCGCAGCAGAATGGACTTTTTCCGCTTGTCGACACACCAGAGTCGACTCGCGCGGGGCGAACGCGCGCAATGCGTCTTCACCTCGACGAACGCGATACTGCGCTTGTCGCGCGTGCGGACGATGAGGTCGATCTCGCATCGTCGGTCGCGCACGCACGGACGCACACGACGTCCCACGAGCCGCCACCCCTTGCGTCGCAGGAAATCGAGCGCGACGTCCTCCCCCCAGACGCCGCGCGCGACGCTCTCGTTTTGTTTCTTTGTCTGTTCTTGGCTCATCGGCCTCTCCTTCGAAAGGATTTCCGGCGCGCGCGTGCGGACAGCCGGGCGGGAAATGCTGCAATCAGGACAAGTACGGCCTCTCCAGAAGATACACCCCGTCCGCTCCGCGCGGAGGCCGGGCAAATCAGAACGGGTTCTCCAGTGGCGAGGACGCAGACGGCACGCCGAACACAAGCACGCCCATCGCCGCCTCCAGCGCCGTGGAGAACCACACGGCCTCCTCGGGGTGGAACACGAAGAAGGCGGCCCGCAGCTCGCCGTCGAACGGCTTGCAGCTGGCGCTGAACATGTATCCGGGACGAGGTTCGATCTGATGGCTGAACTTGATCACCGTGTTCGCCTTCGCGGATCGGTGGAAAAGCCCCTTCCCGTCCTGGATGCTCTCCTGCATGCCGCGGAAGACCATCATCATCTGCGCGAGGTCGCCGAGACCCATCTTGCAGCAGATTTTGTTCTCCCAGTCGAACGTGGCGAACGTCGTCACCTCCCCCTGCACGGAGGCGACCGACTTCTGCCGCGCCACCTCGATGAAGATGTGTCCGGCGATGCGTCCGCGCGCAGGGTGTAGTTCGAAGCGAATGGCGCTGCCCTTGCCGCTGGGGCTCGGGTGGCAGATCGATGTCCGGTCGGGCCAAGGGCCGTAGACGGGAGAAAACGGCAACGTCTCCACGGGAGCGTCCGCTTCCGAAACGCTGGCTGTAGCTGTGTCTATCATGTGTTTTTCCTTTCTGTTTTTTGACGCGTCCCCGGTGGTCCGAAGACGCGTATATTAAAACAAATAGGCATGTGAAAATCTTCACATGGAAATCACATGATCATCACATGAATTTCACGCGCACGTGATAAGTTTCACGTGCACGTGATGATTTGCGGATCTTCAACGGGCAAGATGCCCGTTGTCCCAGTGTCAGAAGAGCGTCATCTGGCCGGGGAGGTCGGAGAGTTTCTTGCGCGGACGGCGCACGACCTTCGGCGCGTTGACATCGAGATCATTGGCCTCGAGATTGCGCAGAATCTCATCGGCACGCGAGACAACCGCCGGCGGCAATCCCGCCATCGCGGCCACATGAATGCCGAAGCTCTTCTCCGCGATGCCGGGCGCGATACGGCGCAGAAACACGATGCGCCCCGCATCCTCCTTCACGCGCACCGTCCAATTCTTCACGCCGGAGAACTTCGCGGCGAGGTCGGTGAGTTCGTGGTAATGCGTGGCGAAGAGCGTCTTCGCCTTCACCTTCGGGTTCTCGTGCAGGTACTCGGCCACGCTCCACGCGATCGAGATGCCGTCAAACGTGGAGGTGCCGCGGCCGATCTCATCGAGCACGATGAGCGAGCGGGGCGTCGCATTGTTGAGGATGTTCGCCGCTTCCTGCATCTCCACGAGGAACGTGGAGCGTCCGCGCGAGAGGTCGTCACCCGCGCCGATGCGCGTGAACACCCGGTCGAGCGCGCCGAGGCGCATCGCGGCGGCCGGAACGAAGCTGCCCGCCTGCGCCATGATGGCAATCGTCGCCACCTGGCGGATGTAGGTGGACTTACCGGCCATGTTGGGTCCGGTAATGAGCATGATCTGGTCGGTCGTACAGTTGAGGCGCGTCGAGTTCGGCACGAACGGCTCGGCATCCGGCAACTGTTCGATGATCGGATGACGTCCGTCGGTTATCTCGAGCGCATCGGAGTCGTCCACGACGGGACGCACATAGCCTGCGGCGAGCGCGCGGTCGGCGAAAGAGAGGATTGCGTCGAGTTCGCCCACGGCGGCGGCTGTCTGCTGGATGGACGCCGTGCGCGCAGCGACCTGCGTGACGATTTCGCGGAAGAGGTCCTGCTCAAGCGCGTACGACCGTTCCTGCGCGCCAAGAACCTTCCGCTCATATTCCTTTAGCTCGGGTGTGGTGAAGCGCTCGGCGTTCGTGAGCGTCTGGCGGCGCTCGTATTCGGGTGGCGCGCCGACTGCGGCGGCTTTCGAGATTTCGATGTAGAACCCGAACACGCTGTTGCGGCGCACGCGGAGCGTCTTGATACCCGTGCGCTCCACCTCCTTCGCCTGGTACTCGGCGATCCAGCGGTTGCCCTCCGCTGCAAGCGAGCGCAACTCGTCGAGGTCGGCGTTGTAGCCAGGAGCGATGAGGTTGCCTTCGGTGAGCAGCACGTTCGGCGACTCGGCAATCGCGCGGTCAATCAAATCGACAACGGCGTTTTCGGGCGAAAGACGCGCGGCGATGTCGCTGACTGCGGGCACTTCCGTGACGTCGGCGATGATTTCCGGCACGGGACGGAGCGACGCGGCAAGCGCCTTGAGGTCGCGCGCGTTGGCGCGTCCGGAATCGACCTTCGCCGCGAGACGTTCAAGGTCGCGTACGTCGCCAAGTCGAGATTGAAGAGAAGAGAGGCGGATGCGGTCCTTCACGAACGCCTCCACGCAGTCGAGACGTGCGTTGATCGCCGTCACCTGACGCAGCGGCTGACGAATCCACGCAGCAAGGCGGCGCGCGCCCATCGGCGTGCGCGTGGCGTTGAGTACGCCAAGGAGGGACGCCTCGCGCGACACGCCATCGACGGGTAGCAGCGCGAGGTGGCGGATCGTGCCCGCGTCAAGCGCAAGGAAGTCCGCGCTCTCGCGCAGACGAACGCTGCGAATATGCCCCACCGCGTGGCGGAGTGTGGTGTGTACGTAGTGGAGCAGCGCGCCGGCGGCGCAGATGAGATCCGCTTTCCCCTGGAGTCCGAAGCCGTCAAGCGCGGTCACGTTGAAGTGGCGCAGCAGTTCCTCCTGTGCGGCGTCGAAGGAGAAAGTCCAGGCGTCGGCGTAGGAGATGTTCCGTGGTTCGTAGTTTGTAGTTTGCGGTTCGTGGTTTGCGACATCATCGTCCGGCCTGGGCAGCACGATCTCGGCGGGACGTAGACGCGCAAGCGCGTCGTCGAGGCGTTCCTTCGTCTCGAACGGCTCTACCGAGAACTCGCCCGTCGAGAGATCAAGCATCGCGAGGCCGAGTCCGGAGACGGCGGCGATGTAGGTGTTCGTGCATTCGTCGAGGAGACCGTCTTCCGTAATCGTGCCGGGCGTGACGATGCGCGTCACCTCGCGGCGCACTACCTGTCCCTTCTTCACGAGGCGCGGATCCTCCATCTGGTCGCAGATGGCGGCGGTCTTGCCTGCGCGGATGAGTTTCGCGAGATAGGCGTCAAGCGCGTGGTAGGGGATGCCGCACAGCGGCGCACCGGCGCGTTGCGTGAGCGTGGCGCCGAGAATCGGAGAGGCGATGACGGCGTCCTCCCCGAACATCTCGTAGAAGTCGCCGAGGCGGAACATCAGGATAGAGCCTGGTGGCAGCTCGCGCTTGATTGCGCGATACTGCCGCTGCATGGGTGTAAGTTCTTCGGACATAAGGATGAATATTATACCACAAGCGGGCGGCAGAACAGTATGCGGTCGCCTTCAATTGAATCTTTCGGCTGGGGGATCCAGGCCGCGTCACAATGGAAAATGAGCGGCGGCGTGTGCGTGGGTACGTTCAGTTCGGGCGCACGCAGAAGGCGTTCGAAATCAACAGACACGGCGCGCACGCGCGCAACCCACGAGACGGCGAGGTAGATGGCGTCGCGTCCCATGAAGTCCCACTTCTGCGCGCGGAAACAGCGGATTGCAAAAACATTCGCGCCGTCTGCGGCCACGCCTTCGTATCCCGTCTCGCCCGCGTCGAAGTCGGGCAACGGACCAAGCAGCTTGCGGCAACGGTCGAGCGCAGCGTAGTCTATTGCGCTGCGGAGGTACGTCCACGAAAGACCGTGCGCCGCAGTGTATACGGCAAGAGGAAAGGCGCCGGCCATTTACTTCACCTCCGATTTCGCAGGTGCTGCCGGAGGCGCGAGCGGAACGGCAGGAACCTTTTCCGAACGACGTACGTCCTTGTCGTTCTCGTGATTGGCGTGTCGCGCAAGCGCGTCCACCGCCGCCGACACTCCGCGCGCCGCTGCCGCGCGGTAACCCTCAAGCGCCTGCGTGCGACACGCGATGGCATTCGTGGCGGGCTGCTGCATGAACACGGCCTTCTTCTCGCCGAGCAGATCGATACGGCGCAGCCAGGCCATCCACGGAGGATTGCGCACCTTCTCCTCGCGCGTGCGCACAAAAGCGCCCCAGCCGAGAAAGTCGTCCACGCGCGCCCGCTCATAAACGGCCTCGGCGGAGTTGAGCGCGTCCGCCGCGTATGAGAGAGTTTCACGCGCCTCCTGCGGCGTAGCGCACGCGCGTGCCTTCGCAATGGCGGCCGCAATCTCTGCGGCAAGTTCAACATGTACGTCCACCTTCTTTTTCGGTGGAGGAGGCGTCTCGTCGCTTCGCACCTGCGGCTGCGGCTCGGCTGGGGGAAGCGGCGCATCCTTGCTTTCGCTGCTGGGAGATTCGGAGTTTGGGAGATCTGGAGATTCTTGGAGTTTTTCTCTCTCCGGTAGGGCGCGCGCCTCGCGCGCGCCGTGGAAATACAGCACAACTAAATTGGCCGTTGCGAAAACGACAACTGTTATGAGGATCAGCCAAAGGAAGCTTTTGCGAGGTGATTGGGCGGTTGCAACGGGCGGGACGCCCGTTGTCCCAGTGTTTTCAACGGGCGAGACGCCCGTTGTCCCAGTTGCGGGCGGGACGCCCGCCACCCCGATAGCGGGAGTGGTCGCGCTTGTCGCGACCGACTTCTGCTGGGCGGCGAGGCGCGCGAGTGCACCGCCCGCTGCGCGTTGTCGCGGACGACCGTCGGGGACGCCGAATTCGCCGAGGCCCGTCACACGGCGCACAAAGGCGTCGATGCCGAATTCCGAATCGGGCGGCACGAGCACGCTCACCATCATCCAGTCGACATCAGGATGGTCGTGTCCGATTAGGTCGAGTTCGGCGGGCGTGAACGAATGGAGAAAGTCGTCTTCGGTCTGGTAGCGGTCCACCTGCGTGAAGACGAGCGTCACGCGCGGCTTCGCGGGCAGCGCCTTGAGGCGCTTGAGACATTCATTCGTCACCCACACCGCGCTGCGGTTCGCATCGTCGCCACGCAGGTCGAGCGCGTCCTGCAGGTTGAAAAGCACGTAGAGGCTCTCGGCCTCTTCGATCGCGCGGTTGAGCACGTTGAGCTCTTCCGCGTTCGCCTCGGCGCGCGCGCGGAACGCGTCGGGATCGGGTTCGTCCTCGGCGGTGAGAAACGCGAGGCGGTAGATTTCGCCGGGGTAGTCGAGAATCTGGATGTCGCCCTTGTCGACGTCGTCGCGCGAAATCTTCCACGTCATCTCACGTGCGGCGGATGTCTGCGCGGGAAAGCCGTCGGTTGCGAAATCGCCCGGCGCGATCGTCGCGAAGTTGTACGCGCCGCGTCCTTCCGGGCGAAGGTACCATCCTTCGCCCGCATGGCGCGCGAACGCCTTCGTGAGCGCCATCGCAAGCGTGGTCTTGCCGGAGCCCTCGACTCCCAGAAAAACGACTTTGCCCATCTTCTCGCCTTTCGTCAAAAAAGAGCTTGCCCGCCGATCGGCACGGGCAAGCTCTAGCAGTTTTGGGAACTGCGCTGGAATCTTACTTCTTCGCGGCCTTCTTCGCAGGCGCCTTCTTCACCGGGGCCGCAGGAGCAGCCTTCTTCGCCGGGGCCTTCTTCGCAGGAGCGGCCTTCTTTGCAGGAGCCGCCGTCTTCGCAGGCGCAGCCTTCTTAGTAGCAGGCGCAGTCTTCTTCGCGGGAGCAGCCTTCTTAGCAGGCGCCTTCGCGCAGCAGCACTTCTTCGTGCACGCCTTCTTCGCAGGGGCGGCCTTCTTCACGGGGGCCTTCTTTGGAGTAGCCATTTCTTCGTATCCTTTTTTTTGTTGACGCGCGGCGCACCGAACATCGGCACAAACTCCGCTTGTCTGCTCATAGTATACGAAGTTTTCGTGCGACTTGCAAACAAGAAATGTCGACAAACGCAAAAAAAATTTTCCGCCCGCTTCCACGGGCGGAAAATTCCCAGTTTTGGGAGTGCCTTATTATTCGTCGATACGTCCTTATTCCTCCTCCAGCACAACGCGGAAGCCGACGTCGTAGACAGCCTGCCACGGCTCGTAGGCAAGGCGGAAGGAACTCGTGCCGTCGCGTGGACGCGATGCGAACGAGCCGCCACGCGCAACTTTCTTCGTCTTGGGATTGCCGTCGTTACGTCCGTCGCCGTCGACATACGGATACGGCGCGTAGTCGCTGCGCGTCCACTCGCTCGCGTTGCCGTGCATGTCGTAGAGGCCCCAGCGGTTGCAGTTCGCGCGGCCCACGTAGTTGAGGTTGAACCAGTCGTCCTGCCAGCGCTCCTCGTGCAGCGGATAGTTCTGCCAGATCTCGAACGGCTTGCGCCTGCGGATGTTGCCGCCGCCATCGAAGCCGACGACCTGGAAGCGCACGTCGCGGTCCGCGAAGTTGGCGAACTTCGAGAAGTCGTTGTCGAGCCCGCCCCACGGGAACGGCGTGTCGGTGCCGGAGCGCGCGGCCCACTCCCACTGCGCCTCGGTAGGAAGCGACGCCTTCACGTTGCACGTCTTCGAGACCCACGCGCAGAAGCGCATCGCCTCGTTCCACGAGACGCGCACGACGGGCTGACGGCGGTGGTTGCCGATGTGGCCGGGGAACACGTGGTCCTTACCGAACTCATCCTGGTAGCGCGAGTCGTGCTCCGGATCGAACGCGTTGTACTGCTGGTTCTGCACCTCCATCTCGGAAATCCAGAACGGCTTCGCGATGCGCACGACGGCCTGCGGACGCTCGTCCGGATAGCCGTTCGCGCTGCCCATCACGAACACGCCGGCGGGGATGCGACGGAAGGTCATGGACTGCCCCGCGCCCAAGATGATCGTCTTGGTCGTGACGGGGGCGATCTGCCAGATGGCGCCGAGCTGCGCGTCCGCGCTCTGCAGTTCGTTCATCGGCCAGCCGTTCACCTTCGGGGTGGACGGCACAGGCTTCGCCGGTTCCGGCGCGACCGGCTTCACCTCGCGCTTCGCGACGACGGCGGCGTAGCGGTCGTGCTCCGCTTCGGGATCGTCGTCCACGTTCGCGTACGCGATCGCCAGTTCCTTGCGGCGCTTCGCCTGGTCCGGCACCGGATGCTGTACCCAGTGGTCGGGCTTCGCGAGCGAGGGCGGACTCCACTTGCCGTGGAACGGACAGTTGAGGTCGATCCACTCGTAGATCTTGAGGCAGTCCTCCGGCGCCATCTTCACGCCGTGGTGTCCCTTGCGGAGCATCTGCACGAGCGGGCTCGTCGACGCATGGTAGTCCATCACGGGCAGCATCGTCTCCTCGCTCTCGGGACCGGGACGGTGGATGTAGGGATGCAGCACGCGATACGCTTCCTCGGCGGTGCCCATCCAGAGACGCTTGCCGCTCAGCTTGCCGCCTTCGGCGAAGCCGCCCTGGTCGGCCTTGGCGAGAGGCGCCTTCTCCTTGTCGCCGTGGCAGCTCAGGCAGTACTTCCGCACGACGGGGAACATCTCGTTCGCGAAGCCCCACGGACGAATCCCGTCGCCGTCGGTCGGCTTGATCTTTTGGATCTCGCCCCTGAAGTACTTCTCGTCCGCGATCGTGCGCTTCGTGTGGATGGACGAGCGGTTGTCCTCGTGGCAGCCGGTGCACGAGACGCGCTCGCCGGGCATGCCCACGATCCAGGAGCGCATGAGCTGCACGGCCTGGCCCTTCTCGTCGAGCGGCTGCACGGAGATCGGCGTGTTCGCGGGCATCTCGAAGCAGGCGCTGCCGTCGCTCTCGATGTCCACCGTACCGAGGATGCGCTTCACGTCCCAGCCGCTCTCCACGCGCTCGTTGTAGCCCGAGCGACGGTAGCCGATCCAGCCGGTGGAGGAGTGTCCGCCCGTCTTGTGGTAGTTGTAGTGGTAGCTGAAGAGGCGCATCTTCTTCACCGTGCCGCGCGGCACGCCCTTGAGTCCGGGGCCGTTGTAGATGTCGGCGATGTGGACGCTGCACGTCTTCTTGCCCTTTACCGAGCGGTCGGGGATGATCGGCGGACGCTTCCGCGGCGCGAACGGCATGGCCTCGAGATACAGACCGTCCTCCGCCTCCGCGATGCGCGTGACGTTATCGAACACGTCCACGAGGTAGAGGCCCATGAGCGCGTCGGGCGCCGCCTTGACGGTGGCGAGATTGTACTTCGCGTCAAGCGGCCACGGATGCGAGAAGTACGGCTTGCCGCGCGCGAACTGGTTCATCGTGTAGGGGTCGGCCATGTCGCCCTCCACGTCTTGGCCCCAGCCCGTGAATTCGTGGACCATGCCGGTCTTCTCCTTCGGCAGCACCTTCGTGGGGATGCGCAGCGTGTGGCGCGCAGGGCCCCAGTCGCGGTCGGGCGGATCGTACTTGAAGGGATACGCGCGTGCGAGGGACGGGTCGATCTGGAAGAAACGCCCCACCTCGGCGCGGTCGTGGTGTCCGCCGCCGATCATCGTGATGAGGTGCGGCTCGCCGGGTACGGTGCGCGCGCAGTAGAAGAACGTCGGCACGAACGAGTTGGAGCCCCACACGGAGAGCTGCCCGATGCCGTCGGGGTTGCACGTCATCAGCACGCGGCTCCAGTAGTGCGGCTGGTCGGAATATTCCCAGCGCGTGTACAGGATGCGGCCGTCGTGCGTGATGTTGGGAGTGTAGTCGGAGTCCTGCTCGTAGGTGAGCTGGCGAATCTCGCCGGTCTTGCGGTCCTTGCGGTACATCACGGCCATCGGCATGTTGCCGTCCTCGCAGGGGAGGAACTGGTACGCCGCCGTGCCAAGCATCACGAACTGGTCACGGTTCGGGAGGTAGCAGGCGTCCCACCACTGGATGTCCTTGTGCTCCTCGGGCGAGACGAGTTCCGCCTTCTGGTAGGGCATTTTGTCGGAGAGCTTCGAGAAGTCGGTCTTGATCTCGAAGATGCCGAAGAGGTTGTTGAATCCGCGGTAGCCGGTGAAGAGGATGCGCGAGGCGTCGAAGTCGAGGTCGATGTCGCGCACGATGGAGGTCTTGTCCGCCGGTTTGTAGAGCGGACGGAACGTCGGGTTGCCGCGAATGTCGCTCAACACGCCGATCTCGTTCTCGAAGCCCGTGCGCGGGGCGACCATGTGGTTCTCGGCGTTGAGTCCGGTCATGCCGCTGCCGCGTCCGCCGAACGCGCCGCGCGGGTTGCCGATTTTGCGGTGGACGCAGAGGATCTTGTCGAAGTCGAGGACCGGGTTCGCGAGCATCGCCTTGCGGTAGTTCTCCACGAGCTGCACGGCGGCGGCCTTCGCCGCTGCGTCGCCCTTCTCGAGGTCGGCCTTCACCTTGTCGACCTGCGAGATCAGCGCCTCGATGGCGGCCGCGTTCTTCGCGTAGTCGTATTTCGGGTTGTTCTTGAGGTCCGCGAGCGCGCGCCGCGCGGCCTCCGGCTTCACGAGAGCCAGCTGCTCGCGCGCCTGGCGCACGGGATCCGCGGCGAGCGACAGCGCCGCACACGCGATAAGGGATGTCCAGAATATCTGTTTCATTGGATTCACTCCATTCTCTTAAAAGTTCAGCGGCAGATAGTATACCCGATTCATCCCCGCCTTGCACGCGAAAACAGGCGGTCACCTGACAGATGTGACGAGCCTCACAGGGCCGACGAGACCGGCTGGACGCAGCGGACTGTTGGGTTTGTAGCCGCCGGTGGAGATCCATGTCGGACGCTTCCCCGCCGGAAGCGACGCATCGCCGACGAGCCGGTTCACCCAGCTCGTGCAGACCTCGACCTCCAGCTCGTTCACGCCGTCCCTCAGCGCATCCGTCACCGGTACTTCATACGGCGCCGTCCACAAACCGCCCACGTCGCGTCCATTTACCTTCACACGCGCGATCTCGCGCACGTTTCCAAACGACAGCACAACGCGCTCGCCAGGCGCCGGCTTCGCGGCAGTGAACTTCGTGCGGTACACCACGGTCCCGGAATAGTGCTTGACGGCGGGATCGGCGCTCTTGGTGAGATCTGTGAGTGCCGATGTCGCCAGCGGTTTCGCCGGGCCGCGGTGGAGCGGATCGGACTCGAACGACAGCGTCCAGTCGCAGGTGAGCCCGCGCGTTGTCGCCGTCGCAGCTACGCGGCGGTCGCGGGGCGACCGCCCTACCGGTTTTGCAAACACAACGAACACGCTTTCCAGAGGCTCCAGCGTCATCATCACCTCGGTCCTGTTGCCCTGCGCCTGCCAGACCGGCGCTTCGCGCCTCTCGCCCGTGACGGCCTGCCAGAGTTCGGGAATGCGTCCGGCGACGCGGAAACTGACCGGCTCGGTAATACGTCTGCCGGACTGGTTGGAGATGAAGTAGACGTCCGCGTTGTTCATCGTACGGTGGTTGTAGACGATCGGCACGCCCTTCGCAAACCCGCAGTCCGTCGTGGAGCCGCGCATCGCAAGCGCCTCTTCAAGGGGAAGCCCCCACGCGATCATGCCCCTTCCAACCCGGCGGAAACGGACACTCTTTCCGTCAACGGCTCCCCACAGCCTGTCGGCGACGGTCTTAACCGTCGCGTCGCTCTGCGGCTGGCCGGCGAGCGACGGCGAACGGCGCGGCTTGGGTCCGATCACGAACGCGCCGTCGTTGACAAGCTGTTCGATGCGGAGCAGCAGTTCCGGACGCATCGTCTCGAGTTTCGGAAGAACCAGCACTTCGTACTTCGTCCCATGCGGAAGCGAGAGACGTCCGGCCTCGTCGACGAACGCCGTCTCGCGCAGCACTTCGCCGTTAATGTAGTCGAACTGGCGTCCGCGCGGCGGCGCGGGATCGGCCACGCCCGTCATCTTCGGCGCGTCCTCGCCGATGAAGTACGCGATGTCCGCGACGTTCAGACCCTGCTGGAGCATGTAGCCGCAGCGCTTGAGGTACGCCGTAAAGATGTCCATCTCCTTGAACCACGTGTTGTGTCGGTTGAACTCGTTTCCGAACCACGCGGTGATGCCGGGCGCGCGCTCGTACGCCTGGTGGATGTAGAGGTGGAGGATCGACGCGTTGATGCCCTCGGCGAAGAAGCGGTCCGTGCGGCCCTTCATGTCGGCGGGGGCGCGTCCGAACGCCGGTCCGCCGCACGTGTTGGACTCCGCCCAGATCTGGCGCTTGCCGTAGATGTGTCCGCAGCTGGACGCGGCGCGGTTTTCGATGTCGCCGAGGCTGCCGCTGCTCCAGTATTCGCCGGCGATGCCGTCGGACTGTCCGCCGTACTGCAGGAACTCGCCGGGGAAACCCCAGTGTCCGTAGCACTCCAGCCACGTCCTCAACCCGTTCGCGTTGCTCGCCTTGCGCAAGCCGCCGACGTAGGAATACGCGACCTCGTCGGCAACGAAGCGCCGGAGGTCCCAGAGGAACCTGTTCGCGTCATCGCGGCAACCCGCGCTCATGCCGAACAGGGCCGGGAGGTAGGGCGTCGGGTCGTAGCCGAAGGACGCCTTGAACTTGGCGGCGAAGTTGTCGGTGTAGTTCTGCCCGCCCTGCTCGTAGCTGTCGAGGACCGCGTGCTTGATCGCCTTGCGGTGTTCCGGCGGCGTGCGGGCGAGAATCTTTCCAAGGTAGGCGTCGAAGTGCGCGGCGACGTGTTCGCGGCTCATCTTATCGACCTCGTAGCCCGTCGCCTCGGGGTTGGCAGGGCCGTTCTTCGTGCCCGTCGGCGCGGCACCGAAGCGGTAGATCACCCACTTGCCGACCGGCACCTTCCAGTCAAGCGTGCCGTCAGGCGCGACCTTGCCCGTCAGCACCACGGCCTTCGCCGGATCGAGCGCCGTGCCGGACGCGTTCGCGGGATCGTCCGGCCACTGGTATTCGTGCCACATCGGGAGCGGCGTCTCGTGCATCTTCGCGAGCGACTTCTCGTAAGCGCGCGCAACGAGCGGCGCGCCGCACACCGCGACGGACGCGAACCGCGACTGGTGCCTCGCGCCCGCCGTCACGGTCACGCGGAACCGCGTCGCCGTGCAGGACGGGAACGACGCGATGACGGGCGCATGCGGGGAGAACCCCACGCCCACCCCGTGGTTCACGCGGCTAAACGGCATGTCGCAGAGCGTCCGCCACGCGCCGCCGTCGCCCTGAGCTTCGACCTTCACACGTCCCGCAGCGGTACCGTCAATGAAGGCAAGCTCGGCGGACTGCGCCGTAAACGGCGCCTTGGATTCAAGCTCAACGACGAGCGGATTCCCCTTTCGCTGCAAAAGCGAATCGTTGATGTCCTTCACTTCCAGTCGATCCGTGAACCCAGCAGGCGCCGTATAGGCTACCGCGCATACGTCGCGCATGTCCTCCGCCGGCGCGCGCTCGAACTTCGGCGCAGGCAGTTTCACGCCGGATGCGGGACCGTCTACAACCGTCACGCTCGCGACGAGACGGCGCATGGCCGCCTCGGGCTTCACCCACGGTCCGCCGGACTGACTCCACCCGGGCGAGTTGAAGATTCCGATCTCGATGTCAAGCCGGCTCGCCGTCTCGAACGCCGTGGCGAGCGCCTTTTCCCATTCGGGAGAGAAGGTCTTCACGGGACCGGGCTTGTTACCGCCACCGCCGATGTCGCCGATGTACGCGCGGTCGATCCCGGCGCGCTTCATCGCCTCGAGGTCCTTGCGCACGCCTTCACACGAGACGTTGCCGGCCATCCAGTACCAGTAGCATCCAGTCCGGACCTTGCCGAACGGATCCGTGAAGTCGCGCGCCATCTCCGCGTATGCGGGATTGGTGGGCTTCTCGCCGGTCGACTCCGGCATCTGGTGGGTGAAAGACCGTGCCTGCGCCACGGCAACCACCGCGCCGAGCACCAACGCCATTGAGAGTTTATTTTCCATATGTGGTTTTCCTGATTTGTTCTCAGTCATTAAGCATGAACGACATCACTCTCACGCCCCTACGGATCTTCCCGAACTTCACGCAGAGTTCGAGACGCTTCGAGCCAAGAGCCATCAAAGGCCGATCTTGGCCTTGGCTGCGGCAGTAACTCCGCCCGCCGCATCGGCGCCGTGATGGGAGACCGCATTGAGCTGCGGCACCTCAGTAGGGCCAATCCAGCCAGCCTTCACGCCAATGAAGCCGTATAGCCACAACGCGCCCAAAACCAAAAGCGCCAACACGATAACGGACGGAAGCACACGCTTCAACAGGATCTTAAGCATTTTAGTTCTCCTTTGTTTTTTGCCTTACGACGCCGATTAGTATACCACAAACAGAACGATGACGCCATCCTCACGGTGCACAGTTTTTGGAAATTGCGCGAGCGGCTCGCGGGGACGCTCGCCCTCCCCATCGGCCGCGACAAGTGCGGCCGTTAGCGGCGAAAACCAGCCTGACCTGTTTGCCTTGTTGAAACGCAGGCTTTAGGGATTGTATGTGAAGTCGTGGGGGATGAAGTGAAACGACTATCCGTTCAGAGCCGCAATCTCTTCTTCCGTAAGTGGAGGTTCACGGGGAATCGCATCATATAGGGGCTTTATCGCCTTACCGAGTTTCACAACATCCGTCTCCGCGCGCTGCCACATCTCTTCATACGATATCTCGCTGTAATCGTGCACGATGTCATTGCGAAACTCAACAGTTCGGCGCCAGTCGATTTCAGGATGTGCGGCTTTGAAAGCGCGAGAAATCTTGTTCGCCGCCTCCCCAAGCAGAGTCAAACGATGTGCCAACGCCTCGCATCGCATCTCGTCCGCCAAGAAATCCTCCTTTTCAAGAGTCCCCATTAGGACGGCGATTCGGGCTATCGCGTCGTGCATGTGCTCAATGCGTGTCGCATCGCGTTTCTCTTCAAGGGTCATACTGGCACCCGTTCCTTCAAAACCTGTCTGGCGAAACGCGGACAACCAAGCAACTGCGTCACTGAAACAACATCTGTACGGCATCCAAGCATGTCGGCTACTGCGAATTTGAATGATAGCTTGTCATCGGCAGTCATGGAATCACCAGATTTCACAAGGAAATCGACATCACTGTCGGGGCGCTCTTCCTTGCGGGCACAAGAACCGAAGACCCAAAGCTTTTCAGCCTTGTGCCTTCTCGCGATAGCGTATATCTCATCCCGCTTCGCACGTATCTCGTCCAACCTGCACATTACAGACTCCTTGGAACAGTTTTTCAAGGCCCAATCCGCAGAACGTCGTTAGAATATCAAAATCCACCCTGCGGCGCAAGGCGGATTTCACTTAAGTATACCAAAAATTTGGCGGGGCGAGGGGTGGGCTACCAGTCGCGTTCGTTGGGGGATAGCGGGGCTTTTTGCATCCGGGCCTTTTTCTCGGCTTCGTGCTCGTCGCTGCGCTCAAGGGCCTTGCGGATGAGTTCCTCGGCCTCTTTCTGGTCCTCCAGTTCCTTAACCTGGGCCTTCTGCTCCTTTTGCTCTTGCTGCTGCTCCTGTTCGTCCTTCTGCTGTTCCTGGTCTTTGTTCTTGTCCTGGTCCTGTTTCTGGTCCTGGTCTTGCCGGTCCTGTTTTTGGTCTTGATCCTTGTTCTGGTCTTTGTTCTGGTTCTGCTGTTGTTGTTGCTGCTGCTGTTGTTGTTGCTGACGCTGGTTCTGGTCGGGCGGGAGCAGTTCGATGATGCGTTGAAGTTCGCGAATGGCCTCAAGCTGGTCGGGCGGCACGAGCTCCTTGATGCAGCCGGCCTGTTTCTTCTCCACGTCGGCGGCGAGTGCGACGACTTCGGCCTGCTGTTCCTTCGTGAACGGCGGCATGTTCGTGTCGGACTGGGCCTTCTGCTCGTATTCCTGCGCCCACGCGGGGAAGCGCGAGCGGAAGACGCGCGTATGGTCGTAGGCGTCCTTCTGCCAGTCGAAGCCGTCCGTGCGCGACACGTCTGCGTATGCGTTCGTCTGCATGAGGAGGTCGGCGATGGCCAACTGACGCGGATCGGCGGCGAGTAACCCGCACCGGTCGCGCATGCGGACAAGTCCGGCAAGCGCAACATTCGCATCTGCGTCCTTCGGCTCCTTCAGAAGTTCCTGCTGTTTCTTCACGACCTCCTGCGCCGCATTGGCAATCGTCTGCGCCACATGCACGGAGTAGGGAGGTTCGTTGCTCGCAGCCGGCATATCCTTCTGGCATTGTTGCTGTGCCCATTCGGCGAACCGCGTGCCGAATATCTGCGTGAAGTCGAGCGACTCCTGCTGCCAGTCGCGTCCGTTCACCTGCTCCGCGCGCAGGACGGCGTTAGACTGCGCGCGGATAGCCTCCACCAGCGCCTCGGGCGGGTCAAGCAGTCCCTTCCAGTAGCGGTGGAAGGCGCTCTCTGCCGTTGAAAGGTTCAGCGCCGCGTCGGGAGACATGTCGGCGAGCTGGTCCGCCGCGCGCAACGTGGCGTCGCGCGTCGCCTCCACGTCGCCCACGATCTCCGCCGCCTGCTGCGCGTTAGTGACGGACTCCAACACCGAGCGCTTGAGTGGGATGAGTGCGTCCGCCAGACTCTCCGCGCGCTTCGCAAGATCTTCGCTGCGCGCGATGGCCACAGCCGCCTCGTTCGTGAGCACGCCCGCCTGCGCCTGTAGGAGCGCGAGCGCCTCGCGCGCGGCCTCCGACATCTGCGCCTTCGGATTTTTCCCCTTCGCGCGGGATAGCACTTCCTCGACGTGCAGTTCGTCGCGCAGTTCCTTCAATCCGTCTGCTGCGCGCGTGAAGTTGCGATTCGCGCGCGGATCGTCGGGCGCGGCGCGCAACGCGCGCTGCATCGCCCAGGCGCTTTCCTCGCCTGCGGCGAGCGCGCGCCGAAGCGGTTCGATCGCGGCTGCGCCCTCGGCATGGACGCCCTGCGCGTCCTTCGCCTGCACGCGTGCGGCGAGCCTGTCCGCATGGCGGATCGCACCAACGAGTTCTGACGCGCGGGCACCGTGCGTGCGGCTGAGCATGAGCGTGCGCAACGTGGCGAGCGCGTTCGTGTAGTCGCCAGCGCGGTAGAGGTCCACGCCCTTGTTCCAGACCTCGCGGTCATCGAGGAGCGTGCCCTGCTTGTTTTCGGACCGCTCGCTTTCCGCAACCACGGGCGGGGCATTGGTTTCGGCGGCATGTATGCCGCCACACAAAACGGTGAGCAGGGCGACCGCCGCCGCCCTTCTGGCCGTGCGGCCCGCGAAGCGTCCGCGCGAGAACATTCCTGCAAGGAGAACCAGCAGCAGACCGGGAACGAGGAACCAGCCAAAGCGCTCGGTCGCGCGCAGCTCCTCTTCCTCGGCAAGGTCCTCCTCGGCCACCTGACGGAGGAAGCGGCGGTAGATGGCACCGAGCGTAGTCTCGGCAGTGCCGGCCGTCGCGAGAGGCACGTAGCGTCCGCCGCTTGCGCGCGCGATGCGGTCGAGCGTGTCGTGCTCGAGGCGCGTCTTCACAGCCTTGCCCTGGTACATCTGCACGCCAAAGCCAGAGGCGTCCGGCACCGAGCTCTCCAGCGCATCGTTGCCGAGTCCGACCGTAAACACGGGCACGGACCGCTTCTTCGCCTCCTCCGCCGCCTGGAGCGCGCCACCGCGAAGGTCGCCGCCGTCGGAAATGAGGATGATCGCGTTGTGCTCGTCCTTCGCGGGGTCGAGCGCGCCGAGCGCCGTTCTAATCGCGCTGCCGAGGTCAGTCTCGCCGCGCGGAGCGGAATGGGGACCGGCATCCTCGATCGCGCTGCGGATGAAGGCGTAGTCGGTGGTGAGCGGACACAGCAGCACGCCCGTGCGGCGGAAGGCGACAAGCGCGCAGCGGTCGCCGTCGAGCGACGAGACCAGGTCCGCGAGGTCGGCCTTCGCGCGTTCGAGGCGGTTCGGACGCACGTCCTCCGCGAGCATGGAGCGCGACACGTCAAGCGCGATCACGACGTTGCGCGAGCGGACTTCCGCCTTCTGCTCCGACTGGCCCCACTGTGGACGCGACGCGGCGAAGAAGACGAATGCAAGCCCAGTGAGCAACAAGACGGCCTGCAGGCTGAAGAGCCGCGGATGGCGCGGCAACAGACGCGCCTGCAGCGACGGCGCGACGAACGCGGCGAGGCGCTTGTCGGCCCGCGCACGCAGAAACACCCACAACGCGCCCGCCACCGGCACAATCGCCACAAGCGCGAGCATCCAGGGATAGACGAACTTCATACCAACCTCCGGGAAGCCAACATTTGAAGTGAAACCGCGAACAACACGAGGAACGCCCCCGCGAGGAGGAACGGCGGGAAATACTCGTTCCAGCGCTGGTAGACCGTGCGGTCCAGCGTGGTCTTCTCCAGCGAGTCGATTTCCTCGAGCGCCGCCTTCAGACCGCCTTCGTCGCGCACGCCGAAGTAGCGCGCGCCCGTCTTGGCGGCGATCGACTTGAGCTGCGACTCGTCGAAGGACATGTCCGCGTACTGTATCCTCGTGCGCCCGAACACATCGCGCGCCCGGAACGGCGTACGGCGCGAATGCGTGCCCACGCCGATCGTGTACACGCGGACGCCGAGCTTGGCGGCTGCAGCCGCAGCAGCGTCAGGCTCCACCGCGCCCGTGTTCGAGACACCGTCCGAGAGAAGTATCACGATCTTCGACTTCATCTCCGCGTCTTTCACGCGCGCGATGGCCGTCGCGAGGCCGTCGCCGATCGCGGTCATCGTCTCCTCCTGGTCGACGGGGCGTCCGCTCCTGTCATACGTGACCGTTGGCACCTGCACGCCCTTGAGGACGTGCAGCAGCACCTCATGGTCTGCCGTGAGCGGCGCGCGGGTTGATGCGTATCCGCCGAACGTTATGAGCCCGATGAGGTCGTCGGGGCGCGCCTTGACGAACTTCGCGAACACCTCCTTGACAACGTCGAGGCGGGTCCGCTCCGTGCGAGAGCCAGGTGCCATGAAATCGAGCGCCTCCATCGAGCCGCTCACGTCCACCGTCATGGCGATTGCGATGGCGTCCACGCTGCGTGAGCTGCGCGCGAGCGAGGTACGCGGACGTGCAGCCGCCACGACGAGCAATGCGGCGCCGACGAGGAAGAACCAGGGGGACAGGTTGGCCACGCGCGCACGCCAACCTGCCGTCTTCGCTGGAAGACGCACCACAGGCGCAAACTTGATGCCCGCACGGCGCCCTCGCCGCAGCATCCGCCACGCGGCGAGCGCGAGGGGCGCGAACAGGAGGAAGCAGAGCGGCCATGCAAAACTGAAGTTCATTTCACATCCTCCTTCCTTCCGCTGTCGACGGTTAGGTAGTTACGCGCCTTCCCCGTGGCGCCGTCCGCCATTTCAGGCGTGGCCTCCAGTCCGGCGAACTTCACAAGGTCGGCGGATTCGAGGAACGCCTTCAGCTCTGCAACCGACGTCTGCGGGAACGCGGGATCCGCGCCGGCCGCGCGTAGGAACTCGTCCGTAGTGAGATTAGGCGCGCGTACGCCGTAGCGGCGTTCGATGTAGCGTCGCACGACCATCGTGAGCTCCACGTAGAAGTCCTTGTAGAAACCGCGTCCGGGCAACCCCTTCTTCAGCAACTTGTCGAGTTCATAGAGCGCGCGTTCGAGCGGGCTCATCCTGTGGACGCGCACCGCTAGGCGGATCTTGCGGAAGATGAAGTAGAGCAGTGCAAGGACTAGCAGTAATCCCGCAAGCGCGGCCGCACAGATGCCGACAAGTTTCCAGCTAAACGGCGGAAGGTCTCGCGTGGGGTCAACCTCGATCTCACCCGTCGCCGCTTCGCGGGCTGCGGGAGAGTCGAAGAGCACGGGCGACGTGGCGAACGAACCGTTACCGGACTGCACTGCAAACGGCGCGAGACGGTAGCGACGCGCGAGGGGATCAGGCTCGAGACGCCAGCGCGAGACGGTCGTCGTGCGCCCGTCTTTGTCCGAGACCGGCTTCTCGGCGAAGTTCTCGGCCACGCGGAAGCCCTGGAAGCGGTCGCGCAGGTCGGGCAGCTCGGCGGTGACGCCGGACGGCGTGGACAGCGTGACCGTGACGTAGAAGTCGCGCGCGAGGTCCACCGCACGCGGTTCCGCGTCGATGGTTATCCCCACGCCGTCACGCGAAAGGTCGGCCACCTGTTCCGCGCCAAGCGGAGTAATCAAGCCGCAAAGAACGCAAAGGGCGCAAAGAGCATAAAAACGCACCATACTCACTTTGCGACCTATGCGTTCTTTGCGGCAAAAATACGACCACATCGTTTTCATCGCTTGCTGGCCCTCCTCTTGAATAGCGCCCGGATGGCTTGAATATACGGTTTATCCGTGGCCACGGGCACATTGTCGATGCCGTTGCGCGCGAAGAACCGGTCGCGCGATTCCACGTCGGCCTTTGCGGTGGCGGCGAACGCGGCGCGCACCTTCGCGTCGGAGGTGTCCACGAGCAGCAGCTCGCCCGTCTCGGGGTCTTCCAGTTCGGCGAGACCGGCGCGCGGCAGTTCGCTCTCGGCGGGATCGCTCACGGGAATGGTGATCACGTCGTGGTGGCGTGCCGTCACGCGCAGTTCCCTCTCGTAGCCCGTGGCCTGGAAGTCGCTCACGAGGAACACCACGGCGCGGCGCTTCTGCACGCCGTTGAGGAACTTCAGCGCGCCGGCGATGTCCGTACCGCCCGTCGCGTCGTCCTCGGCGGCAAGCACCTCGCGGACGAGACGCATCACGCTCTGGCGTCCCTTGCGCGGCGGGATGTACTTCACGATCTTGTCGGAGAAGAGGATGAGCCCGATCTTGTCCTGGTTGCGGATCGCCGTGAGGGCGAGGAGACTCGCCACCTCGGCGGCGAGCTCGGCCTTCGAGCGCGTGGCGCTGCCGTACGACTGCGAGCCGCTCACGTCGACCATGAACAGCACAGTCAGCTCGCGTTCCTCGCTGTAGCGCTTAATGTACGGCGCACCGGTCCTTGCGGTCACGTTCCAGTCGATCGCGCGCACGTCGTCGCCGGCCACGTACGGGCGCACCTCGTCGAACTCCACGCCCTGGCCCTTGAAGGTGGAGTGGTAGTCGCCGCTCAGCTGGTCGTCAATCAGGCGGTTGGTGAGGATTCGGATCTTCCCCACCTTCGCCATCAGTTCCTTGACGTCAATCATGGTACTGGGATCGTCGAGAGGATCTTGTCGATGACCATGTCGCTGGTCATGTTCTCGGCCTCGGCCTCGTAGGTGAGGAGGATGCGGTGGCGGAGCACGTCGTGCGCGACTTCCTTCACGTCCTGCGGCGTCGCGTAGGCACGGCCGTGCATGAGCGCGTTCGCGCGCGCGGCGAGGTTGATGCTGAGCGTGGCACGCGGGGAGGCGCCCACCTGAATCTGCTCCTTGAGCGATTCAAGGCCCTTCGTCTTGTCCGGCTCGCGCGTGGCAAAGACGATGTCGAGGATGTAGTCGCCCACCTTCTCGTCGCAGTAGACCTCCTTCAGCGTGGCGCGCAGCGTGGCGATGTCCTCGGGCGTGCAGACGGCCTTGATGCGGCGCTCGTCCGCCTTCGACGGCGTCTCGACAAGGCACTTGAACATGAAGCGGTCCACCTGCGCCTCGGGAAGCGGGTAGGTGCCTTCCTGCTCAATCGGGTTCTGCGTGGCCAAGACAAGGAACGGCTCGGGCAGCTTGTATGTGGTCTCGCCAATCGTGACCTGGCGCTCCTGCATCGACTCGAGCAGTGCGCTCTGTACCTTCGCCGGCGCGCGGTTGATTTCGTCCGCCAGCAGCATGTTCGTGAACACGGGGCCCTTCTTCGGCGAGAACTCGCCCGTCTTCGGGGAGTAGATGAGCGTGCCCACCACGTCCGCCGGCAGCAGGTCCGGCGTGAACGAGATGCGCTTGAAGTCGAGTCCGAGCGTCTTGGCGAGCGTGTTCACGCTCAGCGTCTTCGCGAGACCCGGCACGCCCTCAAGCAAGATGTGGCCGTTCGCGACAAGCGCGAGGATTAGGCGGTCGACCAGCTTCTCCTGTCCGACGATGACCTTGCCCACCTCGTCGCGGATACGGCTGACGAGTTCGCCCTGCGCGGCGATTTTGTTCGATGCGTTCGACAGATCCATTTCTTTCTCCTGTTGGTGTGGAAACGCGCATATTTTACGCCTTTGCGAGGCGGTTTGTCTAGTACGTGACCAAATGGTAATGCCCGGCGAGTTCCGTACGAAGGGCGCGTACATTCTCACCTTCGCCGAAAGATCATACGCATCTGAAAGGCTCAGCGTGGGTATTATGCCAAATCGGCACCGCTGGGCATTCGCCAAGGACCACGTGGGATCAAAGACACTTAACGCGTGCCTGGTTGCATCACCAGGCATAGGAGGTCTTGTCAAAATCGGGGTATACGTGGATCTTAGGCCGGCTTGTAGCCGTCCTTCAGCGTGACCGTGCGGTTGAACACGGGCGCACCCGGTGCGGAATCTTTGGCATCGGCCACGAAGTAGCCCGTGCGCTCGAACTGGAACTGCTCGCCCGGCGCGGACTCCGCAAGCGCGGGCTCCACGTAGGCGGTAACCTTCTTGAGCGAATCGGGGTTCAGGTACTTCAGGAAACCGTCGGAGCCATCGCGCATGGGATCCGGCACGGTGAAGAGCCGGTCGTAGAGACGCACCTCGGCCTTCACGCCGGTCGCGCAGTCCACCCAGTGGATCGTGCCCTTCACCTTGCGGCCGTCGGACGGATTGCCGCCCCACGAACCTTCGTCCCACGTGCAGCGGATCGTCGTGATCTTGCCGTCGGCATCCTTTTCAATGCCCGTGCATTTCACGATGCACGCGCCGCGCAGACGCACCTCGCGGTCCGGCGCAAGACGGAAGAACTTCTTCTCCGGCACTTCCATGAAGTCGGCGCGGTCGATCCACACCTCCTTCGAGAACGGCACCTTGCGCGTGCCGGCGGACTCGTCGAGCGGGTTGTTCGGCAGCTCCACCATCCTCGTTCCCTGTTCCCCGTTCCCCGTTCCCCAATTCTCGATCACGAGCTTCACGGGATCGAGCACGGCCATGCGGCGCAACGCCGTGCGGTTCAGCTCCTCGCGCACGCACCATTCGAGCAGCGCGGGATCCGACTCGCTCTCCACCTTAGTCACGCCCACGCGGTCACAGAACTCGCGGATCGCGCCCGGCGTGAAGCCGCGGCGGCGCATCCCGCACACGGTCGGCATGCGGGGGTCGTCCCAGCCCGCGACGTGTCCCTCCGTGACGAGCTGCAGGAGAAGACGCTTCGACATCACGGTCCACGTGATGTTGAGGCGCGCGAACTCGCGCTGCTGCGGACGAATCTTCACGCCGTTGCGCACCACGAGGAGGCCCTGCTCGTCCATGCGGTCCACCACCCAGT
This sequence comes from uncultured bacterium, assembly GCA_902761035.1. Lineage (GTDB taxonomy): Bacteria > Verrucomicrobiota > Kiritimatiellia > RFP12 > UBA1067 > RUG572. The sequence continues at coordinate 29,280 of CACWIW010000037.1, read as the reverse complement.
CGTAGAGCGGACGGTGCACCTCGAACTCGAGCGTACACATCGAGTGCGTCACGCCCTCCAGCGCGTCCTCGATCGGATGCGCGAAATCGTACATCGGGTAGATGCACCACTTGTCGCCAAGATGGTAGTGCGACACGTGGCGGATGCGGTAGATCACGGGATCGCGGAAGTGGATGTTCGGCGAGGCCATGTCGATCTTCGCGCGGAGGCACCACTCGCCGTCCGCGTACTTGCCGTCGCGCATCTCGCGGAAGATGCGCAGGTTGCGCTCGGGGTCCGTGTCGCGCGAGGGTGAGGGACGTCCGGGCTTCTCCGGCACGCCGCGGTATTCCTTCCACTCGTCCTGCGTGAGGTTGCAGCAGTAGGCCTGGCCGCGCCGGATGAGCTCCTCGGCGATCTGGTACATCGTGTCGAACATGTTCGACGCGTTGTAGAAGCCCGGCTCCTTGCCGTCGCCCGCGCCCGACCACTGGAAGCCGAGCCAGCGGATGTCGTTCTTGATGTTCTCGGCGTATTCGTCCGACTCCTTCGTCGGGTTCGTGTCGTCCAGACGCAGGTGGCACTCGCCGCCGAAGAGCTTCGCCATGCCGAAGTCCACGCACACGGCCTTCGCGTGGCCGATGTGGATGTAGCCGTTCGGTTCGGGTGGGAAGCGCGTTACGACCGTGCCGCCGGTGCGCCCGGCGGCATGGTCCTCCTCGATCCACTGCCGGAGAAAATGCCGGCTCGTGTCGGATTCCTTGATCTCGTCCATGGTTTCATACGGCGCGCGCAACGCGCGCCTAAGCGGAACTAGAAGCCGAGGTTCAAAAACGGGAACACGAAAATCGACTGGTTGGCGATCACGTTGATGAAACCAAGCTGCAGACCGTCAAGATCGTTCGCCCAGTTTAAGAAACCGCACTGGAACCCTGCGAAGTAATCCGCCGTGTTGATAATGCCCCACTGGAACCCAAAGCCAGCATTGGCATGGTTCCACACCGCATCTAGCTGCGCTCCGAACATTTCGTTGTAGGCGATGTTGATGATTCCGCTCTGGGCACCGGCGAGATCGTCGGCCCAGTTGAAGAGTCCGTCCTGAAGACCAGCGCAGTAGTCAGTCACAGTGACGACGCCCCACTGCTCGCCGTAAACTTCACCGGCATAGTTCCATACGCCGGCCTGCAGACCATACGACTCGCGCTCGACCACGTTGGCAAATCCCAGCTCCACACCGGCGAGGCTGTTGGCGTGGTTGTACACCAGTGCGATGCCAAGGCCGTCGAAGCGCTCGCGCGTACGGTTCGCGCCGATAGCGAGGTCCAATCCGTTCATGCGCATGCAGTCGCCATAGAACAAAGTACCTCGGATACCCCAAATCACCGAACTCGACGACGAGGGAATCTGCCCAGGTGCCCACGCGCATAGCGCGGCATAATAATCGGGTTCCGCACAGAGTGCGGACGCCGAACACAGGATCGCAAACGCCATCACCAGTTTTTTCATAATCTCGTTTCTCCGATTGCCTTTTTTGGTGTGTGGGTAAGATTATACCCTTTTCACGGCGAAAATGGAAGCGAGATTACAAGAAATTTGCTTTGCCGTAAAACCGCTCTAATCCGGGCTAAAGGCTAGAACTCCGACGCGCAAGCATACGACAGGCCACCACGGCTGCGCCGAAGCCGTTGTCGATGTTCACCACCGACACGCCCTCCGCGCACGAATTGAGCATCGCGAGCGCGGCAGCAACGCCGCCCGCGCCCACGCCGTAGCCGACGGAAGTCGGCACCGCCACCACCGGCACGGACACAAGCCCCGCCACCACGCTCGGCAACGCACCCTCCATGCCCGCCACGGCGATTATCACGTCGGCCCGGCGGATGGCATCCAGTTTCGACAGCAACCGATGTAGTCCCGCCACCCCCACGTCGAAGAACCGATCAACCGTAGCGCCGAAGAACTCCGCCGCCTGCGCGGCCTCCTCCGCCACAGGGATGTCCGCCGTGCCGCCCGTCAGCACGGCCAGGCGCCCCTTCAGCTTTTTGTTGCGGCCCCACGTTGAGGCAATCGCGCGCGCTACGGGATCGTAGCGCATGGGCACGCCCGCCGCCGCAAGCGCGTCCGCCTGCTCGGCCGTACAGCGCGTTGCGAGTACGGGCAGTTTCTTCTCGCGGAACGCGCGGAAGATGCCAACCATCTGCTCCGGCGTCTTGCCAGGGCCGTACACGGTCTCACCGAACCCGGTCCGCGCGCGCCGCGCGAAGTCGAGCTTCGCAAATCCGATGTCTTTCACTTCTGGCGTTTTTTTCATGGCGGGTCAGTGAATGTTGCCACGGGAGGGGTGCGATTTCTTCTTTGGCACGTCGAGTTTGAGGAAGGTCGCGAACTTGAGCGCCTCAGCGGGAATCTCGTCGCCCGTCGTATCGGGCATTTCACTGAGCGGCGGAGGCGGTGCCTCCAGATGCTGGTGCGCGCGCGGCTTGGGGTTCACGAGCTTTCGGAGCGCAGCCTTGAAGGCATCCAGCCCCACCTCCCCGGGATAGTCCTTGAGGTCGGCGTACTCGCGCAGATCCTTGAGCGTGGGCGTGCAGCTGAGCGCGATGGGCGTGACGCCCGTCTCCTTCACGAACCGCTTGAGGTTCTTGCGGGCGGCCGCTTGGTCCATCTTGTTCGCGACCACGAGGAACGGACGCTCCGGCAGCTCTGCGTTGAACGCGGCGATTTCATCGGCGAGTACTCGGTAGTCGTCCCACGGCTTGCGGTTGTCCGTACCCGCCATGTCGATCATGTACACGAGCACGCGCGCGCGCTCAAGGTGCTTGAGGAAGGCGAGTCCGAGCCCCACGCCCTGCGATGCGCCCTCGATGATGCCGGGCACGTCCGCCATGCGAATCTGCGCGAAGTCCTCGTACTCGATCGTGCCTACGATGGGGTTGAGCGTGGTGAACGGATAGGACGCGATCTTCGGCGTGGCGGACGAGAGCGCCGTGAGGATGGAGCTCTTGCCGGCATTGGGAAAGCCGAGCAATCCGGCGTCCGCGATCGTCTTCAGCTCGAGGTGGAGACGCCGCTCCTCGGCCGGTCCGCCCGGCGTGTGTTCGGTGGGAGCCTGGTTGACGGCGCTTTTGAAATGCACGTTGCCGTATCCGCCCACGCCGCCCTTCGCGACGATAACGCGCTGGCCGGGGGACACGATGTCCGCCACCACGAGCCCCGTATCGGCGTCCGTCGCAAGCGTACCGCATGGCACGTCCACCACGAGGTCCTTCCCGCGCCGTCCGAAACAGCGCTTGCCGGAACCCGGCACGCCGTCTTCGGCGTAGAGCTTCGGGTCGAAATAGAGCGAGATGAGCGAGTTGACGTGCGTGGATCCGCGCAGCACCACGTCGCCGCCGCGTCCGCCATCGCCGCCGTCGGGCCCGCCAAACGCGACAAGCGCCTCGCGTCGGAACGAGGCCGAGCCGTCGCCGCCCTTGCCGGAGCGGACAATTACGTCAACTTGGTCGATGAACGTGCGCGTCTTCATTGCGGTCCCTCAAATCGGATGGTCGCGGCGCGGCCGTGCGCGTCGAGTCCCTCCACGCGCGCGAACGCCTCGATCGTGGCTTTCGTCTGGGCGAGGTCGCCCTTCGTAAAAGCGACGAACGAGTGACGGCGGCGGAAGTCGTCCGGCGTGAGTCCGTTGAACATGTTCGCCGCGCCGCCCGTGGGCAGCACGTGCGACGGACCCGCCACAAAGTCGCCGGCGCTCTCCGGCGTCCACGCCCCCGCGAACACCGCGCCCGCCGAGCGGACGCCCTTCATCAGCTTCGCCGCGTCCTTGCACATGATCTCGAAGTGCTCGGGCGCGAAGCGGTTCACGAGTTCCAGGCCCTCCTCCACCGTCGGCGTGACGGCGAAGAGGATGCCGTCGCGGTCGATGACGCGCTGGATGAGCGCCTTGCGGGACAGCGTCGCAGTCTGCGCGAACAGCGCGCGCTTCACCTCTTCGGCAAATGCCTTCGACTGTGTGACGAGCAGGCTCTTCTCCCAGCCGCTGCCGTGCTCGGCCTGGCTGAGGAGGTCGGCGGCCACCCACTGCGCGCTGACCGTACCGTCCGCAAGGACGGCGATCTCGCTCGGACCCGCTACCTGGTCGATGCCCACAAAACCATAAACTTGACGCTTCGCCGCCGTCACGTAGGCGTTGCCGGGTCCCACGATCTTCTGCACCTTCTTGACGGTCTTCGTACCGAACGCCATGAGGCCAATCGCCTGGATGCCGCCCACGCGATAGACTTCCGTGGCGCCTGCGAGCTTGAGGGCGTAGAGGAGGACGGGGTTCGGCGTGCCCGTGGGTCCGGCGGGCGTGCAGGCGACGATCTCCTTCACGCCGGCTGCGGCGGCGAGCGTGACGGTCATCACGCTCGTAGAGGCGAGCGGCGCGGTGCCGCCCGGCACGTACACGCCAACGCGGTCCATCGGCGAGAAAAACTCGCCCGCCGTGCCGCCCTTCGGCGTCTTCATCGTCCAGGGCTTGCGCAACGAAGCCTTCGAGAAGCGCATCACGCGCGCGTAGGCGTCCTTCACCGCCCGCTTGAGATCGGGCGAGACGGCCGCCTCGGCGGCGGCAAGTTCCTTGTCCGTCACGCGGAAACGCTTCGGCGTGAGATGCGCTCCCTCGAATTTCTCGACATACCGCGCAACGGCGGCGTCCCCCTCCGCGCGGATGGCGGCGAGCACCTCGGCGGCGGCCTTTTCGGCCTCCTCCGGGAACGCGCTGCGCGCGAGGAACTTCGTGACGACCTTGCTCTGCGGCTTCTCAGCCGCCCATTCGACGATACGCACCATAATCTCTTCTCTTTTCTCAACGGATTTGCGCATAGTATACCACAGGTTTGCGTCCGCTTACAAGGCGGACTTCACCTCGCCAAGAACGCGCGGCGCGGTGCCGATCGCAAACCTGTCCGCGACGGCGAGCAGGTCGTCGTCGGTGATCTTCGACTGCTTGCCGTTGACCGACAGTTGATGGCATCCGCCATGCGCGGACCGCGGGTCTTCCGACGGGAAACTAGAACCGGTCAGGTCGTATGCCGGCGCCAGCGCCCATTCGCCGCCCTCTCGCAACATGAACGAAAAGTTCTTTGTGTGGTCGTCGCATTCGCCAACGCCGACGTTGAATGCGATCCGGCGAAAAGCCTGCTCCATCGCCTCGTAACCCAGATGCAAAGCATCGACCGTGGCCAGATACTGCTCGTAGGTCCGAAACTCCTTGGGAACCGACATCGGGAAATGCGCCATGGCCGAAAGTGTCTGAACATGGTGATGCGCCTTGCCATCGCGGTCGAAACGCTTCGTCATGAAGTGTTCGACGCCGTCCAGATCGTAAAGTACCGATTCGCTGATGTCGATTCCGGCAGTCCTGGCCTTCTTGAACACTTCGTACTCGGTCCTGCCGCGCCACGGGTATTCCTTTGGCGTAAACTTGATGATCCAATACTCGAAACCTTCGGGAAGATCCCTGTCGCCGAAAAGGAATTGGTCAGTTTTTCGGTTCCAGCCGATCAGCGCCTTCGCCTGCGCGCCGCCGACGGACGACCCGATCCGGACGATCGCGCGCAGGGCCTCTTCGCCGTCCAGATTCTCCAGCTCGCCGTTCACGGCCTTTCGCGCCGCCTCGACAAGCTCGCGCATCTCGAATGCGGCAGGACGTCCTCCCGGCCCCAGATCCGGCTCATAGCACAACGCGCCAGTGGCTCGCCGACCGATGTACGCAAGACGGTCCAGCGCGGTGATCTCGGATCGTGCATATCCCTTCTCCACAAGCCATCTGTCGATGAGACCGCGCCCGAACGCATCGGGAAGGGAGTCGGAAAAAGCCGGTGGAAGCCCCGCATACTCGCTGCGTGGCAAGTCCGTAAACGCATACGGCTCCTTGCGCAGCGGCATCATCAGCGGAGAAATCTCAATGCCCGACTTCAGGAACTGACGTTCATATTGAAAACCAAAGTAAGTCTGTCGCGCATCCAACGGGACAATCGTCCCCACGCGCTCGCCCCACAACGACACCATGATGCGCCGAACATGCCTGAATTCAGCCATGGGTGCTTCCCTTCCGACTCGCGCGCTGGCGTTTCTTGAACACATCCTTCCGCTCAAAAAGGGATGCATCCAGTTCTGGCGGTGCAAGCGTCATCAACCAATCGGTCTTCTGCAACGTCCTGCAATACGAAAGAAGTGACAGCGTCGACGAGTTTTCACCGGATTCGATGTTCCGGACAGCCTTCAGGGAAATACCACTCCGTTCCGCCGCCACTTGCTGCGACAGATTAACTGCTAACCTGGATGCTTTGAGGTTCTCGCCAAGAACCTTCAGCATTTCCTCTCGCGTTCGGTATACCATATCATGCCCCATAAGGTCAGTTGACGCCAATATTGTATCATAACAGCCCCTATAAGGTCAACTGGCGATATTAACGCAGGTGCCCGTGGTCAAGGGTGAGGATTCGGTCGCAGAGCGCGGCGGCTTCCTGGGAGTGAGTCACCATCACTAGCGCGAAGGGCGTTTCGCTCACCTCGAAAAGAAGCTTCATGATTTCCGCGCCCGTAAGCCTGTCGAGGTTGCCGGTGGGCTCGTCGGCAAGGACGATTCGCGGACTGCACATGAGCGCACGCGCAAGGGCCACGCGCTGCTGCTCGCCGCCGGACAGCTCGTTCGGGAGATGGTCAAGACGATCTACAAGGCCAACCTTTGCAAGCAGTTCCTTCGCACGTGCGCGCGGGGACTTGATTTTCACGGCACCGGTCATTGCGGGAAGCACTACGTTCTCAACGATGTCGAGTTCCGGCATCAAGTGAAAACTCTGGAACACGAACCCGATCTTCGCGGCGCGGATGCGGTTGCGGCGGCGTGCGGCGCCGAAGCCCTTGAACAGCGAGTCGCCTTCCAGCAGCACGTCACCGGACGTCGGACGGTCTAACCCGCCGAGGATGTTGAGGAGCGTCGTCTTCCCCGCGCCGCTGCGTCCGATCACGGCCACGTGCTCGCCCGGTTCGACGGAAAGCGACACGTCCTCCAGTACGGGGATCCGCTTCTGTCCCGGCAGACGGTAAGACTTTGAGACGTTCTGGACTTCCAGCATTGACATGTCAGCCTTTCAGCGCCACCACAGGGTTCTTAGACGCGGCGAGGAACGCCGGAATGAGCGACGCAAGCAGTCCGAACACGTACACGATCACGACCACCCATACGACATCTTCGGCAACGAGCCGGTAGGGAATCGCGTCGAGTCCGTAAACCGCCTTGGGGAACACCTGCACGCCGAAGCGCGCCAGCCAGTCCACTATGTTCTGGAGGTTGCACAGTACGGCATACGCGGCGGCAAGTCCTAGGATGACGCCCGTCGTAACCTGCACGAGACCGTGTACCACGAATGCGCCCATGATCTTCGCCTTGGAGAAGCCAAGTGCCTTCAAGAGGCCGACCTCGGAAGTCTTCTGCACTGTCAACACGAGCAGCGTGTTCATCACGCAGAAGAGCGCCACTACGGTGACGAGCAGCAGAAGGAGCGCCGTCATGTTCTTCTCCACAGCGAGCGCGTTGAAGATCTCGCGGTCCGCCTGACGCCAAGTGACCACGCGGCATGTAGGAGCCGCGTCTGCAATCTTACTGCATACGGCGTCGAATACGGGCGCGTTGGCGGGCTCGTCCGTCTTGACGTGCAAGGCGAACACGCCCTCCTCAAGCCCCATCAGGTCGCGGGCGTTCGGCAGCGAGCAGATGGCGAAATGCGCGTCGTAGTCACGCTGGCCGGAAGAGAATATCCCCGTCACGCGCCACTTGAGCGGGAGGAATATCTCGTCGCGGGAGGCAAGCGTCTTAGGCGAATAGACCGTGACATCGTCCCCCACCCACACGCCGAGCGACCGAGCAAGGTCTATGCCGAGGACGATTGAATCGCCCTCTAGATCAAAGGCCCCAGCGCGCGGCTTGCCAATCTTGTAGACATCTCCCATGCGGTCGGGATCGACGCCGAGGATGACGGGCGTGGACACCCGCCCTCGCCACTGAAGCATGACGGGCGTGTCGATTTCCGGCGAAACGGCGAAAACGCCCGGTATGGCGGCAATCCGGTCTGCCAGCGCATCCTCGCCGCGGATGACAGGCCCCGGGCCGCGGGACTGTAGGGTAACATGCGGCTTGAAGTCGAGTATCTTCTCCTGCCAGAGGTCGCCGAACCCCGTCATCACCGCACGGACGATTACCACCACGGCCACGCCGAGCAAAACACCGATAACCGAAACGCAGGTGATCACACTGGTCACGCTGCGCTTTGGTTTGAGGTATTTGAGTGCGAGGAATAGGCTGAACGGCATAGACTAGATGTCGATCGTCACTTTGATCTCGCCGGACTTGTCCTTGGAGAGGTCCTCTACGTCCTTCTCGACCTCCGTCGCCTTAAGCTGCGTTGTAGGCAGATAGCGATAGTAGACCATCAACTGGAGCGCGGCTAGGCAGGTGTCCATGACGGGACGCGTGGTATGCGCGTCCTTGTTCACCCAATGCCCGACCTCCTGAGGTTTCCCTTTGGCGTCCTTGATCGTGACCGGAGAGCCGTCCTTGTTCTTGTCGGCGATAATCGTGTTGGGATAGAGCGCCTTCATTTCGGCATTCCATTTCTTCCAAAGTGCCTGGTTTCCCGAAGCCGCGTTCTTGGCCATACCGGCCTGATACTTACACTGCGTCGCGTAGTAGCAGTAGTACTGCGGGCAGTTGCCGGCAGCCGCTTCTGATTTTCCCTTAGGGAGGTCTTTGGGGTCAAAGGAAGGTTTCCAGTCCCGCATGAAATCAAGTGCCTCTTTCACCTCCTTGGTGTTGCTGTATCCGAGCAGCTGCATCGCGAGGCATCCCGTGGCCGTGAGACCGGTCGGGTTACCGCCGGCGACGTAGTTGAAGCCGCCATTCTTGAAGTTACGCGTCTGGAGGCACTTGATGGCCTTCTTGATGCATTCATCCATACCGTCAAGGTGAATGCCCGCCATCTTGCCAGCCTTGATCGCCTGCAAGGCCCAGCCAGCGAACGACATGTCATCACGTTTGGATTTGGGATTGATTTTGTAGTCCCAGCCACCCGTGGGAGACTGCCCCTTGATGATCCGGCTCAGCGTCTTCTCCGCCGCCGCGCGCGCGTTCGGGTTCTTCGTCATGCCGTATGCCTCGCAGAGGGCGTATGTGCCGATCAAGAATGCATACTCGTTGCCGTCCGACCCGTTCATAACAGTCTTGCCGTCCTTGACTGCGATACAGTTGATGAGGTTCTCAAGTCCACGCTCAACTGTCTTGCCGAACTCCGGCGATGACGGCGTCTCGCCGTGCGCGAGGTACGTGAGGATTGCAAGCCCCGTGGAAGCCGGCCTTATACCCGGCCATGATCCGTCGCGGTTCTGGTGCAGTTTGAGCCAGCGGAGGGCTTTCATCACCGCAGCCTCAGTCTTGGGATCGCCGTACTGCGCGCCGCCACCCGTGTACCTGCCGCGCACGCCGGCGTTGCGGGCCGTGCCGGCAACGGATTTCATGGTGACAGGACTCTTGATGTTTAGCATTGCGTCAACGGTGGCCACTTTGACGGACTGCGGTTCGGCGGTGGGCGGAGCAACTTCGGCCTGCTCGACAGGCGAGATGCTCGGAGCATCCATCTGCACCTCCACGTCCATGTCCGGCGGCTGTTCCGTCTCGGGCGGCTTCTCAACATCTTCCAGGGGCTTATCCTCCTCGACCTGCGCGAGTTCGACAGTGACCTTCTTCTCGGACGAGCCGCCCATGGCCGTCACCACGAACAGGATTGCCGCGCCGATGACCGGCAAGAGTATGGCGAGAAGCGGTGCGATCTGGCGCTGAAGCTCCAGCACCGCCTCCTTGTACTCGCGCGACGCATGAGGACGACCGAGACCCGAGAACATCTTCAAGAGGCGCTTGAAATAGCCCTCTTCCTCGTACTTCGCCATCTCCTCGGCGAGCTGTTCCTTCATTTCTTCTTCGTCAATAGTTTCCATGGCGGCAACCTCCTTTCTTCACTACATGCTGAAAATGGACAAGTTGTACATCTTGTACTTGTTGCAGATGTCGAGCACCTGAACCAGGGTTCCGTGATAGGAGTCCAGAGAACAGCGCACGAGCACCGTCGACTTCGTGGACGACGAGGCAAGTTTCTTGATGTTGCTGTCGAGTTCCTTCAGCGTCATACCGCGGCCGTTGAACACGACGCCGCGCGGACCTACGTCGATCTTGATTTGTGTGTCGTTCTCCTCCGTCTGCGCGGAGGGCGCGGCGTTCGGCGCGGGACGGTTCGCGTTCAGTTTCGAGAAGATGTCCTCCTGCTTGATCGTGACGATGAAGAAGATCATCAGCTGGAAGACGACGTCGATCATCGGCGTCATCTCGGCCTTTGGATTGTCGTATTCTTTTCGTGCCATCGTCTGCCTCCTGCGGTCCTGTTATTTCGCCTTGTGTTCCTGGATGGCCACGAACGAGAGCTTCCACACGCCGCACGCGGCGCAGATGTTCATCACGCGCGCGATGTCCTTGTGCCTCGTGTACTTGTCCGCGCGGATCATGCACGGGAACTCGGCGCCGTAGCGGTTCTTGCGCTCGGTTATCTTCTGCGCGAGCATCTGGTCCGTCAAGGTGATGTTGGACAGCGACACGCGCCCCGACCTAGCCACGTCGATCGTCAGCTGGGAAGGCGGCAGCTCCTCCTGCGTGAGGACGATGCCGTTCTTCCCGTCTGCGAGCTTGATGGTTGTGTCCTTGTCGTCGCTCATCTTGAGCGTCACGACGAAGAAGATAATCAACTGGAACACGACGTCGATCATCGGCGTCATGTCCAGGGACACATCTTCGTTCTTAGGTTTCTTCATGGGAAGACTCCCTTCCCCGCATCAGGCCTCGGAATCGACTTCGACGTTGCGGAGCGGCTTGATGAGCTCCATCGTGAGCGCCGTCATGCGAAGGATCAACCTGTTGGCGTTGTTGCGGATCGAGTAGAAGAACGTGAGCGACGGGATGGACACCACGAGGCCGCCGGCGGTCGTCCAGAGGGCCTGCGAGATGTTGCCGGCGAGCGCGCCGATGTCCGGCACGCCGGAAGCCAGCGTCGCGAAGCAGAGGATCATGCCTTGCACCGTACCGAGCAGTCCGAGCGACGGGGCGAGGTTGGAACACACCGAAATCCACGTGAGGCGCTGCATGATGCGCTCGATCTCGAGGTCGGCAGCTGCGTTGACGGACTCCTGGATCACGTCATAGCCGTCCTCCACGTGCTGGAACGCCGCCGCAAGCACGTTCGACATCGGCGACGGTTCCGCCTCGCAGGCCTTTATCGCCTTCATCACGTCACCCTCGGCAACCGCGCCCTGGACGTTGTTGATGAGGGTCTGCGGCATCAGCTTCTGGGGCTTGATGAGCACCCAGCAGTCCACGATGAAGTAGATGGCCGCCGCACCGTCGAGGAAGAGGGCCGCCCACAGGATCACGCCCAGAACGCCCGAGCCGAACACTACGTCCACGAAGCCGCCGGGACCCGACTTCTTCTTCTCGCCTCCGTCAACGGGCTTTCCCTCTGCATCCACAAGATCGCCGCCGCCTGGGGCAGCCGCAGCGGGGGCGGGATCGTCCGCCAACGAAACAGACGCCGCGACCGGAGCCACGACAAGGCCAAACAGCATCATCGCCGCGACCACACTCTTGCGCATTTTCATCATTTTCATTTTTTCTTCCTCTTTGGGGTTTGAGATTGTTGTTGTTTAAGTTAAAAAGCTATTAACTCTTGATTTTTCACTTTTTCATTCTTCATTCTTCATTTACTCGCCCACGGGCTGTTCGCATACGTGCGCTTCAGTTCCGTACGCATCGTATCAGCCCTGCCGCTCTGGTTGAGCTTGTCAAAGCAGCGGGCGGCCTTGTACAGCGCCTCAGGCTGCAGCCTGCCGGCGATCTCGGCGTCCTTGTACAGGAATACGACGCGAAGGTATCCGTCGGTCAGCGCCTTCTTGCAGGCGTCGTTGGACCCGTTTCCGGCCTTCATCGCGATGTCGCCGCGCATGATGAGCGCAGCGCCGTGCGAGAAGCGGTCGTCACCCTTCTCTGCCTTTTCAAGGGTCTTTTCAAGATGAGACTGCTTGTTCTGGCTCAAAAGCGCGCTCCAGTAGGCCGGTGCGAGATCCCCTCGGTATGCAGCAGAAGGATCGCCGTCGATGATGCCCTGACACACCTTCAGCGCCTCAGCCGGCTTTTCGGCGGCAACATAAGCCTCGGCGAGATAGCGGCCGGCCGTCTTGTCCCACTGGAGGTGGGCGTAGTCCTTGACGATTTTCTGGAGCACGGGAATCGCAACGGCGCCCTGCCCCTTCGCAACCTGCGCGGCGGCGTCATCGAACTCAGCGGGCTTCTCAATATCGATATTCTCCACGTCAGCAACCTTGTACTGAGTCTCCAACTTACCCTTGGTCACGACGTACGCCTTGTCGCGCGCACTCCAACGCATTTTGCCGCTGTATACGTCGCCGGTTTTCAGCGTCAACTTGCCATTTACGTCCGCAGAGCCCGTCAGGGCCGCAAACGCGCACAGTGCCGATATTAATAGTTTTGTCCGCATGGTGCCTTGTTCCTTCCTGTTCGCTTAGTTGCCTTCCAGCGGCTTGAGGACCGTCTCCACGTCCTGCTTGTGCTTGCCGTTAGGGAATAGCTGGCGGTACTTCTCGCCGTATGCGAGGATGTCTGCCTTGTCCGACCCATGGGCGGCCATGAGAGGCAGAAGATAGGAATAGCAGCGCTCGAGGTTCTCGAGCTGCTTTGCCGACATCTCCTTGACCGGATGCTCTTCGGTGGGCTCGTGCGCCATGAGGAACGCCTGGAAGTTGACGACCGCCCGTCCGCGCGTCTCCTTCATCGCCTCCTGGAGGTTCATCGCCGACTCCGCCTGAATCTTGCGCAGCAGAACCTCGCCGCTGCGGATGTCCAGTTCGTCTTGCTCCAGCTGCGTCTTGCGGTAGGCACGTAGCTTCTTTAACGCACGCACTGCGGTGTTGAACGCATTCATGCGCAGCGAATCGTCCTTCTGGCGACTGCCCTCCGCAGAGGCGACCTCCACGAGCATCTCGTAGGCATCGATAACGAGCGCGGATTTGCCGTACTTCTCGATGAAGTCGTCCAGCTTCTGACGCGCCTCAGCGTAGTTCTTAGCGCCGTAGGCGGCCTTAGCCTGGCCGATCAGCGCGGGCGCGAGGTAGGCTATGGAGTTCGTCATCTGCCCCGCGAGCTCTGCCACCTTCGCGTAGGCGTCGCCCGCCACCATCCAGCTCTTCGCCTCGAGGAGCGCGTCGCCAGCCATGAGGAACTGGCCGGCAGTGTACTTGCCGCCGGGCGTCTCAAGCATCTTCTTGTACTCGGCCACGCCCTCGGAGTTCAGGCCCATCTCGATGAGCGTCTTCGCGAGGCGGGGCACGGAGTTTTTCGCGTCGTCCGAATTCGGGAAGTCGCGCTGCAGACGTGCAAACGCCTCCTGCGACTTCTTCATGCATTCGGCGGACAGCTGAGCATCCTTGGCGTCTGCGGCTCTCTTGCTCTCCGCTGTATAGATCGTGCCGATCTTCACGAGCGTCTGCGGTGCGTATTTTCCCTTGGGATAAGCTTCGAGGTACTTCTCAAACGCCTTGATCGCCATGGCGCGGATCTTCGGCAAGTTCTTCTCATCGGCATGTTTCATCAGGCGCTGCCAGCTGGCCCCCTCGAGGATGATGGCCTGCTCGCGGCGTAGGACATACTGCTCCCGCACTTTTCCGTCAAGCGTCTTACCCTCGGACTCCAGCGTCTTCGCCAAGTCGGCCGCCACGCTGCGGAAATCCTTAATCGAGCCGACGACGCTGCCATACGCCTTCTTGCGCATGACCTCGGCGACCGCCACGTCGTTCGTCGCGTCGGCGGCGTCAAACGCAACAAACGCCTGTTTCTGCTGGATAAGTGCGAGATTCAGCTGCGCAGTGGTGCGCGCACCAACTTTATTCGTGGCCTTGATGAATTCGCGCAGCCACTTTTCCTGCTCCGCGACGTTGCCGACCTTTTCGTTGCAGGTGGCCAGGTACTGGAGGGCGTCTACGGCGTGTGGCGACTTCGGGTAGCGCTTGGCGAGCTGTTCGTAGAAGCGGATCGCCGTGCTCCAGTCCTCGGCCGTGTACGCCTGCGTGGCGAGCGTATACGACATTTGGGCCGCGTTGTAGTGGTCGGGATAGTTCTCGAAGAAAGCGTCGTAAAGCTGCTGCGCCCGGGCGAGGTTCCCGAAATCCTTCTCCTTCGCCGCGAGGCGCAGCGTCTCGTTGCCCGCAAGGCGCACGAGCGCCTCGGCCTTGCCCTTGAACTGCGTTGACACGAAATCCTCGGTCTCCGCCGCGAGCTTCGCGAAGTCGGCCTGCTCAGGCGAGCCCTTCTTCGCATTCTGGCGCAGGTTCACGTAGCAGTCCGCCAGCACGCCGCGCGCGCTCGCGGAATCTTCCGTCTCCACCTCCAAGTTGGTGAGGATTTTCTTGTAAGCCTCAACTGCCTTGCCGTATTCCTGTCCACGGTACAGCTCGAACGCATCCTGGTATTTCCTCTTGCGCAAGTTATTGATCTGCGCGGCCGTGATATTCGACTTGATTTCCTTGTTGTAGCGCTCCTTCACGAACTTCTCGATCTTCTCGGTCAGTTCTCCCGCGTCTGCGGCCCAGGATGACTCCTGGTATTTCGCGCACACGTTGATTGCGTGGTTGTACGCGCCGAGACCGTTGCGCTTGCCGTTCTTGCCGCGCGCGCCGAAGAGCGAGTCCTTGATCAGGTTCTCGTCTGCCTTAGGCTTCTTTGCCTCGGCCTGCACGCGGTCCCAGAGCATCCTCGCGAGCAGATAGCGGCACTCAGGCATCGGGCTTGCACGCACGTAGCCCAGCTTGCCTTGGGGATCCTGCTCGACGAGGCTGTTGTGTATCTCGCTCAACTGCGGCATGTATTCGTTCACGAGAGCCTGCGCCTGGGCGGGATTGCCGCGCAGCATCTCAATATGCGCCTTCATCGAAATCGCCTTGCCGAACACAAGAATCAACTCGTTCTTCCAGAGAAGCCTCTTCACGAGCGCCTCTGCCTGCGCAATGTAGTCGTTGCGCTTCTTGGCCTGCTTGTCCTTCGGGTCGGCCGGGATTTCCTCGGCGAGGCGGAGCAGGAGCTCCACATCCTCCATCGCCACCATGCACCAGGTCTCTCCTGAATCGGACAGGTTCGCAAGAAGTCTGCCGTACATGCGCACGGCCTCGTCGTAGGCCTTCTCGCGCACGCAGATCTGCGCCCAACGGAATCCGCTTTCCACGTAGAAGTCTATGATGTCCGCACCCGGCTTCGTGACGGCCTTGAAGAACTCACCATATATGCTCCGGCATTCCTTCATCATGCTGCGCGCGTAGTAGGCGTCCGCCATAGAGAGGCGAAGCGCCCAGTACTCGCTCTCCTTCCCCTTCTTGCCCTTCAGCGAGTCGACGACCTTCTGCACGGAATCGAACTTGCCGAGGCGCAGGTCACCCTGCAGCTCCAGGACCCTCAGCTTTGGTCCGGCGTTGGGCCACTTCTTCTTCGCGGCCGCAATGACCGGCTCGGCGAAGTCGGGCATGTTCGCCTCGACGAGCGCCTCGATGAATGCGATTTCCTCCGTCAGCGCGGGGTCGGCCGCTGCGGCATTCGCGGTCCCCTCGTCCTCGCCATCTACCGCCGCCGCAGAGGGCAGACTGGCACATGCGACAGAGAGCGTCAACGCGCAAGTTATGGTATGGCTCAGTTTCATGGTGTCAAGTATAGAGGAAAAAACGCGCCGCGTCAAGTGGTGGTGACAAAAAAAAACGGGAGCCGAGCGGCTCCCGTCTTCCAGTCGCGACGTATGCGATTACTTGTCGTTGAGCGCCGCAACGCCGGGAAGGACCTTGCCCTCCAGGTATTCGAGCGAGGCGCCGCCGCCGGTGGAGATGTGCGTCATCTCCGCAGCCTTGCCGCTCTTCTTCACCGCGCTCACGCTGTCGCCGCCGCCGATGATCGACGTGCCGCCGTTCGCCTTGACCGTGGCAACCGCGTCGCACACGCCGAACGTGCCCTTCGCGAGCGGCGCGAACTCGAAGCAGCCCATCGGGCCGTTCCACACGACCGTCTTGGCGCCCTTGATCGCCTCGGAGAAGAGCTCTACCGTCTTCGGACCGATGTCGAGGCCCATCCAGCCGTCGGGGATGTCGCCCTCGGCAACCTGCATCTGGATGTCGGAGGCGTCCTTCTCGGCCGGGAACTTGTCGGCAATCACGTTGTCGACGGGCAGTAGGAACTTGACGCCCTTCGCCGCCGCCGCGTCCAGCATCTCCTTCGCGTAGGCGAGCTGCTCGTCCTCGCAGAGGGAGTTGCCGACCTTCATGCCCTGCGCCTTCTTGAAGGTGTAGGCCATGCCGCCGCCGACGATGAGGGTATCGACCTTGCCGAGGAGGTTCTTGATCACCTTCAGCTTGTCGCTCACCTTAGCGCCGCCGAGGATCGCAACGAACGGACGCACCGGGTTCTCAACCGCGTCGCCGAGGAACTTGATCTCCTTTTCAAGGAGGAAGCCCGAAACGGCCGGCTGGAGGTAGTCCGCGACGACTGCCGTGGAGGCATGCGCGCGATGCGCCGTGCCGAATGCGTCGTTCGCGTAGACGTCGCCGTAGGAGGCGAGCTTCTTCGCCATCGCCTGGCGCTTCTCGTTGAGCTCGGTCTTCTTCGACTGGTACTCCTCCTCGGTGAGGTGGATGCCCTTCTTGTCGTCGTCCTTCTTGACCTTGCCGTCCTCGGCCTTGTAGAAGCGGGTGTTCTCGAGGAGCAGCACGTCGCCCGGCTTGAGCGCGGCCACTTCCGCGTCCGCGTCCATGCAGTCAGCCGCGAACGCGACGGGCTTGCCGAGCAACTCGGCGAGATGCTCCGCCACGGGCTTCAGCGAGAACTCGGCCTCGTAGCCCTTGCCCTTCGGACGCCCGAGGTGGCTCATCAGCACGAGGCTGCCGCCCTGCTCGAGCACGTACTTGATCGACGGCAACGCCGCCACGACGCGCGTATCGTCCGTGATCTTGCCGCTGCCGTCCTTGGCCATCGGCACATTGAAGTCCACGCGCATCAGGACGCGCTTGCCCTTGAGCTCGACGTCTCTCAGAGTCTTCTTGCTCATTTCGCCGCCTCCGACGCCTTGGCCATCTTGTTCAGCTTAAGCTGGGCGCGGGATTTCTTGCGGTCTGCCGTGTTCTTCGTGATGATGCCCTTCTTCACGGCCTTGTCAAGGCCGCTCACGAACGCCTTGAACTCCTTCTCGGCGTCCTCCTTCTTGCCGGCGTCAGCCGCCTTGAAGAGCTTCTTGTGCTCGGTGTGCAGACGCGCCTTGACCGACGTGTTACGGACACGGGCCTTCGCGTTCTGACGGTCGCGTTTACGGGCGGCACGGCCGCCTTTGATGTTCGCCATTGTAACTTTACTCCTATTTCGGGAAACAAGTGAGCGTATATTGTAGCGAAAATATGGCGCGTTGTGAACTGGAAAAATGAAAAAAGTTTAAAATCGCCCTTGCAAGCCCCGCCGAGATTTAGTAAACTATCCACCGTTTTCAACCAAGCCAGGTTAGCACAGCTGGTAGTGCGGCTCATTCGTAATGAGCAGGTCGGCGGTTCGAATCCGTTACCTGGCTCCACTTCAAAGGTACGTCTCGCCCAATCAAGGCAGCGGCCCACCCCCTGCGTTCTGTGATCGGCGAAATCTTCGCCGATTGTCTTATACCGGGTTGACGGCGGCGGGAGCGTTTGCTACACTTCACACACGCAACGGAGAAGTCAATGCCGCAGTTTCTCGAAAAAATAGCCGAAGTGCTCGAGGTGCCGTCCGTCACGCCGGAATACGCGTTCCGCTCGGCCCCGGGCTGGAGCTCGCTCATGGGCTTCGCCCTCATCGTGCTGCTCGAACAGCAGTACCACGTCACGCTCACGGTGGATGATTTCATGAAGATCGAGACGGTCGCGGACCTCGCACGCGCTGCGGGGGTGGACGCATGAGCGGCACTTGCACCGTCGTGACGGGCGCCACCTCCGGCATCGGCGCCGCCGTCGCCGCCCGCCTCCTCACGCGCGGCGAAAACGTGGTAGCCGTCGCGCGCCGCGCAGAAGAGCTTTCGCGCCTCTACGGCGCAAATCCGCGCGCCGTCTGTGCGGCGGTGGACCTCGAATCGCCCGACGCCACCGCGCGCATGGCCGCCGCCGTGAAGGAGCGATTCGACGCCGTGCGCGGCTTTGTGCACGCCGCCGGATTCGTCGCGCCGGCCCCGCTCGGTCTCATCCAGGACGAGACGGCGCACCGGCTCTTCTCCGTCCACGCCCTCTTCCCCCTCCAGTTCCTCGGCTGGCTCGCCAAGCGTCCGAACCATGCGGACGGTGCGGCCGCCGTGCTCGTCTCGTCGCTCGCCGCGCACGAGGGCGACTGTGGCAACGCCGCCTACGCCGCCGCGAAGGGCGCGGTCGAGGGGCTGCTCCGTCCCGCCGCCGCCGAACTCGCCCCGCGCGGCGTGCGCGTGAACGCCGTCGTGCTCGGCGTTGTCGACACGCCGATGGCACAAAACTCCTGGATGGCGCGCTGCACGCCGGAGCAGGTCGACGCCCGACGCGCCCGCTATCCGCTCGGGTTCGGCACGCCGGAAAAGGTCGCGGACGTCATCGACTTCTTCCTCGGCGAATCGTCCGCGTGGATTACGGGACAGTGTCTCGTGGCGGACGGCGGACATCAACTCACCTAAGCGGGAGACGGCATGAAGGACCTCGTCATCATCGGTGCGGGCGGATTCGGACGCGAACTCTTCAGCGCGGCGCGCGAGGCCGTCGGCTTCGGCGAGCAGTTTCGCGTAAAAGGCTACCTCGACGCGAACCCCGCCGCGCTCGACCGCTTCACCGGCTACCCGTCCATTCTCGGTTCGCCCGAAGACTACGCCATTCAGCCCGACGACGTGTTCATCACCGCGCTCGGCAACATCGCCTCCCGCCGCCGCTGCGTGGAGCTGATCGAAAAACGCGGAGGTGCGTTCATCTCTGTGGTCCACCGATCCGCCTCGCTCGGACAGAACGTCACCGTCGACCCCGGCTCGTTCATCGCGCACAACGTGGTGCTCACGGTGGATATCGCAGTCGGACGCCACGCGGACATCTTCCACGGCACGGAGATCGGACACGACTCAACCGTCGGCGACTTCGCGCACGTCTACTCGCTCTGCTCGATCGGCGGCAACGTGAAAATCGGAAATGGCGCGGCGGTGTATCCCGGCGCGCGCATCGTCCCCAATCGCAAGATCGGCGACAACGCCGTCGTGGGCATCGGCAGCGTGGTGCTGCTCAACGTCCCCGCCGGGACGACGGTGTTCGGCAACCCCGCCGCCCCGAAATTGATACCTTCGTAAAAGGCCTCTCGGCCGCTCAGTTGTCCCTCGGCGCAGGGAGGTGCAGGGCCTGCGCAACGCCCGCGGAGAAGGCCTTCCCCATCGACATCATGCCCCAGTCGTTCGGATGGCAGCCGTCAACGGTGCCCTCCAGGTCGCCGGTATACATCTTGTCCTTGGGAAGATACACGAGATTCGTCCAGCCTTCTGCAATCAGCTTCTCGTAGAGCTTGCGGATGAACTTGTCCTGGCTGTTCTGCGGACGGCAATACACGTCGCAGCGCTCCGCCATCACGATCGGCACGTTCGGACGCTTCGCGCGCAGGTTGCGGATGAACGGCTCGTAGTTCTCATCGACGTTGCGCCCACGCCGGTTGTTGACGTCGGACGCCTTCGTCATCCCCATGTTCCAGAGGCAGTCGAGCACATAGCAGCTCGCGTCGATCGCCGCGAGGTGCTCGCTCATCTCATACTCCATCACGCCCGATCCGGAGAAGCCGAGGTTGACGACGGGCACATCGAGCGTGCGGCCCACCACGTTCACGAACGCGAGGCCGGGACGCGACGCGCAGCCACCGTGCGTAATCGACGTGCCGTAGAACACGACGGGCTTCGACGCGCCACGGTGCGGCGGCGCGGACGAAATCTTCGCGTTCGGATCGATGCCGAGGGAGAATGACTTGACGCCGTTGTAGAGCGGAAGGTTCACGAGGCACGGCGTGCCGGGCGTCCAGTCTATGGTAAGCGAACCGCCCTTTGCGTTGGTGATGCGTCCCGTCTTCACGTAGCGCCACACGCCGTCCGGCGTCTGCTGATACACGTCGATCCCGCTCACGCCGGTCGAGGGCATGTGGTCCATCGACAGGCGCGGGTTGTAGGGAACCCATTTGAAATGCAGCTTCTTCGAGTCGGTCGTGAAACGGAACTGCATGCCGGCCGTGTGGTGCCGCATCGCCCGCACGCCGCCGTTCACTTTCGCCGTGACGTTGGAGGGAAGGCGGTCGTAGTAGTGGTCTACGTTGTCGAACGCGCGCCCTTCGATCGGCAGGAGCTTGCCGTCGATCCAGCGTACGCCCTTCTCCGTGACCGATTTTTCCAGCGCCATGCGCGGGTCGTACTTCGCGGCGTCCGCCACTACGGCCAGCGTGGCCAGAATCGCGGCCGAAGCCACCAGGGTTCTCTTGAGGTTAAACATTTCTCTCTCCTTTTTTAGTTCTTCCATCAATGAAACCCGTACGTCGAGCACAGGTCAATTTCGGGATATGCGCGCAACCACGCGCGAGGCGCCGAGGTTCTTGAGTCCGAGCGCGCAGAGCAGACGGCCGAAGAAGTGGTTTGACTCAGTGCGTATCTCGCGAATCACGAGTCCGCTCTTCGCGCAGAGCGCACGGAAATCCTTTAGCGTCACGACGTGGATGTTGGGCGTGTCGTACCACTCGAACGGCAGCTGCGGGTTCACGGGCAAGTGGCCACGGAAAAGAAGCAGCAGGCGGATGCGGTACGATGCGAAATTCGGGAACGAGACGACGGCCTCCTTTGCCTTGCTGAGAAGCCGCGTGAGGAGTTCTCGCGGATACTTGACCGTCTGGAGCGTCTCGGAAAGCACCGCAACGTCGTAAGCGCCGTCGGGAATGAGGTCAAGGCCCGTATCGGCGTCGTCGAAGAGCACGTCGAGTCCGTCGCCGACGCCGGCCGCGATCTTGTCGCCGTCGATTTCGATGCCCGCGCCGCGCACATGCTTTTCGTCGCGGAGAAGGTGGAGCAGCGAACCCGATCCACAGCCAACGTCCAGCACGCGCGCGCCATCAGGCACGAGCGCCATCACGGACGCGAGCGCCGCACGTTTCTCCGGGTAGATCGTGCGTGACGCATTGCCGAAGAAGCCGCCCATCAGCTTGCTGAGTTCCTTCGTGTGCGTAAGGAAGCCGTCGTGGCCCACTTTGATGTCGAGGTGCGCGTAGCAGACGGACTTCCCCTGACGCAGCATGCACGAGGCGATCGTGCGGCTCTGCTCCTCGGAGAACAGCCAGTCGCCGGAGATGGAGACGAGCAAGAGACGTGACGTAATCCGCCGACACACGTCGTCGAGCGAACCGTATTTCGCAGCCGCGTCGTAGCGGTCCATTGCGTGCGTGATCTGAAGATAGGAGTTCGCGTCGAAGCGCGCGAGGAACTTGCGCGCCTGGTACTCAAGGTAGCTCTCGATCGCGAAGGTTGTGCCGAAGCGCGCGGCGTGTTCCTCCAGCCATTCCTTGCCGCGCCTGAGCCAGTCCTCCTGCTGTTTGCGCCCGAAGCGCCGGTTGAGGAGATCGAGGGAAAGGTAGGTGATGTGCGCGACCTGGCGCGCCTGCGCAAGGCCCATGCGCGGACCTGGACCGTCGTTGTAGTAATCGCCGCCCTTCCAGTCCGGATCGAGCGTGATCGCGTAGCGGCCCACGATGTCGAACGCGAGCGCCTGCGCGTTGAGCGCCGCGCCGGAGGCGATCATGACGGCCCTGTCCACTTCGCCCGGATGCGCGGTGATCCACTCGATCACCTGAATGCCGCCGAAGCTGCCGCCGACGAGTCCCGCGAGGTGCGTGACGCCGATTTCGCGCAGGAACGCGCGGTACACCTCAACCGTGTCGCCAATCGTGAAGCGAGGGAACGACGAGCCGTAGGGACGGCCCGTGGCCGGATTCGTGGAAGAGGGGCCGGTCGTGCCTTTGCAGCCGCCGAGCACGTTCGCGCACACCACGCGGTAGCGGTTCGTGTCGATGGCCTTGCCGGGGCCGACAACGGAATCCCACCAGCCGCTTGCAGACTCCTCGCCCGGATGGCGTCCGGCAACATGCGCGTCGCCGGTGAGGGCGTGGCAGATGAAGATGACGTTGTCGTTCTCGGGGCGCTCGAGTCCGCAGCTCTCCCACGCCACGTCGATGCGCGCGAGGGTGCCGCCGTCCTCGAGGCGAAAGCCCCCGGACGGCAGCGTGAGCGTCGTTACATGAGGTTCGACAACCCCGACGGTCTGGTGTTCTGCGGCTTCCACATCGGCGTTACTTCGAGGTTCCCTCGGCCGTGAACTTCGGACGGCGGCCCTTGTAGAACCACATCATGATCGGTGTCGCGATGAACACCGAGGAGTAGGTACCAGCGACAACGCCGATGAGCATCGTGAGCGCGAAGTCGAAGATAGAACCATCGCCGAACGCGAAGAGCGCAAGGACGGCGAAGAACGTGGTGATCGAGGTGATCACCGTACGGCTCAGGCACTCGTTAAGGGCGCGGTTGCAGAGGTCGATGAACGTGCTCTTCTGGTCGCGGCGCAAATCCTCGCGGATACGGTCGAACACGACGATCGTGTCGTTCACCGAGTAGCCGATGATCGTGAGGAGCGCGGTGATGACGAGCAGGGAGACCTGACGTCCGCAGAGCGAGAAGAGGCCGAGCGAGATCAGCGCGTCGTGCGCGAGCGCCACGAGGGCGCCGAGGCCGAAGCCGAACTCGAAGCGGAAGGCTACGTAGATCAGAATCGCGCAGAGCGAGAAGATCACGGCCCACGTGCCGGACTTCTTGAGGTCCGCGCCCACGACCGAGCCGATTTCGCTGGCGTCGCGGATCTGGATTCCGGAGTCAGGGAACGCGCCCTGGAGCAGCTTAGTCACGTGGCCCGCCACATCCGTGACGCCCTTGTCCTTCGCGTTGTCGGACGTGTAGCCCGTCTTGACGAGGAGCTTGTCGGCGCCCTGGGTCTGGATGACCGTGGCGTTGTCGAACGGATCGAGCGTCTTGCGCACGTCGGCGACCGCAGGCATCTTGCCGTCCTTCACGTCAAACACGATCGAGGTGCCGCCCGTGAGGTCCACGGCGAGAACCGAAGCCGGCTTCACTGCCGCGCGGATGCCGAAGATGGCGATCGAAATCACAACCACTGCGGCGGAGACGATGAGCGCGGTCCTGCCAATCTTCACGAAATCGATGTTCGGAACCTTCTTGAAGATGTTGAGCATCTTGAAGGGCTTCATGGAATCGGGGTTCGAGGTCTTCTCGAACACGAGGCGCGTGACGACCACGGCCGTGAACATCGAAATGACCACGCCCGCCGTGAGGGTGATGGCGAAGCCGCGCACCGGACCCGTGCCGACGATGAAGAGGATGATGCCCGTGACGATCGTCGTGATGTTCGAGTCGAGAATCGCGGTGAAGGCGCGTCCGTAGCCGTTCTTGATGGCGGTGCCGACGGAGACCTTGTTGGCGAACTCCTCACGGATGCGCTCGAAGATGATCACGTTCGCGTCCACGGCCATGCCGAGCGTGAGGACGATGCCCGCGATGCCAGGCATCGTGAGGACGGGCAGCTGGAGCGATCCGGTCGCGCCCATCGAGGCGTCCTTCGCGAACACGCCGAGCACGTTCGCCACGATAACGAGCGCGGCGGGAAGGAGGACGATGTCCAGTAACAGCGCGACGTCGGCAATCAAGCCGGCATACCAGTAGTAGACGAGCATGAATAGCGCGACCAGCGCAAAACCAAGCATGGCGGCCACCATGCCGGCCTGCTTCGCGTCCTCGCCCACCGTCGGCGAGACGGACTCCTCGGCGAGGAGCTTGAGCGGCACGGGCAACGCGCCGGCGTTGAGGTCGTTCGCGAGACGCTGCGCTTCCGGTATGTCGAAGCTGCCGGAAATCTGTCCGCTCGTCTCGATCTCGCTCTGGAGAACCGGCGCGGAAATGAGCGTGCCGTCCAGGATGATAGCGAGCTCGCGGCCGCGGTCCGTGGAGTTCTTCGCGCCGTGGGCGATGTAGTTGCGCGTGAGCTTGCGCATGAGGTTGCCGCCCTTGCTGTTGAGCTTGAAGCCGACCACGGGACGCCCCACCTGGTCGCGCTCGACACGAGCCGAGACGAGGTACTCGCCCGTCAGCTCGGTCTTGCGACTAACGTAGTTCGGACGATAGGAGCCGTCCTTGCCCTTCTCCAGCATGAACTGGTAGCCCTGCGGCGGCTTGCCGAATGAGCTGAGGCGCGTCTTGTAGCCGGGCCGCTTGGCAATCGCCACATAGTTCGTCGCGCGGGCGAAGCCTTCGCCTGACGAACTGAGCACGTAGCCTTCGGGAATCTTGCCGGACGACATCAGCTTGCTGGCGAGTTCCTGGTTGCGGGGATGCGTGAGACGGAATTCAAGGTAAGAGGCGCTCTGCAGCGAACGCTTAGCCTCGGCACGCGTGGCGTCGTCAATGCCCGGCAGCTGCACGAGAAGGCGATGGCCCTTCATGCCCTGGATCACGGGCTCGTTCATGCCCATGCCGTCCACGCGGCGGCGCACCACCTCGACGATACGGTCGTCGCAGCCGGCCAGCGCCTCCTCAACTTTGGCCTGGATGGACGCCGTGTCGTTCGTATCCGCAACCTGTGCCATCACGGATTCACGAAGCGCATCCTCGTCCACGCCAAGGGTGAAGGACGTGCCGCCCTTCAGGTCAAGCCCTAGGCGGATCTTCTCGCCCAGCGGCGTCGTCACGCAGACGGAAAAGATCGCAACGGCCAGCAAAACCAGCCATTTCCAAGCGTTTTCACGAATCGATGAATCGAAACTCATTTTTTAAACCTCATTTGTCCTTAAGAAACGGAACGAATATTATAGTATATCGGCGGCGGATTGACAAGGGGGAACCTTCAAAGTAATGAAAACTTCTTTTTCGGGCCATTCCCAGGGGAGTATGACCAACTTTTGCACCCTTGCCGCACGATGTGACAAGGCCGCCTCGGCCTTGCGGTCACCCTCCCACTGCTGCAATGTCTTCCTCCTACCTAGGCATTAGGCGTTTGGGGAACGGCCGACCAGCCGTTCCATGCGTTCATCGCCGCCTGGGGCGTGGAAGAGACGATCGCCGCCGCCGCCTGCACGGCGGCTGGCACGACCTTGTCCATGACTGTGCGCGTATCGGAATCGAACTTCCCCAGCACATGGCCGATCACTTGCGAACGGTCGCGCGCGTCGCGTCCCACGCCCACGCGCAGGCGCGTGAACGCCGGCGTCCCCACGCGCTCGATGATGCTCTTGAGGCCGTTGTGTCCGCCCGCGCTTCCGCCCACGCGGATGCGGATGCGGCCCACGGGCAAGTCAATGTCATCGGAAACGACAAGCAGGTCCGCCGGCGTTGCGTTGTGGTAGCGCACGACGGGCGCCACGGAATCGCCCGAGAGATTCATGTACGTCATGGGCTTCAGGAGCAGCACCTTCTGCCCCGCGAACATCCCCGTGGCGAGCTCGCCCTTGAACGATGCCGACGCCTGCCACGTGGCACCAATCTCCTGCGCGATAGCGTCCACTACCTCGAACCCGATCGAGTGCGGCGTGTTCGCGTACTGTGCGCCCGGATTGCCCAATCCCGCAATGACTTTCATCTTTCTTCCTTCTTCCACCCGAACACGGCGCTGCCGCTGCCGGACATCTGGACGCCCTCCAGCCCTTCCGCCTCCATCTCCGCGATGGTTTCGGCGATGACCGGATAGAGCCGACACGCCGCCGGCTGCAAATCGTTGCGGCACTTCCCGCGATCCTCTTCGCGAAACTCCGCATACACCCGCGCCGTCGACGCATTGACATCCGGCACCCTCAACACAAAATTCTCCCCAAATGTCAGGGTGGCGGGCCTCCCCAATGTCGGGGTGGCGGGCCTCTGTGCCCGCAAATATGATGCGGGCGTCTCGCCCGCATCCCACGCCCTCACCCTCTCTCCTCTCCCTTCCATCATCACCACACCCCCCAACACGAGCGCCGGCACATCTGACCCCACCTCCGCGCCAACCGCGCACAACCGCTCCGTCGACAGCCCCAGCCCCCACAGCTCGTTCAGTCCGTTCAGTACGGCCGCAGCATCCGCCGACCCGCCGCCCAGCCCCGCGCCGGCGGGGATGCGCTTGACGATGCGGATGCGCACGCCGCGCGCCACGCCGCACGCCTTCTGCAAGGCGCGCGCCGCGCGCACGGCGAGGTTCTTCTCGTTCGGCACGTCCGGCACCTCCAGCCCGTCGCCTACCATCTCAACCGACACCTCGCCCGCCGGCGCGTCCTGTAGCTCCACGTCGTCGTGGAGCGGAATCGCCGCGACGATGCTCCGCAGTTCGTGGTAGCCGTCGGGACGCGTCCCGAGCATCTCAAGCGTGAGGTTGATTTTGGCGTGTGCTTCGATTTGCATGACAATAGTTCTAGAGAATTTCGCTGTGTGGCAGGGTACCGACGATCGGGCGTGCGTAGGCGAGGAACGCCTTCGTCACGTCGTGTCCGTTCGGCGCGATGAACGCGTCCGGCACGCTCCGCGTGTACTTCGCGGCGTTCGCGACGGGCTGCGCCTCGAACGTGACGGCGTACTTCGCGCCCGGCTTGCGCACGATGGCGATGGTGCCCTTCGTGAGCATCCCTTTCAGCGCGGCCTTCACGGCGGCGGCGCCGGCGGCGCGCGCCTCCTTCTGGTCCGTCTTCGAGGCGATGCCCGGGAACGAGCGCTGCAGGTAGCCGAAGGTGTCCGCGCGCACGCGCGAGACGCCCGCCTCGGACTTCAGGTGCTTCGCGAGGAAGTCGCCGAGCGCGCCGGTGCCCGAGAGCTGGAGGTTGCCGTGGGAGTCGCGTTCGCCGCCCGCGAACTTCTTCGCGAACAGCTCGCCTTGCGCATCGCGGATGCCTTCCGAGACGGCCACCACGCAGCGGCCCTCCTTCTTCATCACGGCCTGCACGTCCTTCACGAACCCGTCGAGTGAGAACGGACGCTCTGGCAGGTAGATGAGGTGCGGACCGTCCCCGCGGTTTTCGCGGGCGAGCGCGGAGGCCGCCGTGAGAAAGCCCGCGTCGCGTCCCATGATGACGTCGATCTTTACGCCGCCGAGCGCGCGGTTGTCGAGGTCGTCGCCCTTGAGCGCGCACGCCACGAACCGCGCGGCGGAGCCGAAGCCCGGCGTATGGTCGCAGCTGCGCAGGTCGTTGTCGATCGTCTTGGGGATGTGGTAGCAGACGAGCGGGTAGCCCTCCTTCTCGGCCTCCTCCGCCACGATGCGCGCGGCGTCGGCGGAGTCGTTGCCGCCGATGTAGAAGAAGTAGCCGACCTTCCGGCGACGGAACGCCTCGAAGATCTTGCGGCAGTCGTCCGCCGACGGCTTGAGCCGACAGCTACCGAGCGCGGAACTCGGCGTGTCGGCGATAGCGTTCAGCTTCGCGACGGACGGCTTGCGCAGGTCCACGTAGTCGCCGGCGAGGATGCCTGCGATGCCGTGGCGCGCGCCGAGAATTTTGCCAATACCCTTCGCGGCGCGGGCAGCGAGCACCGCGCCGACGAGGGACTGGTTGATCACCATGGAGGGACCGCCCGACTGGGCGATCACCATGTTCACGGAGGACTTCGCCTTCACCGCTTACTCCCACTCGATCGTGGCCGGGGGCTTCGGCGTGATGTCCCACACCACGCGGTTGGCGCCCTTGACCTTCGTGGCGATCTTCTCGGCCACCTTCGTGACGAACGCGAACGGCAGCGGGACGACGCCGGCCTTCACGAACTGGCTCGTGGAAATCGCGCGAATGGCGATCACGTAGCCGAACGTGCGCGCGCCGTTCTTCACGCCGACGCTCTTGACGTTCGTGTTGATCGCGAAGAACTGCTGGG
Source organism: uncultured bacterium (assembly GCA_902761035.1). Taxonomy (GTDB): domain Bacteria; phylum Verrucomicrobiota; class Kiritimatiellia; order RFP12; family UBA1067; genus RUG572. The sequence continues at coordinate 1,201 of CACWIW010000037.1, read as the reverse complement.
CCTTCTTGTCGAGGCCGGCCTTGTGCATCTCGTCGCGGAAGATGAAGTCCGCCTGGCGCAGGATGTCGAGCTTCTCCTTCGTGAGCTCGCCGATGCAGCGCACCGCGAGGCCCGGACCCGGGAACGGCTGGCGCATGACCATCTCGTCGGGGATGCCGAGCGCCTTGCCCACCTTGCGCACCTCGTCCTTGTAGAGGTACTTGACCGGCTCGACGAGGCCCTTGAAGATGATGTCCTTGGGAAGGCCACCCACGTTGTGGTGCGCCTTCACGGCCTTGTGTCCGCCCACGCCGGACTCGATGATGTCGGGGTAGATCGTACCCTGGCCGAGGAACTCGATGTCGCCGAGCTTCTTCTTGAGGTCGCGCGCGACGTCGGCGAACAGCTTGATGAACTCGCCGCCGATGCACTTGCGCTTCAGCTCGGGATCCGTGATGCCCTTCGCCTTGTCGAGGAAGCGCTTCTCGGCGTCGATCTGGATGAGGTTGATGCCGAACTTGCCCTTGAAGACCTTCTTCACTTCCTTCGCCTCGTTGAGGCGCATGCAGCCGTGGTCCACGAACACGCACGTGAGGTTCTTGCCGATGGCCTTGTGGAGCAGCACCGCGCACACGGAGCTGTCGACGCCGCCGGACATCGCCAGCAACACCTTCTTGTCGCCCACCTGGGCGCGGATCGCCTCGATCTCGGCCTTGATGTAGGCCTTGACATTCAGCTTCTTGCCGACTTTCGCGGCGCGTTCCTTTTCTGCCTGGTTCATCTGTTTTTCCTTTTCCTTGAAAGTCACGGCAAACTGAGGCAACCCGCGTCCAGCCGGTCGCGCCACGCGCCGCAACGCCAAAATGATACCAAAATCCCCCCCTCCGCGCAATCACAGAAACAACATCACAGAAACAACATCTCATAGCCAACATCAAAGTAATAACATCAAAGTAACAACATCACAGAAAGGGGAAACCCCACCCTTTCATTCCGCACCGTAATCGCACATCTCCTCCGCCCTTCATTCCGCACCGTAATCGCACTCCCATCTACCGCCTTCCGTTCCGCACCATAATCGCACGCCCCCCATCCCGTTCCGTTCCGCACAATAATCGTGCGTAAGCCCCCTCCGGAACATAACTTGAGGCACACCGATTTGTATGCATTCCCATACATTTCCCATACAATTTTCATACATTTCCTGAACATTCTTTTGACA
>CACWIW010000036.1 GCA_902761035.1 uncultured bacterium | reverse complement strand
CTCCGTGACTTTCCGCTGCATCGAGCCATTGCGTAAGCTCGTTACCACGGAGCAAGTGGGCGGGCGTTATGTGAATCCTTCTCGACTCGTCATGGGCACGAACGCTGTCTTGAAGGTGGGCGCAAACGGTCCGTTCTCGCCGTCTGAGGTGGATTGGCATGTAGTGTCGGGATCGGCACAATTGGTACGCAACGGATGGTATGCGACCGTCACGCCGACAGGTACAGAAACAGTAACCGTCGAGGCCCGTTTCAACAACGACGAGATACAGCCCCGGTTTGTCTTGCCGGTGGTACAACCTCGCACGATTCCTGTTAGGGCGTTTGTTGTAGAGCCGCCAGAAGGGGATGAGAATAATCAATGGTCTAGTTCTCAGATAAGTAAGATGCTTGACACTGCAAATGAGATATATACGCAAGTGGGGATGTCTTTTGAACTTGTAGAGCAGGCGACGACTGTTGGAACTACAAATGACTGGAATTTGGCACTTGGGAGGTTCGTAATTACAAATGGAAAGCTTAAATTGAGGTGTTCTCCTGCATGCGTGAATCTCCTGAATAGCTATACTGCATCGGACTGCATCGAACTTTATTTTATCGGTTCAATAGTCTTTTCGAGCCCATGCTCTGCCATAACCACGCCATACGGGATAATCATAGGCAAAAAGGACGCTGCAACGACGGTGGTTGCGCACGAGCTTGGGCACGCGCTTGGCCTTGACGACTGCTATGTCAAAATGAATGACGGCATAACCTCATTACCGGATGTGGAAGCGCCAGTTGACAGAGCGTTTTTCATCAACGGCAGCAGAGACTGGGGCGTCGAGCACGGACGTGGATTCTATGGAACGGAAGACAGCAGACTCGCCGTTGCAGGCAGTTTGCTCATGCACGGCGTATCTTCTACCGACAGGGCGGACATCGCCGACGGCATGGTATTAAGTCTCACCAGGACCATGACGCCTGGTACATTCAATGCCAAGGTGGGAGCAGGTCATTTTAAAAAGACAAATGCGGAGGTGTTTTCAAGATGAAAACGTTTAATGTTGTCGCGTATGCCATTACGATGGCAATGGCATTTCCAGCGTCAGCGCACACAACAGCCGAGTCGAATATCGTCGTGAGGTCTGCGCTTTCCAGGGCGTTGACCTTTTGTCCGCACGTGCTGTACGACGGCCTTGAACTCCCAGATGGCGTTGAAGTTCCAGACACGTGGCGCGGTTTTCTCGGTGGTGACACCAATGGCTGGACTTTGGCTGAGAAGAGGGCAGCATTTGATTGGTACCTTACTACGCTTGGGACGAACGACTGCATGAGTTTGAGCGCCGAATCACGCGAGGGAATCATGGCGGCCATTGCCAAATGCGACGAGTTCAAGCATACGAATGCCGTTCCTGCTATGAAAGCACTTGTGCTCAATCCTAGGGGTGTTTATCGTCAAGATGCAATGCAATTTGTCTTTAAATTTAGCTCTGTCAGCGATACCACTACGGCGTTCGTGGAGACGATCATGACGAATTCAACTGAATACGCAATAGGAGAGCGTGGTACTGCTAGTTGCCAATATGCTAACAAACTTTTATCTTTCAATGCGACGAATGAGAGCCAGCGAACCGTCGTAACCAATGGCGTTGCAATGTTTTACAAGAATCGAATGCTTGCTCCCAATGCATTCTCAATTATCGACGACCTATTTGTCAGATACATTGATGATTACGCCATGAGTTCCAATAGATTGGAACATGCTCTTAATGCTCTCTCGCTTCCTGATTGTGGACCTGTTACTAAACGAAAATTCACATCTGTCACCAACCAACTTCTTTCATCCGGTCAGCCGTTGCCGTGGATCAATGTTGGCGGGGGCGGTAACTGAAGTTAAGGAGAGCTTGCCATGACTTTCACAACTGCCTTTATTGCCGCCGCGCTTGTCGTGCCGTCGATGCCGCAGCCGGAGTACGACGACTGCGAGGTCGTTACCAACTGCGTGTTTGACGCATCACGGAATGACGCGAAGGAGTTTGCCGTACGAATCGAACTTGAAGCCACGCCGTCAAACGGCGTGGAGGTCGTATTCGGTCGTGACGCGAATGGCGACGGTCGCTTGTCTCGGACTGAGGCGGAGATGTCCGTAGGGTACTGCTGCGGCGAGTGTAAGGTCGTGAATATCGTGACCGGCGACACGGTTTCATGTGCAGGCACTACGGGACGTGCTGCGCTCGACTGGAAACTGCGCCTCAATGGGAATCGAACACCGCGCTCGCTTGCCGCAACGGTGAACGGCCAGCCAACGTTCACGCAACTGGTCACGCCGCCGCCGTTCCTTTTCGATCCGACATGGAACGCCGCTAAGATAATCCGCCGAGGACAATCCGATCCGAATCTGCGCGTGGAGTGTACTGTGGACAACGAACCCCTTGTCATGTACATCAGATAAACTTATCCCCCCCATTTTTTTTCTGAAATGCCCCCTTGCGCAGTCGGCGGGGGTTTGATATACTATACGCCGTTTTCCGCCACGGGGAAGTAGCTCAGTTGGTAGAGCATCACGTTCGCAACGTGGGGGTCGAGAGTTCGAATCTCTTCTTCTCCACCATCCGCGGAAAATGTTTTCCCCTCACACGTAAACGTAGTCGTTCAGGACTGGTTGTAGTCCCTCACCGACAAGGTCTGCGTACATTTTCGCAAGGCTGCGCGCGTCGCTGATTTCAAATTGCTCGTCGCCTTCTTTTTCAGAAGTGGATTTTTCGCCATATTTCGAGGCGTGGTCGCCGATGCCGGTGGAGACGCCGGCGGAGACTTTCGTCGCCGCGATCTTCGTGATGCCGTTGCGGAAGGCGGCGCTTTCGCGCGAGGAGACTGTGATGCCCGCGAAGGGGAGGAAGAGACGGTAGGCGCAGAGCACCTGGCAGAGCTCGCGCTCGCCGATCTCGCCGGGGCGGACGTCCGCGTGGTTCGTGATGGGGCGGAGGCGCGGACACGAGAGGCTGATTTCCGCCTCCGGGTATTTCCGCTGGAGCCAGCAGGCATGGAGCGCCGTCGCAAGGGCGTCCTTGCGGAAGTCGGAGAGCCCGAGCAGCGCCGAGAACGCGACGCCGCGCATCCCGCCCCGCAGGGCACGCTCCTGCGCGTCAAAGCGGTAGGGCCACACGCGCTTGTGTCCCTGGAGGTGCAGCTTCTCGTACTGCTCCACGTCGTACGTCTCCTGGAATACGGTCACGTAGTCCGCGCCGCGTTCGCGCAGGTAGCGGTACTCGTCCGTGTTCATCGGATACACCTCGAGCCCCACGAGGCGGAAGTACTTCCGCGCGAGCTCGCAGGCGTCGCCGATGTACTCCACGCCGCTTACGCTGCGGCTCTCGCCGGTAAGGAGGAGAATCTCCTCCATGCCGGACTTCGCGATGATCTCCATCTCGCGCTCGATTTGTCCCTTGTCGAGCTTCATGCGGCGGATGGGGTTGTAGCAGTTGAAGCCGCAGTAGACGCAGTAGTTCTCGCAGTGGTTCGCGATGTAGAGGGGCGTGAAGATGTATACCGTGTTGCCGAAGTGTCGGACAGTCTCGGCGCGGGCGCGTTCGGCCATGCGTTCGAGGAAGGGCGCGGCGGCGGGGGAGAGAAGCGCCTGGAAATCCTCCACGGAACAGCGTTCGTGCTCGAGGGCGCGGCGCGCGTCCGCCGCCGTGTAGCGCGCGGGGTCGTACGCCGCCATCGCCGCGCGCACGCGGTCCTTGAGGTCGGAGTCGATCACCTCCATGCCGGGCAGATACGCCATCGGGTCGGTCCGACACGATGGGTCGCGCTCGAGCTGGTGCTTGCGCGCGAGGGCGGCGGGGGAGAGTCCGTCCGCGTCGAAGATCAGGTCGCTGCGCTTCGGTTCGTTTTGCGGCTCGGCGGGACGCCTCGCCCCACCTTGCGGCGCGCTCGGTGATCGCGCCCTACCATCGATTCTCATTTTCAACACCTCAGCGAAGGAAGCCGGTGAGCGGGTCGGAGGCGGCGGCGCCGCGTGCGAGGACGCGTCCGAGTCCGGCACGGTAGGCGTCGCGTCCGGCCTCGATCGCGAGACGGAACGCGCGGGCCATGCGCGGTACGTCGCCCGAGGTGGCGAGGGCCGTGTTCGCCATGATGGCGGCGGCGCCCATCTCCATTGCGCGGCAAGCCTGACTTGGCGCGCCGATGCCGGCGTCCACGATGATCGGCAACTCGATTTCGTCGATGAGGATCTGGATGAAGTCCGCGGTGGCGAGTCCCTTGTTGGACCCGATGGGCGCGCCGAGGGGCATGACGGCGGCCGCGCCGGCCTTCACGAGGTCGCGCGCCACGTTGAGGTCGGGATACATATACGGCAACACGGTGAAGCCCTCGGCGGCGAGCTGCTCGGTGGCCTTGACCGTCTCCTGGTTGTCGGGAAGGAGGTATTTCGTGTCGCGCATGATCTCGATCTTCACGAATTCGCCGCAGCCGAGCTCGCGGGCGAGGCGGGCGATGCGCACGGCCTCCTTCGCGTCGCGCGCGCCGGAGGTGTTCGGGAGGAGCGTGACGCCCTTGGGGATGTAGTCGAGGATGTTCTCCTTCTCCTGCGTGTTCGCGCGGCGCACGGAGAGCGTGATGATTTGCGCGCCCGCGTGTTCGACCGCCGCGCGGATGAGGTCGAGCGAGTACTTGCCCGAGCCGAGGATAAAGCGCGAGGTGAAGGTCTTCCCGCCTAGTGTGAAGGTGTCTTCTGTTGACTTTTTCATGACTATTCTTTGCCTTTAACTTTTAATGTTCACAAATCTCAATTGTTCACAAATGCCACCATTGCCACAAATACAAATGTTGGGATTTCTTCCATTTGTGATTTGTGAACAATTGTGGCAATTGAGATTTGTGAACAATTTCATGTCATTCTCTTTTACTGGTCTGCGATTGGGGGGATTTCATGGTTCGTCCGCGCCGTCGATTAGGCGCAGGATCATGGTGGCCTGGTGGGCGGCGCACACGAGCACGCGCGCGCCGTAGAGGCCGAGGTTGTCGTCGACGTCCGTCGCGCCGTCGCCGCAGAGGTAGAGGCGTTTCGAGACGCGGCGGGTCGTGATGGCGTTTGCGGAGGCGAGGCCGGACATGCCTGATGCGGCGACGACCGGCTTTTCTGGAAACGCCTCCAGCACGCCCGATACGAGCATTGCCTTCGCCTCGGCGCGGTCGAACGCCTCGCAGACGATGTCGTCGTCTGCGAGAAGCGTGACGAGGTTCTCCGGCGTGATGCGCACCGTCTCGGCTGTGACGTCGCAGAAGGGGTTGATCGCGGCGAGGTTCGCGCGGAGTGCCTCGGCCTTGGGGAGGTCTAATTGCGCCGCCGCGTACTGCTGCCGGTTGAGGTTGGAGGGCTCCACGCGGTCGAAGTCGATGAGATGGAGGTGTCCCACGCCCGCGCGCGCGAGGGCGATGGACACGTTGGAGCCGAGTCCGCCGAGTCCGCACACCGCCACGCGCGCGGCCTCGAACTTCGCCTGACGCGCGGCGCCGTGTCGGGCGACGAGCGCGGCGTGGAACGTTTCGCGGTCGAGCGCCATCTTAGCCGCCTCCCATGAAGCAGACGATTTCCACCTGATCGCCGTCGCGCAGCGTCGTCTCGGCGTAGCGGGCCTTCGGCACGATCGCCTCGTTCAACTCCACCACGACGCGCGCGGCGTCGAAGCCGGCCGACACGAGGTACGCCGCGACCGTCTGGCCCGCAGCCTCTTTCTCCTCGCCATTTATCTTCAACATCTTTCGTTCTCCTCTCCTTGCCGGGGCCGCCCCCCGGAAAAAAGAAAAAGCCAGCGTAAGCGGCACCCGAGGTGGTGCCCCCCATCGCATGGCTTTTCAGTCTTGGACGCCGCATAGTATACCCCAACTCCCCGCTCGCGTCAAGACGCAGCAGCAAACACGCTTATCCCGGCTTCGCGTAGTACTGCACTAAGCTGCACTTTCACTGCAAACCGGCCATTCCCCACGAGGCGGGTGTGCCAAAGTGACACACTCAATTGAAAATCCAAATGCGCGCGTTGCTTTCGCTATCGGTAGTTTTGGAGAGTCACCTTTTTTTCTACTGCGTTCCTACACCCGCCAGCGTTGTGGTATAATGTTCTCCACAGGAGAAATAGGAGAAACGACAGATGCCGGGCGGCGGGTGCCGTCGGGCAAAAAAACAAATACGGACGTCTGCGTACGCTCGGAGAAAAAGGAATTGTCAGAATGAAGAGCCCTGAAAAAAGAAAAAGTGACCAGCTGCGTCCTATTGAATTCATACGCGGCTTTACAAAGCACGCCGCCGGGAGCGTCCTCGTGAAGTGGGGCGATACGTGGGTGCTGTGTACTGCGAGCGTAGAGGACAAGGTGCCGTCGTTCCTGCGCGATACTGGGCGCGGCTGGGTGACGGCGGAGTACGCGATGCTGCCGTCGTCCACCGGCGGCGGACGCAAGGACCGCGATATCAAGAAACTGAAGCTGGACGCACGTTCCGCGGAAATCCAGCGGCTCATAGGGCGTTCGCTGCGCGCGGCGGTGGATACGTCCAAGATCGACGGGCTGCAGATCACGATCGACTGCGACGTGCTGCAGGCAGACGGCGGCACGCGGTGTGCGTCCATCACGGGCGGCATGCTCGCCCTAGAGGACGCCGTAAGGAAGCTTTTGGCGGACGGGGTCATCTCTGAAAGCCCCATCGTCCACCGCGTCGCCGCGGTGTCCGTTGGCATTTGCGACGGCAAGCCGACGCTCGACCTCGACTATGCGCACGACTCCACGGCGGAAGTGGACCTTAACGTCGTCATGACCGACGACGGGCGCTACGTGGAACTCCAGGGCACGGCCGAGCACAATCCGTTCACGGAGGAATCGCTCGACGCCCTCCGCGCGCTTGCTCGAAAGGGACTTAGGAAAATCTTCAAGCTGATGGGAACTTGACTTTGGCATCGGTGAATGCAAGGATCAGGACATGGAAAAGGTTTACGCCGTTTCCGGAATTGACACAGGCATAGGAAAGACGGTTGTGACGGGCGCAATGGCCCGGGCGCTCTCAGGAAAGGGCGTCGACGTCATAACCGTGAAGATGGTCCAGACCGGAAACGACGGTTTTTCGGAAGACCTTGAGGTACATCGGGCCGCGTGCGGCGGCAGGCGTTTCCCGGAAGACGCGCAGGGCCTGACGGCTCCGCAGATTTTCCGTTTCCCGTCATCGCCTCTTCTGGCGGCGCGGCTGGAGGGACGGACTGTGGATCTGGCGCGGATATCCGAGGCCGTGAGCGCTTGCGCGGCGGCGCATGACCTGACGCTCGTGGAGACGGCAGGCGGACTCGACGTGCCGCTTACGGAAGATGTGTTGACGGCTGACTTCGTCGCCGAGAGGCAATGGCCGCTCATACTCGTTACCTGTGGCCGGCTCGGCGCCATAAACCATGCGCTACTCTCGCTGGATGCCGCGAAAATGCGTGGCATCAGAGTCGTAGGCGTCGTACACAACACGCATTTTTCCGCAGATCCGCGTCTCGACGCCGATGCGCGAGACGCCATCCTGCGCCACCTCGGAAAACTCGGCTACCCGCAGGTTCTCGTGTCGCTTCCGTCCGTCGGCGCCGACTGCGCGGCCGAGGCGGATTTTACGGGGTTGTTCGCATGACGCCGCTAGAATACGACCGTGCGTTCATCTGGCATCCCTACGCCTCGTTGAAGGATGCCCCGCCCGTGCGGATGGCACGCGCCGCGTCCGGCGTGGAAATCGAGCTTGAGGACGGGCGCCGCCTCGTCGACGCGGTGTCGTCATGGTGGTGCGTCGCCCACGGACACAACCATCCCGCGATCGTAGAGGCAATCCGCCGCCAGAGCGAGAAGATGTGCCACGTGATGTTTGGGGGCTTCACGCACGAGCCGGCGGTCGTCCTTGCGGAGAAGCTCGCCTCGTTCGCGCCTTCTGGCCTTGACCGCGTCTTTTTTGCCGACTCCGGTTCAATCTCCGTGGAGGTGGCCGCCAAGATGGCGATCCAGTACCAGACGGCGCTCGGCCATCCCGAGCGCCGGCGCATCCTCGCGCTGAAGGGCGGCTACCATGGCGACACTTCGCTATGTATGGCGCTTTCGGATCCGGACGGGATGCACACGCTCTTCAAAGGGATAATGACGAGCCATTTCTTCGCGGATAAGCCGTCGTGTCCGTTCAGAGGCGAGTGGGTTCCGTCGTGCGCGCGGTCGCTTGCCAATGCGATCGACGAACACGGCGCGGAGATTGCCGCGATCGTGTGCGAACCTGTGTTCCAGGCCGCCAACGCGATGAACTTCTACAATCCGCAGTATCTCCGCGAGATGCGGAGGCTGTGCGACGAATGCGGAGCGTTGCTGATATTCGACGAGATTGCGGCCGGATTCCATCGGACAGGCCCTCGCTGGGCGCAGGACCACGCCTCGGTCACACCTGACATAATGACCGTAGGCAAGGCGCTAACAGGCGGGCACATGACGCTCGCCGCCACGCTTGCCTCCGCCAGGGTCGCAGACACGATCTCCAACGGACGTCCCTCGGCATTCATGCACGGCCCCACGTACATGGCCAATCCGCTTGCCTGCGCGGCGGCATGCGCCTCGCTAGACATCTTCGCCTCGTCCAACTACGCCACCAACGTGAAGCGGATTGAGGACGCCTTCGCCAAGCGTCTCATGCCGCTCAAGTCCCATCCGAACATAGTTGATGTGCGCGTTCTCGGCGCTGCGGCTGTGGTGGAGGTCGAACGCCTGCCGTCGCAGGCGGACATTTCTGACGTCATCGACGCCCACAACGTATGGCTTCGGCCATTCTGCAATTTCATCTACGCGATGCCTCCTCTTGTCTCGGACGAGCGGACCATCGACCGCATATCGCTTGCAATCATGGATCTAGCAGGCCGTCCACCGGGTTGTGCTCCGTCCGATCCTGATTTCCATGAATGATCCACGCCTTTCGGACCGCTCTCAACCCAGTTGTTTTCCAATGATCGTGCTTGCATTGGGCAAGGAAATAGAATATACTTGACGCGTTTTGCCCGAAAGGGCTGAAAGTTGAATGGACCTTGGAGTATAAAAGATGACGAAAGAACAGATGGGAAAAATTTTACAGGATGGTACTGATGCTGCGAAGCGACTAGGCGGGATTGCTTGTGAGCTTGGTAAAAAGGGATTTGAGGCGGCGCGAGAAAAGGTTAAGGCATTAAATGAGAGGGCAAAATTGGCGATGGAAGAGCGGCGTAAGGCCGAGGAAGAGTATTACCGTAGGGTTACAGAGAAACGTCGCATGGAGGCAGAACAGGAAAGAATACGGAGGCAAATACCGGAAAGTACGAATAGGCGTCAAGGAGAGCCTAGGGACAAGTCTTTTGACGCAATACGTGTCGGGCTCTATATTTTCTGGTGGGTTGGAAATTTAGGTTATACTTTCTTGTGTTTTAAGTGGTGTTATTCTGCATCGGAAAGTTACTTTACCCGTGATTCCGCATGGATTCCGCTTGCTCTTTTGCCGTTGTTGCTTTTCCTCAACTGGGCTACCTATGAACTAGCCGTTGCAATTTTCGAGATTGTCAGGCATCTACGGCAGATACGTGACGAACTGCGGCGACGTAATATGAGCAATGGCGGGGGGCGCACTGTCGAGGCCGAATTAGGCACAACTGCTACTTCTGATTGAAGGGTGGAATGCGGAGCAGAACGCATCGGTTTCTGTGGGGTTATTTCCGCAACGGGAAAAAATTGGGTGTCAATTGCGGAACATTCAATTGACTAACGGCTTGCATGAGAGGGGAAGTTTTGGTATCATGCCCGCCTACCCCCAAAAAGGTCAACGCCCGAGGAGACAATAAAATGAAGAAAATATTCATGCTGCTGAGCGCCGGCGCGCTGTTCGCCGCGAGCGCCGCTACGCTTTCCACCACGTCTGGAACGACGTTCGCCGGCCTCACCGCCGGGGATGCGTTCTCCGCCTCCGGGGCCGCTGCCGAGGGCGGCAAGTACTACTGGTACTCCGCCGATGCGCAGTCCGGCACGAACATGTCCCTCGCCGCGAACTACTACGGCGGCGCGTGCGGGCGTCCGAACCAGTTTGTCGAAGCGGAGACCTCGATTGCACTTGCGGTCGATGCCGAAAACCTTCTCTACCGCGCGGCGGAGGGCTCGGCTAGCGCGTTCTCGTCCCCGTCGTTCACGCAGGTGGACCTTGGCGACGGCGGGCTCTACATCGACACGCTCATCAAGTTCGAGCAGTGCCGCGACGAAGCCGACATCGCCGACGACGCGGGCAAGCTCGCCGTCTGGCTCAACTCCGCGTCAAACCTGGTCATAACCGCCGGTAAATACAGTGGCGAGACTTTTGGAACGAACGACTACGTGGCGGCGGGTCTTGGTGAAGTTCAGTGCGGCGCATTCAATCCTGATGCGTGGTATCGTCTGACCGTCAAGGCGGCCAATTCCAACGGCAAGGTGTTGTTCAATGTCTATATCGACGGTCAGCTGGTCACGGCCTTGGACGGCGGCCCCATTACGTTTTTCCCCAGTCTTCAGCCCTCGTCTTTGACGCTTTCCGCCCTCGCGTTCCAGGGCGAGGGTGCAGTGGACGATATTTCGTTTACGGAAGAGCTTCCCAACTTCCTCTTCGTCGGCGTGGCGCAGATCGGTGACACCCTCTATGCGACACTTGACGAAGCTCTCGCCGCCGTCAACGTTGGCGAGACGATCGTGCTGATCGCCGATCCCGGCGTCACCAGCGTCACGCTCCCCAAGACGGGAATCGCTCTTTCGGATCCGAACGGATATCTCAGCACCGTGACTGGCCCCAACGGACAGGAGGTCACCGCGAGCGCGAACACTTACACACTGCCCCTCACGGCCGTCAACCCCGTGACTGGCGAGACCGAAGACTACACGTGGTCGTTTGTCGGCACCGACACGTGGAATGGCACCGGTTATTGGCGGAATTCAAGCGGCGCCAATCCGTCCGGAACGCCTGCAAAGTCCGGCGAGAACACTTGGGATCCGATCCTCTTTGACGGAAGCAACATCAACATCAACGCCAGCATGTCGGTGGAGGGCTGGAACCTTCGGATGGGCCTCTACAACGGTGCCACTGTCACGATGAACACCTTCGTCAAGTACCAAGGCGACACCACCATGTGGATGACCGTTGACGAAAAATCCCAGCTGACTGTCGGCGGCTTTGGCGGCGGCAACATCACCGACGGTCAGGTGATCAAACTCTCCGTGGCCAAGGCGAACGGCATCACATGGAATGTGGGACTGACGTCCGGCAACGCCAACAATACGTTCGAGTACTACCTGAAGGGCGCAGGCAGCGTCTCGTATCAGGCCGTCTCTGCCGCCAACCACAAGATCAAGATGGCGGACGTGACGCTTTCCGGCAATGAGAAGTCCGTCCAGTCGAAGACGCTTGTCTCGTTCACCTCTTCCACCCCGGCGTTCACGGCGGACGCCGCGATCAAGGTCAAGAACTCGTCCGACGAGGTCGTCAGGACCGTGAACCTCTCCTCGGTGAACTCGACCGGCACGACAACCCTCACGACGGCCAACGCGGTCGGCACATGCGAACTCGTCCAGACGGCCACTGGCATTCTCCTCTTCTGGGTTGACGGCGATCCGTCCGACATCAAGGAATACAAGCCCTCCATCAACATCAACTTCACGAACGGTGCGGGCAACGGCCTCACGACCAGTGACGATGTCGGCCTGGAAGGATATGCGGTTCCCGGCACTTCCTGGAACAACTTTGTTGTGGCCAACAATGCCACGTTCAACACCGTCAACGCCATCGATTCCACGGGTGCGGCTTCTGTAGCGGCTGGCGTGAGTGTCTCGATTTCGGGCACTCGCGGACACTGGAACTGCTCGAATCTCTCACCGGCGAGTAATCTTCTTCACGGATATATCGATGAAAACACTAGCTATCCGACGCCGACCGTGACCATCACGGGCATACCCTACGAGCACTATCGTGTCATCGTCTATCACTCCACCGACCAGAATGGGGCCAAGTTCGGCTACGACACCATCAACGGCTTCAACTTCACATACGTTGATGGAGTCCAGCAGACAGGTACGACATCTTGGGGCAGCGCCGGTGCGGATCAAAGCGCGGAACCGATTGCTGAAGGCACGAATACGCTTGTCTCCGCCGTCCTTTCCGGCGATACCGTCACCATGGTCGCGCACCGCGTTGGTGGGGGAACTCCGACCGCTCGCGGTTGCTTCGCGGCGATTCAGGTTGTCCAGTATGTGCCGGAAGTTGGCGAGAACGATCTCGTCATCGAGGTCTCAGGTCCTACGACCTACACGGTCAGCGAGGAGAGAACGCTGTCGGGTACGGTTTACGTGGTCGGCAGCGGCACGCTGACGCTCGCTGGCAGCGAGAAGATTACCGCCGCCACCATCGACGTTGCAAAGGACGTTGTAATGAATATCAACGCCGATCGCCTCGACGCCACAACCTTCACCGGCTCCGGTACGGTTGTGTATGACACTACTGCGCCTGTCGAAGGTAAGGGTTGGGCGAATATTGGCTGGTCTGGTACGGTCTGGATCAAGAACCAGTCGGTCTCGTCGTTTGAGGGCACCAAGTTTGGCAACGCCGCTTCGACTATCCGCTTTACTGGCGTGACCGGCTATTTGCAGACCAGTTCCTGGAATGGCAGCACTTATGTTCACACCGTTCCGCTTGAACTTGTGGACGAGGGCAATACTGTGGCCTTCACCTACAGCAATGGCTGGGGTGGCAATTTGGTGAAGATCAACACCCTTAAGGGCACAGGTACACTCAAGACTCAGGGCAGCGGTGCTGGCGAACATATCTACATCGTTGACGCCAGCGACTTCACGGGCGCGTTCAATTTGACGGCGAAGAGCGTTTATGTGGGCGGCGACGCACCGGCTTATTCGGATTCAACAGGACAAAGCGGCAAACTCGAGATTAGGTCTGGAGTGACCATGACAGTTCCTGTAGATAAGACCTGGACTGCCAATGGTGGCTTTGTCGTGAATGGTACGCTCAACGTCGATGGAACTTTGACCAGCTCTCATACGACAAAGGCTGTGAGTGGCGCCGGCACGGTTGTGTTCACCGGACGTGCGCCTACTGTATCAGGCGACGCTTGGTGGAAGAATGCCGATTGGACGGGTACCGTGCAGGTCAAGGATGTCACTAACATGGTGGGCGATAGCCGTACAGGCGTGTGGCTCAAGTTCAATGACTACGGCAACAGCGGTTCAGTTGTTGAACTGAACAATGTCACTGGCTGGCTTGAAACTGGTTACACATGCACAGTTCCCCTCAAGGTTACCGGAACGCTGTATCTGAACAATGGTGGTTCTGGTAAAGCATCTGCCTTTAAGGTTGGAACGCTTCTCGGTTCTGGCGCAATCAGCGGTGACGGTAGTGCTGTAACAGTCGTATTCAACATTACGGACGATTGGTCGGGCTTCACCGGCACTATAGGACTGAACAACAAGTGCGTTGTGTTCGGCGAGACGATTCCTGACGAGCTGACGGCAGGCACGATCTACATCTCCGAAGGCGCGGTTATCACGCCGCAGCAGTCTTCCGGCACTTGGTGGGCTGTCGGCGGCATCAAGGTCGATGGCGAACTCCGCGCTCCGAACCTCGACAAGTTCGGCGGCGGCACGACCATTACCACGACCGACAATGGCGTGTTCACGCTTCTCACTGCTAGCCAGATTGACGACCAGTCCACGTCTTATGCCAGAATAACGGGTACGGGAACTTTGAGGTATGCCGATGGCGGCGGTAACAATTGGCGTACTCTTTCTCAGACCGACTTCCCGACCGGAATGATTTGCGAAAACAACATTACTGCTGGTCTCATCTTGAAGACGGCGGGTGGCAATCACACAATTGGCAGCCTTGCTGGTAGCGGTAAAGTTCGTTCTGACTGGGGTAACGGGAACCGTAACCTGAGAATCCTTCAGGCGAAAGACACTACTTATAGTGGTTTGTTTGATACGGATGACCGCGTTGGTACGGTTACCGTTGCTCCTGGAGCTTCGACCGCAGGTACACTTACGCTCTCAAACACCCAGACGGTTTCCAATGACCTTGCCGTTGAATCCGGCGCGGCGGTCAACCTCACGGGCACGTGGGTTGGTGCGACGACGGTAGCGGGTACGATTGGCGGCACGGGAACGCTGACTGGCAACCTGACGTTCAGTGCGGGCTCGACCTTCAAGGCGTTCGCCTCGGACGAGAACGGACTTTCGGTCTCCGGATCGATCACCTATCCCGCATCGGGTACGGTGACCGTCGATGTCAGCGCGCTGGGCGCGCCAGCAGCGAAGGTCATCCTCCTGACGGCGGCGAGCGAGTCCGACATCGACCTCACCAAGTTCGCGCTGGCCGACGGGACGAACCGTAAGTACAAGCTGGCGAAGGAAGGCGCGACGCTCGTCCTCAAGGGTGCGCGCAAGGGCGTGTTCATCGGCGTGTACTGATGAGGATGATTTTCCTCTCGCGGCGCGCGGCGGTAAATGCTATAATATAGGCATGAAATATCGCCTCTTTCTATTCGCTCTTGCAGCCGTCTTGGTATGCGCTGCCGCGGACTCGCCGGCTCAGGGCGATGCGTCGGTAACGCTAAATACGTCTACGAATGCTGTGCAGTCTGTGGCGCAGTCGCCCACGAACAGTGCATCCGCCTCGTCTACAAGCGTGACGGGTGGCGTTTCGCAAGCCTCCACTAACACGGCATTGATGAAGACGAACGAGAAGTTCCAAATCTCCACTCGCACGTTCAGGCTTTTCCACGCGAGTGCCGTGGATGTCGCCGAGAAGTTCAACAGTACGTGGAGTGGGGACTTTGGCCTCGCGTTCAAGGTTTCCAAGATCGCCCAGGCCTTTCCGGAGGCGAACACGGTGATGGTCACGGCACCTGCCTTGATCCTCGATGCCTGTGAAAAGGTGGTGCAGTCCATAGACATCGAGGTTCCCCAGGTCTACATTGAGGCGCGTTTCGTGGAACTTCAGAACTCAGCCTCGCATAAGCTCGGCATTGACTGGTCCATGCTCGACGGCATGAAGGGCACCGCTTCGTTAGGCGGCGGGATGGACCGCTTGGTCGTGGGCAACGCGGTGACGGACTTCCAGCGCACCGTCGCGTCGTCCAGCGGGTCGGCGGGGGGCGCGGGCAGCTACTCCTACGGCATTGCCGGGCAGACCGCGTCTAAGGCGTCGTCCTTAACGGAAAGCAAGTTGGAGAGCGGCGCCACCACATCGGAGCGCTCGTCGTCCGAGACCTCGACTACGACCGGACGCGATGGTGGCCTCAGCTATTTTGCCGGCACTCTCCAGTTCTCCGACATGTCGCTGGTGCTGAGCGCGCTCGATTCCAGCGGCGACGCGCGCATCTTCTCCAACCCGAAGATCATAGTGTCGAACGGGAAAAAGGCCACGGTGGACATGACGGAGAAGTACCCCAACGTTACGATCTCCGCCAAGCGAACGACTGGCGGCGGCTCGGATTCCCTTGACCTCAGCATGAACATCGCCGAGGTGCCGGGCGAGGACAAGATGATGTTCGCCAAGGAGGCGTTCTTCAGCTGGGGCATCCTGCTGGACGTGACGCCGCGCGTAAGCTCCAACGGGCTCATCAACGTGTCCATTGTACCCACGATCTCAAGTCGCACGGACTGGGTCACCGCCGGCGCCGGCGACACCTCCACGACGGCTAACATTGGCACGTATTCGTCGAAGTACCCGGTTTTGGACGTGCAGCGCCTCGTTACGGACTTCACGCTGGCGGCTGGGGAGACGGCCGTGATAGGCGGTCTTTCGAGGACTACTGAGGAGCAGACTGACTCCGGCATACCGTGGCTGCGCGACATCCCGTGGATCGGCGACAAGCTCTTCGGGCGCAAGATACGTTCGAAAGTGCAGAAGGAGATCCTCGTGTTCGTGACCGTGGGCATGGCCGATCCGAAGCGCGTGCCCAAGGATATCGGCCTGCCCAAGAACGCGGTGCTCGGCCGCATGTACACGGAGGGCGTGAAGCTCGAGCCTGGCGACCGTCACGGCAACGCGATAGAGGGCATTGCCTCGCTGGACACGCGTTCCCTCGACGAGCAGGCGAAGGATCCGCTTGCCACCAACCGGACGGAAGGTGTTTCATTCCCGCTTCCGTTCAGAAAGGACAGCGATTAAATAGGATGCGCGCAGGAGGCGTTTTTTTGGTATAATCTACTCCGATGTTCAAGAGATTCTCTTCAATAGTCCTGGCCTTCGTGGCCCTGCCGCTCGCCGCGCAGCTCGTTACCGCGCCGCCGCCCGATCGCCTGGAGCTGGCCATCCAGCTCTCGAAAAGGGGCATGTACGCCGAGGCCCTGCGCGAGTACGAGGCCATACGCAACGCGAAGGGTGTGCCTCACGACGAGGTGCTGTTCCGCCTCGGGGACACCTACCGCATCCTCAGGCGACCCGACGACGCGCTCAACTGCTACGCCGAGCTGATCGCCTCCACGCCGGCCTCGCGCTACGCCGACGTGGCGCGCCTGAACCGCGCGATGCTCCGCACCGGCGCCGCGCGCGCGCGGGAACTGAAGGAGCTGGACCGCAAGAGCGCCTCCGATTCTATACGCGCCACGGCGCTCAACTACCTGGGCGACATCGCCCGCGACGCGAAGGACGCGAAGGGCGCCATCGACTACTACCGCCGCGCAGCGGAGATTTCGCGCACGAACGACGTGGCTCGCCTCGCCCGCCTGAAGGGGGCAGCGCTGCTTTCTGAGTCCGACTCGGTGCAGGACAGGCGCCAGGCACTCGGCATCTACCTTGACATGGCCGAGTCGACCGATCCGCAGGTCGCCGCGGAGGCGATGTTCTCCGCCGCGATGCTGGGCTACCGCGACGAGCGGTACACCGAGGCCGCCAGGCTTTTCCACCGTCTCGCATCCGAATTCCGCGATTCGCCGCGCGTAAAGGAGTCGCGCATTTACGCAGCTTGGGCCTGCTATCTTTCCGGACGCTACTCCGAGGCGCTGGAGATAGCCTCGCCGCTGCGCGGACCCGACAACGAGGATGCCTACTACATCACCGCCTCGGCGTTGCGTCTGCTTGAGCGGCGCGTGGACGCGATACACGCGTACGCCGCGCAGCTGAAGGCGTTTCCGAAGGGACGCTACGCCGACGAGGCGTGGTTTGACTACCTGTCAGTGATTTCCGCGCAGGGCGATAACGCCGGCGTTCTGAAGATGCTCTCAACGCACGGAGACCCTCCGGCGAAGTACGCGGAGCGCGCTTGGAGCCTCGGCTGCGAGAGCGCAATCGCGCTCACGAACTATCCTGTTGCCGTCGAGTACGCGCGCCGCATGGCGAAGAACAGGAAAAGCGCGTTTGCGCCGCGTGCGGTCCACCGTCTCGCGTGGCTGCTGGAGCAGACACGCGACTGGGCGCGCGCGGCCATAGCCTATCGTGGTCTTGCCGGCGACTGGCCCACAAACGCCGTGGCCCCGCAGGCTCTCTTTCTGGCGGGCGTATGCGAAATGAAGCGCGGGCAGGTCGAACAGGCGTGCAACGACTGGAAAAACCTCGTGGCGCGCTATCCCGACTCCCCGTATGCGTCCGACGCGCTATACGCGCGCGCCATCGCGGTGCTGCGGCGTCCGGAGAAGACTGCGCGTGACTACCGTGCGGCAGAGCAGTTGCTGGGCGAGCGGATGACGCGCTTCCCGAACGCGGCTCGGCGTATGGAGAACCTCTACTGGTGGGGTGTCGCGGCGCTAGGCGCTGGCGACGAACCCGAGGCGGAGAAGCACTTTCGCGCCGCGCTGGCAGAAAAGCCATCGGCCGTATTTGAGCGCGAGATAAAGCTGGAGCTCGCGTCCGTGCTCAAGAGGCGTGGGGCGTCGCGCGAGGCTGCGACGCTGTTTGCCTCTCTCCTGAGCACTAAGGCCGTTGGGCGCCTCACGCCAGAGGTTCTGGAGTGGACGGCACGCACGCTGATGGACGTGCAGGAATGGGGTCCCGCCTGCGCCGCCGCGTCCGTGCTTGAGCGCAGAAACGTGGATCCGGCCTGGACGCAGACTGCGGCCACGCTGCTGGGGCAGGCCCGCGAGCGGTTGGGCGAGAAGGACGCCGCGAAGGAGGCGTACGCCCGCGCGCTTGCAACCGGGGCCGAGACGGAGAGCGGCGCGCTGGCCGCGCTTGCGCTGGGACGGCTTGAGTCCGAAGGCGGGCAGTTCGACGAGGCGCGTGAGCACCTTGAGAACGCCGTAACCCGAGCCCAGTCTCCCGAACAGCGGTCCCTGCGCATCCAGGCATACGCCGCACTCGCGGCGAACGAGGAGGAGCGCGGGGAGATGGACAAGGCCCTTGCCTACCACATGCTCGTCGGGTCGCTGTTCGACGACGCGAAGATGGTGCCTCATGCCCTCTCCCGCGCGGCGGCCATTCTCAAGGAAAAGGGGCGGGAGAAGGAGTCCCGGGATGTCATGGCCGAACTGCGCAAGCGGTTCCCTAACGCACAGGAGGCGCTATGAGTGCAGATGACGCGCAGACCCTGGAAGCCGATTTCGAGAAGACGAACGAAGAGAGCCGCGAGAGGAGCTTCATGCTCATCATCGTGCTGCTGATAGTGTCCGTGGCCGTACACATCGGGCTGATGCTCTCAGTTTCAGACTACTCCTTCACGCCAACGGTGGAGAATGTCCACACAGACCGCAAGCTGACGAAGGACCTTCCGCAGATGCAGATGCGGAAGTACGAGGGCGACCCGCTCGCTGAAATCATCCGCGACGTGCCGCGTCCTGCCCCGGCGCCCGACGAAGAGCGCCAGGTGGACCGTGTGGAGCGACTTTCCGGAGACGTGACGGGCTCGGTGGCGCCTGAGATGCCTGAGTCCCCCGCGTCCATCATGGCGCCAGCGCAGCCGGACGTCGCGCCGCGCGCCGTCGAGGCGGCCGAATGGCAGCCGCGCCAGGACATACTCTCCGTGCCGGAGCCGACGGTGCCGGATGTCCGCGAGGCGCTGCCGCGCGTCGTAATCCCCAAGGTGGAGCGCGTGGCGCACGCTGCGGACATCGTTCCGGCGTTCGACTTGATAGAGAGCACGGAGTCCGCCTTTACCGCATCGTCTACCGCGCCGTCCATCTCGTCGAGCCTCGCCCCAAGCAAGGAAAGTGGTGGCGCGCCTTCCGCCGCCGTCGCCCCCGCGGCTCCTCGTGCGGCACCGCGGCGGGCGCCTGGCAGCGTAGGCGGGGCTGCGACCCTGTCGGAGGGCGCGCCTGCTGCGTTCACGATCCTTTCCGAGGCTGAGGAGGCCCAGAGGCGTCGCGATGCCGCCGAGGCAGCTGCTGCGAAGAAGGCGGGCAAGACTGTTGAGCAGGTGCGAGCCGAGAAGCTGGCGGAGGAGGCTGCTAAGGCCGCGAAGCCGCCGACAGCGCCACCGGCCATGGCGCGCGTGGACGAGGCCATCGTGGCGCAGGAGAAGGCGGCAGTGCGCAAGCTGCGTGACGAGAAGGTTGCCACAGGGCGTCCGTTCGACCAGAACGTGAACGTGGGCTTAGGCTTCTGGATCGACCCTAAAAATCCCAGCCGCAAGTACTTCCGTGTTCGCGTGGCCTCCAATCCTCTCAATCCGCTGCCCATTGTCTCGAAGGACATCGTGTTCATGCTCGATGCCTCCGGCTCCATCGGTAATGACCGCCTCAGCTCGTGCCGCAATGCCGTTCTGGAGGCGCTGAACCGCCTCAACACGGGGGACCGCTTCAACGTGGTCGCGTTCCGCGACAAGTTCTCCTACGCCTTTCCTGATACGGCATGGCGCGAAGTGGACTTGAACTCCGCCGAAGAGGCCCGTAAGTGGCTCCGTACGCTCAAGGCGCACGGCAACACGGACGTGTTCCGCACGCTCCGCAGCGTGCTCACGCTGCCGCGCGACCCGGCGCGTCCGATCGTGGCGTTCGTGGCGACGGACGGTGACGCGACGAGCGGCATGACGCGTTCGGCGGAGATCATCTCCCGCTTCTCCGAGCTGAACGGCGGTCTGGTCTCGATCTTCATGTACGGCGTCAAGCCCGAGGCGAACGCCTACCTGATGGACATGCTCACGCGCTGCAACCGCGGCGGATGGGCGTGCCACAAGGGGCTGCGTTGGCAGGCGGCAAAGGGCGTGCCGGACCTCTCCAAGAAGTTCGAGAAGCCGGTCCTCACCGACGTCGCAGTGATCTTCACCGCCTCGTCCCGCGCCGAAACATATCCGAAGCTCGTTACGAACCTCTGCGAGGACGAGCCTGTGGAGATATATGGAGTGTGTCCGGCGGACCAGAAGGAACTCGTGTTCCAGATGCGCGGATTGAATTCCGTGACTCCGTTCGAGAGCATGTTCACGCTGTCTTTCGCCTCTGCCCAGCAGATGGACCAGGATGTCCGCACCGAATGGGCCACGCGGCGTCTCTACGAGCAGATCGCCGAGTACACTCGCAAACCGAGCAAGAAACTCTTGGCGGACATCCATGCGTTCGCCGCCGCATACGGCATTGCCGTTCCCTACGAAAAGGAAATGAAATGAGAAAGCCCCTTTTTCTCCTCGCCTGCGTCTGCGCGCTGCTATCTGCAACTTTCGCTGGCACCTCCGCCCGCCGGAAGGTCACCGTCACCGTAGATTGGGCGCAGGGAGACGTGGAAAGCCAGAACGCCGTTGCGTTCCTCAAGAAGACCGTGCTGGGGTATCGCGAGGCCGGACATCCTGTCGCGATGAGGGCCACACTCCGCAACGGCGGCAACGTGCCCGACATCCGCGTGACGGACGCATCCGGCAAGGAGGTGTACTCTGGCTCTGACAAGAACGACGCCGCCGTTGCAATTACCGAGGCGATCATGGATCTTCCAATTCCCGGGCATCTAATCAACGGAGTGGTGCTTAAGAAGTTCCGTAACTATGACCAGCGTTATATCATGGGCAAGGTGAGGGGTGAAGGCGCGGACCTCGCGCCGTTCAAGGCCGCCTTGAAGAGCAAGAAGCCCGGCGAGGCCGAGGAGGCGCAGGCGATCCTCGATTCCATCGAACAGGCGAAGAAAAACTTGGAAGAGGACATTGCGGCCTGCTTGGCCGAGGGTACGAAGGAGGCGAAGGGCGAGGCCCTGCGCGACATCCTCTGGTTCAGGCAGACGTGGCCGAGCGAAAGGGACAAATACGCAGAGCAGTACAAGACGCTCCTGGCGGACCCAGAGGCGAAGGCCGAGGCGGCTGCCCTCCTGAAAGCGGCGAAGAAGAGAAAATGAATTTCGACACGGTAGAAGACTGCCTTGCCGCGCTGCGGCGTGGCGAGATCATCGTGGTCACGGATGACGAGGACCGCGAAAACGAGGGCGACTGCATCTGCGCCGCCGAGTTCGCCACCACTGCGAACGTGAACTTCATGGCCTCCTACGCCAAGGGCCTCATCTGCATGCCGATGAGCCGGGCGTTCTGCGAACGACTCGACCTGCCGCAGATGGTGTCCGCGAACACAGACAACCACCAGACCGCGTTCACCGTTTCGATCGACTCTGTGGAGACTACGACCGGCATCTCCGCCGCCGAGCGCTCCATGACCGCCCTCGCGTGCGTGCGCGACGGCGCGAAGCCGTCCGATTTTCGCCGCCCTGGCCACATGTTTCCGCTTGAGGCGCGCGCAGGCGGCGTGCTGAAGCGCGCGGGCCATACGGAGGCGACAGTTGACCTTTGCCGTCTCGCGGGTCTGCGCGAGGTGGGGCTTTGCTGCGAGATTATGAAGGATGACGGCACGATGGCGCGCCTCCCCGACCTCACCGAGTTCGTGCGCGCGCACAACCTTCGCTTCATGACGATCGCCTCGCTCATCGAGTACCGCCGCACGCGCGAGAAGCTCGTGGAGATGGTTGAGGAGGTAGACCTGCCGACTGATTTCGGACGCTTCCGCCTGCGCATGTACCGTTCGCGCGTGACGGGGCTCGAACACCTCGCGCTTTTCAAGGGCGACCTCGCGCACGGCGGGCCCGCGCTCGTGCGCGTCCATTCCGAATGCTTCACCGGCGACGTGTTTGGCAGCGAGCGCTGCGACTGCGGACACCAGCTCCACGAGGCGATGCGGATGATCGACCGCGAAGGACGCGGCGCGGTCCTCTACATGCGCCAGGAAGGACGTGGCATCGGCCTCGCCAACAAACTGCACGCCTACCACCTGCAGGAAAACGGGCTCGACACCGTGGAGGCCAACGTGAAGCTTGGCTTCGCGCCCGACCTGCGCGAGTATGGCGAAGGCGCGCAGATCCTCGCCGACCTCGGCGTGAGCCAGGTGCGCCTGATGACGAACAATCCCTGCAAGATCAAGGGTCTCGCCGGTTACGGCATTGAGATCACGGAGCGCGTGCCGATAGTGATAAGCCCCACCGCCTTCGACAAGCGCTACCTCGATACCAAGCGCGAGAAGATGGGCCATTTGATCTAGACTATTGCTTTCGACACTATCTGATGAGATAATTATCCATGTAGAACAGGTAGAACATGCAAAACATCCAGATGATTTATATGTTCTGCATGTTCTACATGGACAATTAATAAAGAGGCACGTGAGTGAGGGAATGGATACTGTGGAGCGACTTTTCAAACTCGTTTCGGACTTCAAGCCCACCGGCGACCAGCCGGAGGCGATCGACGCGATCGTGAAGGGGCTTGAGAAGGGTAAGGACCGTCTCGTTCTCCAAGGCGTGACCGGAAGCGGCAAGACGTTCACGATGGCGAACGTGATTACACGTTGGAACCGTCCCACGCTCATCCTCTCGCACAACAAGACGCTCGCCGCCCAGCTGTTTGCCGAGCTGCGCCAGTTCTTCCCCGAAAACGCCGTCGAGTACTTCATCTCCTACTACGACTACTACCAGCCCGAGGCGTACATTCCCCAGACAGACACCTACATCGAGAAAGACGCTTCGATCAACGAGGAGATCGAGCGCTACCGCCTCGCCGCCACGAACGCGCTCATCGCGCGTCGCGACGTGATCGTGGTCGCCTCCGTGAGCTGCATCTACGGCCTCGGCGAATCGACGGAATACCGCAACCTGGCCGTCGGATTCAAGCAGGGCGAAAACTGCGGACGCGGCAACCTCGTAGACCGGCTCATCGCCGCGCAGTACGTGCGCAACGACCTTGACTACTCGCCCGGCACGTTCCGCGTGCGCGGGGACGTGGTGGACATCTTCCCCGCATACGCGACGGACGGCATCCGCGTGGAATTCTTCGGCGATGAGATCGACTCCATCCGGCAGCTCTCCGTGCCCGACTTCAAGCCCGGCGTCTCCATGCCCGCCGCCGTCGTCACACCCGCCAAGCAGTTCGTGATGCCGAAGGAGAAGATGGAGGCCGCCTACCAGCGGATCACGGAGGAGCTGAAGGAGCGGCTTCTCTTCTTCGAGGAGCGCAAGAAGTACATCGAGGCGCAGCGCATCCGCGAGCGCACGGAGTACGACATCGAGATGATGCGCCAGCTCGGCTACTGCAACGGCATCGAGAACTACTCGCGTCCGCTCACCGGCCGCGCCCCCGGCGAGCCGCCGGAGTGTCTGCTCGACTACTTCCCCGACGACTTCCTCACGATCATCGACGAGTCCCACGTGGCCGTGCCGCAGCTCCGCGCGATGTTCAACGGCGACCAGGCGCGCAAGCAGAAGCTCGTGGACTACGGCTTCCGCCTGCCGAGCGCGAAGGACAACCGTCCGCTCCGTTTCGAGGAGTTCGAGCGCAAGATACACCAGATCGTCTTCACGAGCGCGACGCCCGGCGACTACGAGTACGACGTTTCGTCCGTCGTGGCCGAACAGGTGATTCGTCCGACAGGCCTTCTCGACCCCGAGATCGAGATCCGTCCGCTCAAAGGCCAAATAGATGACCTCATGGCCGAAATCCGCAAAGTGGCGGAGATGGGCGACCGCGTGCTCGTGACCACGCTCACGAAACGTTCCGCCGAAGACCTCACCGCCTACCTGCACGAGACGGGCCTGCGCGTCGAATACCTGCACAGCGGCATCGACGCGCTCGAGCGCGTGGCGATTCTCGGACGTCTCCGCAAGGGCGAGTTCGACTGCCTTATCGGCATCAACCTCCTCCGCGAAGGGCTCGATTTTCCCGAGGTGGCGCTCGTCGCGATCCTCGACGCGGACAAGGAGGGCTTCCTGCGCTCCACCACGTCGCTCGTGCAGACCGCGGGCCGTTGCGCGCGCCACGTCAACGGACGCGTGATCCTCTACGCCGACCACCAGACGGACGCCATCCGCGACCTCCTGCGCATCACGAAGAACCACCGCACGAAGCAGATTGCGTACAACAAGGCGCACCACATCACGCCGAAGAGTGTCAAGCGTGCGATCAACGAGGCGGTGTACGTCTATTCCGAGGCGAAGAAGACGGAACGCGCGGCGGTGAACGCGACGCCTGAGAAGTTCGACGTGTCCGAAACCATCGCCGCGTTGCAGGAAGAGATGGTGCAGGCGGCAGACGCGCTTGAATTCGAACGCGCCGCATACCTCCGCGACCAGATCAAGGCACTCAAGGCAATCAAATAGCATACGGCGATAACCAACTTTCCACTCGCCATCGGCGGCCGGGTATGGTATACTCTAGCCATTCGATTCTGCATCAGGAAGCGGGGGCGGGTTGCCCCTGTGCCAACCGAGCGTCAGCCACGGTGGTTCGGGATGTTCCCCCGGATGCGCTTCGCAAGTACGAAGAAAGAGAGTAGAACATGCAAAAACATGCCGTACGGCACGTTTTCACCTCCGAGTCTGTCTCGGAAGGCCACCCCGACAAAGTCGCCGACCAGATATCCGACGCGATTCTGGACGCCTGCCTCGCGAAGGACGCGCGCGCGCACGTCGCCTGCGAGACGATGTGCGGCCCCGGCCTCGTCGTCAACATGGGCGAGATCACCAGCGAGGGGTTCGATACGGTCAACACACAGGAAATCGCCCGTCGCGTGGTGAAGGACATCGGCTACGACCGTCCCGTCGAGGGCTTCAGCTGGGACACGTTCAACTACGTAAGCGCGCTCCACGGGCAGAGTCCCGACATCGCCCAGGGCGTGAACCGCAAGGAGGCCAAGAAGCAGGGCGCGGGCGACCAGGGGATGATGTTCGGCTACGCGACGCGCGAGACGCCGTCGCTCATGCCCGCACCGATCATGTACGCGCACGAGCTGCTGGCCCACTTCGCGCGTCTGCGCAAGACGCGCAAGCAGCCGTTCCTACGCCCCGACGCCAAGAGCCAGCTTTCCGTCGTCTACGAAGACGGACGCCCCGTCGCAATCGACACGGTAGTCATTTCGCACCAGACCACTGAGGACGGCGCGAACAAGAAATTCTATGCGCAGATCGAGGAGATCGCCCGCGACCGCCTCGCGAAGACGAAGCTCCTCACGAACCGCACGCGCTTCTACGTGAACCCCACCGGCAAGTTCGTGGTGGGCGGCCCCACGGGCGACAGCGGCCTCACCGGGCGCAAGATCATCGTGGACACCTACGGCGGCATGGCCGCTCATGGCGGCGGTGCCTTCAGCGGCAAGGATCCCTCGAAGGTGGACCGCAGCGCCGCCTACTACGCGCGCTACGCGGCGAAGAACATCGTCGCCGCCGGCTACGCGGACCGCTGCCAGATCCAGGTGGCCTACGCAATCGGCGTGGACCGGCCCGTCTCCGTGTGCGTGAAGACGTTCGGCACGAACCACGGCGTCACGAACGAGCAGATCGAGAAGCTAATCCTCTCCGGCAAGGTGTTCGACTTCCGCCCCTACGCGCTTATCGCCGACCTCGGTCTCACCGAGCCGAAGGGCTGGTGCTACCGCGACACGGCGAGCTACGGACACTTCGGTCGCGACGCATTCCCGTGGGAGAAGACGGACAAGGTATCCGTCCTGAAGGATATCCTCGGTTAAACAACATGAAAAAACAGCACGAAGCGTTTCCGCGTCTTGGACGACGGGACTGGTTGAAGGGGTGCGCCGCCGGTGCATTGTGCCTCGGCGGCTGCACCACGCTCGGGCGGCATAACTCGGACGACTACTCCGTGGTGCTGCTTGGCGACACGCACTACGACACGTTCCCTTCATCGACCTACCATACCCACTACGACAACGACCGGAAGGCGGAATGGCTCTGGCGCGTGCAGCGCGCCGAGTTCATGCGCAACGGCGACATGTGGGCGGAGAGGTGTCCGCGCCTCCTGAAGGCCTCCGCCGCGTGTCTCGCGTCCGACGCCCGCTTCGTGCTCCAGCTCGGCGACCTAGTGCAGGGCGACTGCGACGACCAGCCCACGCACAAGCGGATGCTGGACGACGCGATGCAGCTCATGAAGCGCGCCTACGCGGGGCGTCTGCCGTTCGTGGCGGTGGAGGGCAACCACGACATCCGCGGCGACGGCGCGTGCAAGGCGTTCCACGAGTGGTCAAACGCCACGATGGGACGCGAACTTGGCCAGACCGTGGAGTCCACCACGTTCTCCTTCCGCCAGGGGCCGGACGCCTGGGTGATGGCGGACTTCAACTGTCCCGACCCCGAGCGCCTCAACCGCCTCGTGGACGAGACGGAGGGCGCCCGCCACCTGTTTCTCGTCACGCACGGACCGCTTGTGTTCAGCGATTCCGGCTCGTTCCGCTGGAGCCTCCTCGGTGCGCCAAAGCACAACGAGGCGCGTCGCGCGCTCATCGCGAAGCTCATGCGCCGCCGCGCGATCATCCTCGCGGGACACACCCACGTGATCGACTTCAAGCGGCTCAAGTCCTCCGAGGGCGAGCTTACGCAGTTCATCACAAGCGCCGTGTGGACGGACGAGGAAATGGCGTTTTCAAAGCCCCTCGCGACCGCGCCGGACGGATACGGAACGATGACCGCACCGCTGCTCACGGATGACCGTGCGCGTGCGGACTTCCGCACCTGCATTGGCGAAGTGGCGCCGAACCTCAGGGAGTACTGGCTCGCCCGTGCGGCGGGGCACGTCACGCTGTCCGTTTCGGACCGTTCCGTGAAGGCGACGTTCTATCCGGGCGACGCGCGCACGCCGAGCCAGGTGTTCGAGCTGTCAAGTGTGCGGGCGTGACGAGGTGCGGTTGACCTTTGCTGCGCGCTGGCGCTTTTCGAATTCGCGGAGGCCGGCGTTGCGGAGCTTGCAGGCCGGACATTTTCCGCAGCCCGCGCCGGGGATGCCGTTGTAGCAGGTGAGCGTCTCGTTCTTCACGATGTCGAGGATGCCGAGTTTGTCGGCGAGCGCCCATTCCTCGGCCTTCGTCTTGTTCATGAACGGCGTGACGATCTTGAAGGGCCATTCCATCGCGAGGCGCATCATGCGCTGCTGCGCGCGGATGAAGTCCGCCCGGCAGTCGGGGTAGCCGGAGAAGTCGGCCTGCGATACGCCGGTGTAGATCTCGCGCGCGCCGAGAGATTTCGCCCACACGCCGGCGGAGAGGAGGAAGAAGGCGTTGCGACCCTCAACTACGGTTGTGGGGCAGGTGGCGTCCGCGCGCTTGGCGATCGGGATGTCGTCGTTCATGAGAGCGTTGCGCGTGAGGTGTCGGTAGAAGTCGAGCCGCACGACCTTGTGTCGGGCGATTCCGAAGCGGCGCGCGAGGGCCTTCGCGTACTTCGTCTCAAGGGCGTGGCGCTGGCCGTAGTTGAAGGTGATGGCGGCGACACGGTCCGCGCCGTGGCGACGCACGGCAAGCGCGAGGCAGGTCGCGCTGTCCTGTCCGCCGCTCAGCACCACGACGGCCTGTATGTCTTCTTTTTTCATGCAGGGAGAAGTATAACACAATTCCCCCCGCGCTGGGAATATGCTATACTACCGCCATGGCAAAATATACCATCAAGAAAGGATCATGAACGTGGAGATTTCACGGAGAGAATTTATTGGAGGCGGCGTGATGGCCGCAGCGGGCATTACGGTGCCCGGATGCATTTCGTTGCAGGAACCTCTTAATGCCACGGCACCCGTGCCGATTCTGCGCAAGGCGGGCTTCCGCAAGCCGGGAGAGAAAATCCGGATGGCGTTTATCGGCAGCGGGGGACGCGGCGGGGCGAACCTTACCGAGTTTCTCAATCTGGGCGAGGAGATTGTGGCGCTCTGCGACGTGGACCGCCGGATTCTCGATGTCGCCACTAAGCGGGTGGCGAAGCACTATCCGAAGGTGCGGCGCTACCAGGACTGGCGCGACATGTTCGAGCGCGAGAAGAGCCTCGACGCAGTGGTAGTCTCCACGCCTGATCACATGCACGCCGCCTGCGCCATTGCGGCGATGGAGCGTGGCTGCCACGTCTACGTGGAGAAACCTCTCGTGCGCACGTGGTGGGAGGCCGAGCGCTTCCGCGAGGTGGCGAAGAAGTGCGGCGTCGTCACGCAGATGGGCAACAACGGCAACGGCATGGACGGGCAGCGCCGCAACATCGAGATTCTCCAGAGCGGCGTGCTGGGCGAGATACGCGAAATCCACGTCACTACGAACCGTCCGATATGGCCGCAGGGTCTGAACCGCCCGTCTGGATCAGACACGGTTCCCGACACGCTTGACTGGAACCTCTGGCTCGGCGTCGCGCCGAAGCGTCCGTACAAGAGGGGCGTGTACCATGCGTTCAAGTGGCGCGGATGGTTCGACTTCGGAACGGGCGCGATGGGCGACATCGCATGCCACGCGATGAGTTCCTTCTGGCGCGGACTCGACCTGCGCGACGTCGTGAGTGTGGAGACGGTGAAGACTACGCAGACGTTTGCCGAGACGTATCCGAAGGCGACGACCGTGAAGCTCGTGGTGACGAGCGGACGCCAGGCGAAGCCCATTGAAATCTACTGGTACGATGGCAATACTTGTCCGCCGCCCGAGACCTGCCGCAGCCTCACGAACGGCAAGCTTGAGAAGTTCGACGGCACGCTCATCGCCGGCACGGAGGGCGTGTTCTGGAACGGGCAGATGATGATGAAGGGCGATGTGAAGTTCACGCGCCACCAGGACCATCCCGCCACGAAGTCCATCCCCGTCTCGCTTCCGCGCGTGAGGGGACACCACTGGGAGTTCGCCGAGGCTGTGCGCGGCGGGTCGCGTCCGTTCTCGGACTGGGACCACTCCGTGCCGCTTACGGAGATGGTGCTCCTCGGCTGCATCTCGCAGCGCGTGCCGGGGCGTCTCGACTGGGACGCGAAGGCGAACCGCTTCAGCAACTCCGAGGCGGCCAACGCGCTCCTGACGCCGTACGTTCGTCCACCCTGGAAAATCGGCTGAGGAGCGCTGTCGCCATGGGCAAGTTCCAGATTACGGGCAGGAAGGCCGTCGGTGGCGTCCACCGCGTGCCGGGCAACAAAAACGCGGCGTTGCCGATGATCGCGGCGGCGCTGCTCTCGGACGAGCCGGTCACTCTTGAGAACGTGCCAGACATCGACGACGTGCGCCTCATGTTCGCGTTCGCCCAGCGCTTCGGCGCGAAGGTTTCGCGCGATATGGCTGCGCGGACGGCAACAGTCACGGCGAAGCGCCTGAAGTGCGCTCGCCTCGACCCGGAGCTCGCGCGGAAAATCCGCACGTCAATCCTCTTCGCGGGACCGCTCCTCGCGCGCACGGGGTCCGTGAGCCTGCCGCCGCCAGGCGGGGACGGTATCGGGCATCGTCGGCTCGACACGCACTTCGAGGGCTTTGAGTCCCTCGGCGCAAAGGTGAAGTGTGGCCGGCGCATACTCTCCGTGAAGGCGCCCAAGAACGGCCTTGTCGGCACGCGCATTCTCCTCGACGAGGCGAGCGTAACGGCCACGGAAAACATCCTCATGGCGTCAGTGCTCGCGCGCGGCGTCACCGAGATCTACAATGCCGCATGCGAACCGCACGTCCAGGATCTCTGCACGATGCTGAACGCGATGGGCGCGCGCATCGCGGGCGCGGGTACGAACCTTCTCCGCATTGAGGGCGTGGAACGTCTGCACGGCTGTACGGCGCGCGTGGGTTGCGACCTCATCGAGGCGGTGAGCTACCTCGTGGCGGCCGTTATCACGGGTGGCGAACTGACACTTGAAAACATGGACATCGCGTCGTTCCGCGTCCTTTCCAAGCCCCTGCGGCGCTTCGGCGTGCGGTGGAGCGAGGACGCGGCGAAGGGGACGGTACACGTACCCGTCCACCGCTACCTCAAGATGCACTACGACCTCGGCGACGCGATTCCGTCCGTGGCGGACGGCCCGTGGCCGATGTTCCCGAGCGATCTTATCTCAATCCTCATCGTGCTCGCCACGCAGACGCGCGGGACGTGTCTCTTCTTCGAGAAGATGTTCGAGAGCCGGCTCTACTTCGTGGACCACCTCATCGGCATGGGGGCGAAAATCGTACAGTGCGACCCGCACCGCGTGGTCGTGACCGGCCCCACGCAGCTCGTCGGCTCCACGGTCACCTCGCCGGACATCCGCGCTGGCATCGCCCTCATCCTCGCCGCGCTCTGCGCGAAGGGTCAGACGACGATCCTCAACGCGGAGTCCGTCGACCGCGGGTATGAATCCGTGGAGAAGGAACTTGCCGCGCTTGGCGCGGACGTGAAGCGCCTTGGCGCATCGTCAAACGTCTGATGACGTCCCGCCGAGCCGCATCCCCCAAAACCACGTTCCGCTCCGTAATCTCATGCCAAGTACCCGCCACTTCACCTATTGCGACATGTGACGTACCGCGCATTCACATCTCAAACCGTGCGCAAAACTTCAATTTCCCAAAATCCCGCTTGCGTTGGGCGGGGAAATTTGGTATCATTGCCACCAATGACACGCAGTGAATGGCAGATTCCGCGCAGCGGGAAGGCGGAAGGGCGCACGCTCTTCCGAAGGGATTGTATTGCATTCTGCGGCAGGGTAGTGTCTGGGCGCATTTTTGCGGAGGTGTCGACATGAGGGTTTATCTCGACAACTGCTGCTACAACCGACCGTTCGATGATCAGTCTCAACTGAAGGTGCGCCTTGAGACCGAGGCTAAGCTGTTTGTACAGCAGCTCATGCGGACTGGAGTTGTGGAGTACGTATGGAGCGACATGTTGGACAAGGAAGCCCTTGACAACCCGTTTCCGATGCAACGGGTAAAGATCATGGCATGGAAGTCTGGGGCAAAGTTTGATGTTGAAATCACGCCAGAGATCGTAATCGACGCGACCGCATTGGTGAGCGTTGGCCTTGGCAATGCTGATGCCATCCATCTAGCTTGTGCGAGCGCGGTTGACTGCGACTGGTTCCTGACAACCGACATTGGAATATTGAAGAAGGTTCGTCAGCATGGCCTGACAAGGGTTGCCAATCCTGTTGAATTTGCGGTGGAGGTTCAGAATGCGAATTAACGATGAGGCTCTTGCCAAGGCATTGGGCGACGTGGATGCCGAACGGTTCATCATGTTGATGAATCGCGGTGCGGGCGATTATACCGAATGGCGAAAGACGCATCTCTATCAGAACATCAGCCTTGAAGAACTGGCTGAAGAAGCTAGAAAGACCGGGCAGATGCTCCGTCAATCCAGCACGGATTGCGTGACCGCATGACGCCCCGCCTCCATAACTATGACAACAACTGCCGCACCGGGATGGCCGCGCTCCGTCGCGGCCACATGGTGGGGCGAGCCGAGGTGGGGCGAGGCGTCCCGCCGAGCCGCATCCCCCAAAACCACGTTCCGCACCATAATCTCACCCCTCATACCCGCCACTTCACCTATCGCGATATGTGACGTACCGCGCATTCACATCCCAAACCGTGCGCAAAACTTCAATTTCCCAAAATCCCGCTTGCGTTGGGCGGGGGAATGTGGCATACTATTTCCGTCTTGCCTTCAAAGGCGAGGCGGAATTTGATCTTTGATATCGGCGGGTACGGCTTTTCGTGACGCGATTGCGCGGCGAAAAGCGGCACCGAGTACCCGCCATTGGGCCGAAGTTTTGGTAGGGCGCGATCACCGAGCGCGCCGCCGGAACAGAGGCCAGAACCTCGGGGCACTGTGAGATCGGGCGTCTCGCCCGTTCGAGAGCCAGAGCCGAGGAGCTGGGCAAGCCCGAAAGGCCCCCAGCAACGTACGCAACAGCGTATTATCGCTTCATGC
The DNA here is from genome assembly GCA_902761035.1 of uncultured bacterium. Taxonomy (GTDB): domain Bacteria; phylum Verrucomicrobiota; class Kiritimatiellia; order RFP12; family UBA1067; genus RUG572. The sequence continues at coordinate 15,310 of CACWIW010000036.1, read as the reverse complement.
AAAACTTCGCCAAAGTAAAAACCAAAGCGAGATACGAAGGTTGCGCAACGTGGATGGATTACCATCCATGTGGCGTGTCTTCTGATCATGTTTTGGTAATGGCGTTTGGCGATGCCTTCTCGATGACGTGAGAATGTAAGGCACGCCACTATTCTTTACCACGCCAAGGGGGGCGGTCCTTGGTAAAACAACGGCGTGGTATTGAGGTCATAATGATAGTTCAGTGTCCATATTGTCATTACAAGGAGGCAGTTCCTGAGGAATATGCCGGAATGATCGGAGAATGTTCAAACTGTGGCAAGGATTTTAAGATTACGAATCCGAGGGTATTGGAGTCGGCAAAATCAGAGGGAAATCATCCGGTAGTTTGTTTTGTATTGGGTTTCTTTTTCAGTCTCATTGGTATCCTTGTCGCGTACATAATAGACAAGAAGAATGTGGCAAAAGCTGTAATCGGCTTTTTCTGCAGTTTACTCTGTGGTGTCATGGTTGGCATAGTTGCTTGTTGCGTATGTCCCAAGAATACAGGTCGAAAGGTCTCCGGTGAAGAGGAAGGTTTGCTTAAGATTTCCGAAACTGCGGTCAAAACCTATTATCAACGTGGGACCGGGAAAAACGTTGCTGCAGCCGTCGAATCGATATCAAATGAAGAGGGAGGAAGGGCGAAAAGCGCGGCTGAAGAAATTGACGAGAATACAATAAAGAATCTCGGGGAGTAAATGCCATCATTGACGGGGAATGCAGTCAGTGTGTGGAGATAAGAACATCATAGAATAGACATTGTGCTATTTCAATGATGTTCTTTGCTTCATGTGAAGAAAAGAAGTCTGAAATTCTCATAGTCGCCGATGAAGGTGGATGGTATGTTGGATCTGGAGAATATTGCGGTCGATCCGCCGAAGGCACAGTGGAACGTACAGGGCGCGCGGGAGGTTGTGAAGGGCGCGGCGGCGCTGGATGGCGAGTGGAAAGCGGTTGAAGGGGTGACGGCGGCGGAGAAGGCGGCGATGCGGTTCTTCAAGGTGGTGGTGCAGTAGGGGGTGCGGCTCGCCCGGAGGGCTCGCCCCACCTGGCGGCGCGCTCGGTGATCGCGCCCTACCGCTTTGCGGTTCGCCCCACCTGGCGGCGCGCTCGGTGATCGCGCCCTACCGCTTTGCGGTTCGCCCCAGCTGGCGGCGCGCTCGGTGATCGCGCCCTACCGCTTTGCGGCTCGCCCCAGCTGGCGGCGGTTTCATCGAAACCGCCCTACCGAAAGGCCGCGACAAGCGCGGCCCTCCCGCAATGGGCAAGATGCCCGTTGTCCCAGTTGCGGGCGAGACGCCCGCCACCCCGACAAACTCGGCGCAGAGGGCGGCCTGTTTTTGGTATAATAATAACCATGTCAAACACAATCAGAAAGTTTTCGCGCCGCACGGCTCTCATGATCGTGGGGGTATCTACGGCGCTACCGTGGGCCATCGTGGCATGTGCCGCTGAGAAGCGTCCCGTCGTGCAACAAAATCCCGCCGCGTGCGAAATGCGGCTCATGTCCTACAACATCCGCCACTGCGCAGGTGCGGACAAGAGGGTTGACGTTCCCCGCATAGCGGAAGTTATCAAACGCGAGAAGCCTGATTTCGTCGGACTCAACGAAGTCGACAGGTGTGTAACGCGTTCTCATGGCATAGACATACCGAAGGAACTGCGCGCTCTGACGGGACTACACGCCACCTTCGCACAGGCGATCCCGCTGCAAGGCGGCGGATACGGCAACGCCGTCCTCTCCCGCGAGAAGCCGCTGTCCGTATTGCGCGTCCCTCTGCCCGGAGGGGAACCGCGCGTTCTGTTGCTCTGCGAGTTCACTAACTTCTGGTTCGGCACGTCGCATTTCGCGCTCCAGGAGACAAAACGGCTGCAGACGGTGGAGATCATCCGCCGCGTCGTGAAGGAGAAGACTGCGGAAAAGCCGGTGTTCATCACGGGCGACTGGAACTGTACCCCAGACTCTGCCCCGATCAAGTCGCTGCGCGAGTACATGAAGATCATCTCCAGCGAGAATGTCCGCACGTTCCATGGTTGCAGGAAACATGCGTCGGATTCGGAAGGCTGCATCGACTACATCGCGGTTGACAAAGCCTCGTCTTTGCGCGTGAAGGTAAAGGAGGCGCATGTTACGTCCAACATCATAGCCTCCGACCACAATCCCATTATTGTGACGGTCGATATGACGAAACCCGGCAATCATTTGCATTGATATTTGTGTCAATTGTGAACAATTGAGATTTGTGAACAGTGAAATAATGAAATGAAGAAGGGCTCTCATCGTACCATCCGAGGCATCCGCATCCTCTACGAGGACAGGGACGTGATCGTCGTAGAGAAGGCGGCTGGCGTTCTCTCGCAGGCGACGCGGTGCGGCGCATCCGCGCGGCTGCGGGAACATACCGTGGAGGACGCACTCGGCGACTGGGTGCGGAAGGGGCAGGCGAAGAGCCGCCTGCGCGTGTACCTTGTCCATCGGCTCGACCGCGATACATCGGGCGTGATGATGGTGGCGAAGAGCGAAGAGGTGCAGGACTACTTCCGCTCGAACTGGAACGAACTGACGGAAAAGACGTACCTTGCGCGCGTTGAGGGCAAGATGGACGCGCCGTCCGGCGTGTTTGAGAGCTATCTCTGCGAGAATCCGAAGACGCTCAATGTTTATAGCGTCTCCGACCCCGCGCGTGGCAAGTTTGCGCGCACGGAGTGGGAGGTGCTGTCGGAAGGACACGGCACGTCGCTCGTGAGAATCGCCCTCAAGAGCGGACGCCGCAACCAGATCCGCGTACACTTCGCCGAGGCAGGACATCCCGTCTGCGGTGACGTGCGGTATGGGACGGGCGGAGATCGCGGGCTATGCCTTCATGCCTGGCGTCTGTCGTTCGTGCATCCTCGGACGCACGAAACCTGTACGTTCGAGGCACCGCCGCCGCGCTGGGCGGAAATCGCAAAGGAGGGAACATGAACAGACTACTAATAGTAACGACCGCATTCATCCTTACAGGAGGAACATTCGCCATGTCTTGGTTCGGTTCAAAAGATGTGTCGTGGAACGACTACGACGCCGCCTTGCGCAAGGGACTCCCGCGCACGGCGACGAACGTCCTCGAGAAGATAGAGCGCAAGGCCGTGGCGGAGCGGAATTGGCCGAGTGCGGCACGCGCCATCATCACGCGCGCGAACGTGGAGAAGGGCATTCGCGACGAGGCGGCTAAGGACTGGCTGCCGGCCTTCGCGGCGCGCGTCGACGCCGCGCCAGCCGAGCTGCAGGGCGTGCTCCAGCTACACCTCGCGCACGTCTACCGCGACGAGTCGCGTCCCTGGCGCTGGGGCGGGGCGCGTCCCACGAAGCTTTCGGACGCAGCCGCCACGAACCAGCCGCCGTGGGCGCCGGAGCGCCTGAACGACACGCTCGAAAAACAGTTCGCGAAGGTGTTTGCTCATGCGGATGAGTTAAAAACGCTCCGCGTGGAGGAATGGAAATACCTTCTGTCAAAAGGCAGCTTGCCGGACACCTACCGTCCCACGCTCTTTGACGTGGTCGTACACGACATCGTTGACTTCTACGGCGAGACGATTCCCGACAAGGCGCTGGAGAAGGGCCTCGCACTGCTTGACAGCCTCATCGCGTTCCACCGCAACGACGCTACGAAGGAAGCCCTGGCGGACGCGGAGCTCGCGCGTCTCCGCTACGAACATTCCTTCGCCCTGCTGCCGGACAAAGAGCGCGATGCGCGCTACGCGGCCGCGCTCGACGCATTCATCGCACGCTACCTCGAAGTGACGGAAGTGTCCGCGCTCGCTGTCCACGCCCGCGCCGAACTGTTGAAGCAGGCCGACGATCTCGTGGGTGCGCACGCGAAGGCGGCGACCGGCGTAGCGCGCTGGCCGGAGAGCGTGGGAGGACGCCTCTGCGCGAGCCTGATGGGTAATCTTGAGAAGCCCGATTTCTCCGTGGAGACAGAATCGACCTGGAACGCGCCGTGGCCGGATATTGCCGTCAGCTCCAAGAACATGACGAACCTCTTTTTCCGCATCGTGCCAGTCACGTTCGAAGAGATCCGCGACAGCAGCGTATGGGACAACGGCTACTACCGCGCGTCCGACATGCTGAAGCGGCACGCGAAGGACGCATCCGCCCGCACGTGGCAGGTCGCATTGGAAGATCCACGCGACTACAAGGCGCACGAGGCGAAGTTCCGCGTGCCGACTGATCTCGCGCCAGGACACTACGCGCTTTTCGCGGCGATGGACGACACGTTCGGCGACAAGGACACGCCTCTCTTCACCCGCATCGTGACCGTGACCGACCTCGCGCTTGCGCAAGCCGGGGACAACGGCTCGCTGCGCGGTAAGGTGTGGCGCGCGGAAAGCGGCGAGCCGGTTGCTGGCGCAACCGTGGAAATCTGGGAAGCGAAGAACGGACGCACATACACGCTCGTGCAGACGCTCAAGACGGAGACGGACGGCTCGTTCAAACTTGTCAAGGACCGCATCTACGGCTACTTGCGCGTGCTGGACGGCCAGTACGCGGCGTTGTCGCTCTCCACTGTCAGCTCGGGATCGGACCATAGCGAAAACGAGGCGTTCGGGCATGTCGACGTGCTCACGGATCGCGCGATCTACCGTCCGGGCCAGACGATCCACTTCAAGGGCGTGGCGTATTGGGCCGACCCGCACAAGCGCGACTTCCGCGTGTTGCCTGAAACGCCGGTCGTGGTGGACTTCACGGACCCCAACGGCAAGCCCGCAGGTTCCATGAAACTGAGGACGAACCCGTGGGGCTCGTTCCATGGAGAGTTCACGGCACCGCGCGGGCGCCTGACCGGGAGTTACGCGATCAAGGCGCGAGCATACGACGGGTTCGACTGGGTTTCCTCTCAGAACGAAGTGCGCGTGGAGGAGTACAAGCGGCCCAAGTTCAGTGCCGCGTTCGAGCTGGGCAGCGGAGAGGGCGTGTTGGGCCGGGCGGCAACCGTCAAGGGTTTTGCGCGCACGTATTCCGGATTGCCCGTGCAGGGCGCGCGCGTGACGTGGCAGGTCTGGCGGCGCACGATCTATTCGCATTGGTGGTGTTGGCTCTGGGGCGATGCCGACCGCGAAGACGATGGGTGTTTAGCCACTGGCGAGACGGTAACGGACGCCGATGGCGCGTTCACCGTCACGTTCGTGCCAAAGGCATCCCCGACGGCCGACCTCTCGGGCGAGCCGACGTTCGAGTTCTCGGTGTCGGCGACGGTGGTGGATACGGCGGGAGAGACGCACGCGGCCGAGACGCAGTTCAGCGTCGGGACGGTCGCGTGGCGCGCATCGGCGGGCGTGACCGACCGGTGGCTCATGGTGGACGGAGCGGGGAAGCGTGCGTCCGTGCCGGCATACGTCTCACTCCACACGCTCGGCTTCAAGCCCGTGCGCGGGAAGGGCACGCTACGCGTATTCGCGCTGAAGGGTCCGGCCAAGCCGGTACGCAAGCCGGCGGGCGGCAGTTTCTATGACGTCTACAGGAGTCGCCTCAAGGCGAAAGCAGAACCGCAGCCGTGGAACTGGGAGCGCTGGGAACCAGGTGCGGAGGTGCTGTCGCGCGCCGTGGAGACGGACGAGAAGGGCGAGTGGAAGGACACGCTCGACTTGCCGGCGGGCGCGTACCGTCTCGTGTTCGAGGCGAAGGACCCGCAGGGGAAGACCGTAAAGGCGATGGACACCTGCGCCGTGTTCGACGCGTCGGCGCCGCACTGCGCGTTCGCGGTACCGGAGTTCTTCCGCGTGAAGGACCACAACGTGAAGGTGGGCGATGCGATCCGCCTCTACTGGGCGAGCGGATATGCGACGGGCTACTGTCGCCTCACGCTCACGCAGAACGGAAAGACGCTCTACGACTGCACGACCGATCCTGCGAAGCCGGTCCACTATCTTGAATTTCCCGTCACTGACGCGAACCGCGGTGACATCAAGGTCGAAACCGAGTTCCTGCGCGAGAACCGTCTCTACCGACAGGACGCACGCATCAGCGTACCGTGGGACAACATGGACCTCAAAATCACGCGCGAGCACTTCACAAGCAAGCTCATGCCGGGTGCGGAGGAGAAGTGGACGTTCAAGGTGGGCGCGCCGTCGGAGATGGTGGCGCTCATGTACGACAAGTCGCTCGATGCGTTCGTCGGGCACAACCCCCAGTTCCCGTTCTGGTGGCATTTCACGCCTAGGATGCGTTCGTCCCGCACCGTGAGCCTCCAGAACCAGTGTGAGAGCCTGTACCACTTGGGCGGACACTTCCCTGGTGGGTGTGGTGCCGCGAATGCGACATGGCGAAAGTGGAATGCCTCGACGCAGGCGGTTCGGATGGATTCCGAACGCAAATCGAAGGCACTAGGGGGCGTCATGATGGAGATGACGGCCGATTGCGCCGCGCCGATGGAGGCTGGCGTTGCAATGTGTGCCATGGCGCCTGCCGCAAAGGAGAATGCAGCTGAATCTCCAAAAACTGAGCAGGATGTCCCAGTGCGGAAGAACCTGCAGGAGACTGCGTTCTTCCTGCCGACGCTGGCGACGGACGCCGATGGCCGCGTGAGCTTCACGTTCACCGTGCCCGATGCGCTCACGGGCTGGAAGTTCTTCGCGCTCGCGCACGACAAGGGCCTGCGCAGCGGCATTCTCCGCGATGATACGATCGTCACCACGAAGCCGCTCATGTGCGAGTCGAACGCGCCGCGGTTCGTGCGCGAGGGGGATGACTTCCTCTTCGCCGTGAAGGTTACGAACACGGAGGACACCCCGCAGAAGGGCACGGTATCACTCGCATTCGAAGAAATTGTCGATAGTCGAGAGGCGAATGTCGAACCGGATGTCGGCCGGCGGCCGTCGAATGTCGTTCTTCAAAATCCGATCCAGCCATTCTCCCTCGCCCCTCACGAGTCAAAGAGCTTTTCCTTCCGCCTGGCGATCCCCGACGGATGCGGTTTCCTCAAATATACGGCGCGCGCGAAGGGCGAGACGTTTGCCGACGGCGAGGAGGGCTGGTTGCCCGTCCTCTCCCGCAGTATTCTCGTGCGCGAGGCCGTGCAGCTTCAGGTGCGCGGCGCGGGCACGCGCACGTTCGCGCTCTCCAACCTGCTCGCGAGCGCGCAGTCGGATTCAATCCGCCATGTGGACCTCACGGTGCGCGCGGTGTCGCGTCCTGCGTGGTACGCCGTATTGGCGCTTCCCTACCTGATGGAGTTCCCGCACGAGTGCTGCGAGCAGACGTTCAGCCGGTACTACGCGAACGCGCTCGCGTCGTTCATCGCCAATTCCGACCCCCGTATCCGCGAGACGTTCGAGAAGTGGAAGGCGGCGGGCGGCGACACGCTGAAGAGTCCGCTTGAACAGAACGAGGATATCAAGGCCATCGCGCTCGACTCGACGCCGTGGGTGCGCGAGGCGACGGACGAGGCGGCCTCTCGCCGCCGCGTGGGACGGCTGTTCGAGACGGAACGTCTCGCCTCCGAACAGGCGCGCTGCCTCGAGAAGCTCGTGAAGGACCGCAATGACGACGGCCTCTGGCCGTGGTTTCCGGGCGGGCCGTCGTCGGACGGCATCACGCTCTACATCCTCACCGGCTTCACGCGCCTCAACCGGCTCACCGGCGCGGCGTATCCAGACTGTTTCGCCTCCGCGTGCAAGGCGCTTGACGGCGAGGTGGTCGCGGAAGTCAAACGGCGCGTCAAGGAGGCGAAGCGCCTCAAGTTGAAGTTCCACGCCACCGGCTGGGACGTGCAGTGGCTGTACCTGCATTCGTTCAAGGGCGTGCCGGCACCTGACGCGGACACGAAAAAACTCCTCCTCAGGCACATCTCGGACGAGTGGCTCGACTTCGGGCTAGAGACGCAGGCGTATGCCGCCATCGTCTTGCACAGATACAGGAAGAGCGGAAAGAAGGATGTTGCGAAGGATGTCATCGCCTCGTTGAAGGAGCGCGCGATCGTGTCCGATGAAATGGGCATGTACTGGAAGCGCGGGGACTTCTTCTCGACAAGCCTATTCGCTGCGCCCGTTTCCACGCAGGCCGCGATCATTGAGGCGTTCATGGAAGTGACGGGCGACGAGGAGAGCGTAGATGCCTGTCGCGCATGGATGCTCAAGCAGAAGCAGACGCAGAACTGGAGTTCCACGGCGTCCACGGCGGACGCGATCTACGCGATTCTCCTCGGCGGCGGTCGCGGGGCGACCGCCCTACCTGGTGGCACGGACCTGCTTGTGGGCGATACGCTCGCGACGGTTACGCTCGGAGGAAAGGAGGTGCCGAAGGTGAACGCCGAGGCGGGTACGGGCCTATACACGCACAAGGTGCCGGCTGCGGAGATCAAGCCGGAGATGGGGGCGGTCACGTTCTCGAACGACGCGAAGGGCGGCGTGGCCTGGGGTGGCGTCCACTGGTCGTACTTCGAGGATGTCCTGAAAGTGCGCGCGCACGAGCCGAAGGAACTGCACGTAGAGAAGAAGTACTACCGTAAGGTACGTGGCGCCGAGGGAACGCGTCTCGCGCCGATTGAGGGCGTGCTGGAGGTTGGCGACGAACCGTCGCGCGGATTGTCCTTACGAGCGACCGCATACTCGAGTACGTTCATGTGCAGGACGAGCGTCCCGCATGCGCGGAGCCGGTGGACGTGCTTTCGCGCTACCGCTGGCAGGACGGCGTGGGCTACTATCTGTCCACGCGCGACACGGCCACGCACTACTACATCGACCGCCTCGGGAAGGGTACGTTCGTGCTTGAGACCTCTTTCCGCGTGCAGCAGCGCGGCGCGTTCGTGGGCGGTCTCTCAACGGTCCAGTGCATGTACGCGCCCGAATTCACGGCGCACTCCTCCGCCGAGCGCGTGGAGGTTAAGTAAGTTTGCCTGATGCGGGATGAGGCGGCCGTTGTCCGCTATAATTCAAACGGTCGTCCAGAATCGTGCCTATTGACTTTGGGCGCATGGCATGATACCATAGTGCCCATGAAAACTCAGATGACGCAGATTGGCATTGGCATCGCGGCGCTCTCGGCGCTTGCGGTGGAAGGCAAGGATTTCAACCGCGACGAGCTGAACGCGATGCTCGACAGGCTCGCTGCATCGCCCGAACCGAAGGTTCGCCGCGGACCGCAGGCGACGTGCTACAGTGTGGCGGTGCCGCAGCCAGAACGCTTTGAGTACGTCTGCAAGAATTGCGGCATGCACACCGTCTATCCAAGGAACAACCGTCGGATGGCAAATACGCTCACGAGGTATCGCGACGACGCGGCGAGTCTCCGCGCGCTCGGTCTCGACATCGCGCTTGACGAGTCGGTGCTGTGCCAGAAGTGCAACCCGTTCACGCAGGAGTGCTGGATCAACGCAAAGTACATTTCGGAAACCGGCGAACTTCTGGGGGACAACGTGAACATCAGATCGGCGCCGATGTCCGATTCACAGGTGCGGCGTACAATCAGCAGATATGAGCTCTTGGATTATGAACTCTTGAATCGGATGAGTATTTTCAAGAATCCGAGCGGTGACGTTGAAAGTGCAAATGCGCGCTTGAGGCGTCTGCCGGCACGACCGGGTGATCCTGTGGATTGGGTGAGAATTGATCCTATCATCTGCGGCATTGACCGCATCGAGAAGCTGGCGTGGGTGATCAACGGCAAGCGCACGGTTGTCAATCTATACGATGCACGGATTCTGAGGGCGTTTCTGACGGGTGAAAAGACGTGGAGGGGGGATATGGACGACCAGCACACGTTGAAGGAATCGTTGCCCCGTCTGCAGCAGCTGCTGGGCACCGCGACTGTGAAATGACGACCGTCCTTCCATCCGTCGCCGTCCTTGAACTGACCTACCGCTGCAACCATGCGTGTAGGTTCTGTTCGTGTCCGTGGTTCGCGGGAATGCTGAAACAAGGGCAGGAGATGGAGGTCGGCGAATGGAAGCGCCTCGTCGAGGCATATTCGGCGGCGGGCGTGACGCAGTTTTCGTTCACGGGCGGCGAGGCGCTCTTGAAGGAAGGATGCCTTGAGCTGATGGCCTTCGCGGCGAAACGTGCGAAGGTCGGTCTGCTCTCGAACGGACGCGCGATGACGGAGGACGTACTGCGGTTCTGCGCCGAACGCGGCATCCACGTTCTCATGAGCATGCCGGGATTGCGGTCATTCGCGGCGAACACCGACAGCGACACGCCCGTCGAGCACATCCTCTCCATGTTCGGCAGGGCGCACGAACTCGGCTGTGCGACAACGGTCGGCGTCGCCGTCACGAAGCTCAACTTGCCGGAGCTGTACGAGACGATTTCGGCGGCGCTCGTCGCCGGCGCGGACTCGCTTCTCTTGAACCGCTTTCTTCCCGGTGGACGCGGTCTTTCGCATCCCGAGCTGATGTTGACGGCGGACGACGTGCGCCACGCCGCCGACGTCGCGGAGGAGGTGCTTTCGCGGGCGAAGCGGCGCGGACATTTCGGCACGGAACTTCCGTCGTGCATGATCGACGCGGAGAAATACGAATACCTCGATGTCACCACGGGATGTTCGGCGGCGACGGACTTCTTCACCGTCGGGCCGAACGGACGCCTCCGCGTTTGCAACCACAGTCCCGTCGAACTCGTGAAGTGGGACGAATGGGAACGGCTCCCGGAATGTGAAGAGTGGATGCACTATGTGCGGCACGACTATCTGCCGAAGATGTGTGACGGTTGTGACAAGGCCGCGAAGTGCCTTGGAGGCTGTCGCGAGGCCGCGCGCGTGTTCGGCGGCTCGCCAACCGCCCCCGATCCGGTTTTCGAGTGAATACGAAAACGATGTGGCGGTACAATGTAAGGAACGAAAGACGATGAATGCGAAAGCAATGTTTTCCTTGATGTGTGTGACGGCGACGCTGGCACTTGGCGCAACGGCGAAAGACTCCGGTGGCGGGAAGGCAGGTGAAAGGGACTATTACCGCATGGACGCCGCAGAACTCGCGAAGCTCGCGGAGTCTGGCGACGTTGCGGCACAGCACGCGCATGCGTACAGACTGCTAATGAAGGGGGGCAAGAAGCCCGACATGGCAGAGGTCGTGCGCTGGTTGTCAAAGTCCGCCGATGGCGGATATGTCCCCGCGCAGTTCAATTTGGGCGAGATACTGCTCAACGGACTCGGAGGCGTGGCGACGAACGAGGTGGTGGGGGTCGAATGGCTGCGCAAGGCCGCAGAGTCGAAACCAGGCTCGGGCGACTGGGGTTCGCAAATATCCTTGGCGAGAGCGCGGTACGAACTTGGCGTCTGCTATCGAGACGGGCGTGGCGTCAAGAAGGACGCCAAAAGGGCATTTGAGCTCTTCACCAGTGCCCAAGTGGACGGCAAACGACACGGCAAGGCGGATGTCGCCCTCGCGGAGTGCTACGAAAAGGGTATTGGTGTCGCGAAAGACGAGGCGCGGGCGGAGAAAATCTATCAAGCCGTAGCGGACGCAGGAACGGGCTACACGTGGTTTCAAAATGCAGACGCCGTAGGCAAGGCGAACGAATGGCTCTGGCGCAACGGGAAGAAAGATTTGTACGATACGCGCTTCTTTCGCGTGAAGCGCGGCGAGTCGAATCCGCCGCCGCCCGTTGTCTGCACCGAACCAGATATCTCTGTGGCGCCGCTTGCCGCGCCAAAGCCGCGTTTCCTGCCAGACGCGCAGGTTGTGTTCGCGGCGTTCGCGTGGCCGGAAAAACCGGATGCGTGGCTACGGCTCACGTGCTGGTTCGGAGAATACATGACCCACGGACTCGGAATGGACGAGCTTGCGGGATCGTTCGACGTGCTCGGACTTTCGACCACGAACCTGAATTGGGTCGCCGGAACCATTGGCGGGATATCCAGAAAGCGGGCTGACCCATGGAGCGAAATGGGCGACTTCGAAGATACAAGAGCAGTCGTCGTCGTAGCGTCTTTCGACAAGAATGCGAAACCGAGGAAGTCCATGCGCCGCAAGCTGAAGAAACTGATACGCAAGGCATCTGGAAGGGAACGAGAGGAATTCTCGCGTCAGAAGCCCGACCTGAAGGAGGTCAAGGAAACTCTGCCGGAGGTTGGCAAGTTCGATGGACGCATCTACCGGCTCGCATCGTCGAGATTCACCCTCAATCTCTTAGGCAAGGGCGACATATTGATCGCCGTTGGAGACGATGGGCTCGTCTATTATTCGCTGGACGCCAAGACGCTTGGTCGCGCGATACGTCTGTATCGTGGCGAGGAGCGCGGCGGATTCGAGGAGTTTGCGACGCGCGGGCCGTATATGTTCCGTTTGGCGGTCCCAGAGACAGGAGCGTTGTTGAAGCGCATCATGAACTATCGGACGTTGTCTGAATATGGCGCACATCTGTTTGCCAATGGAGCGCGGATACTTTCTTCACTTGGTCGCTTCGAGGTCTGTGGCAAGCTGACGGAAGGTGGCACGCTGAAGGTGGCGGTGCGGTTGGAGGTCGCCGACGAAAAGGACGTGGAGAAGTTCGTCATTCCGCTGCGGACGGTCGTGACCGTCATACGCGAGGCCATCTACAAGGAAGGGCCGAATGCGGCTCTTGCTTATTGGATCGCCGGTAACCTCCGTGTCCTGACTGAAGGCAAGTCAATTATTCTCGAGACTTGCAACAAGGCTCCGTAGTTCCATGTCCCGCTTTGAAGAACCCGGGCACGATTACGATGAAAGCGGCTAATCGTGCCCGAATTTGGAGGGCTGGAATCGGGCACGATTACGCAAAAAATCGCTAATCGTGCCCGTTTGATATTGATGGTGCGGACCCGAAAATGATATAATCAGCGGCGTTTGGAGACAAAAGATGAAATCCGCGTGCCGCGCGGGGAAGCCGTCAAGACAGCGCTAGTGTACAGCGGACACCTCGCCCCCATTGTCGAGGCGCAAGGCTACTTCAACGCGGTGATCGACATGTGCGACATTCTTTTCTGAGGTGTTCAACTTATAATCGAATAGAATCGGATTTGCTGTTGCCATTCGATTATGGGTTTGATATAATATGGGGGTGCAAAGGAGAAATGTGGCTATGGTCATCAGGCGAGATTATCTTGAAAAGGTTAGGCCGTTCGTCGGTCTTGACGTTGTGAAAGTTGCGACGGGTATTCGGCGTTCTGGCAAGTCCGTACTCATGAGGCAGATTCGAGACATGATTGCCTCAAAGGTTGACCCGAACGGAAAATTTATCTTCATCAACCTTGAGGAGGACGAGAACAGCCGATTCCTTGTCAAGGGGGTTCTACATGATTATGTCGTGAAAGAGGCAAGGAAGAACCTGCCGTCTAAGACGTATCTGTTCCTCGACGAGGTGAGCGAAGTAGAGGATTGGGAACGGATGGTCAATTCGTTGCGGGCGAAGGAAGAAATCGATGTCTATATCACCGGATCGAACTCGAAGCTGCTTTCGGGTGAGCTTGCGACATATCTTACTGGACGATATGTTGAAGTCAAGGTGAGTCCGTTTTCTTTCCGCGAGTTCCGAGAGGCGAGGGAAGACGAGGACCTGTCCGCGGCCTTCAATGCCTACCTGCAGTTTGGAGGTATGCCGTTCCTTTCGCATCTCGGCTATAAGGAGGCGCCGTCGCGAGAGTACCTTGAAGACCTCTATTCCTCTATTATCATGAAAGACATCGTGCGGCGGCATAAGATTCGCGACGTTGATCTCCTGGCGCGTATTATGAACTACGTGCTGAGCGAGACGGGGCACGTCTTCTCGGCGGCGAGCATACTGCGTTACCTGAAGCACGAGCGCCGATCCGCCTCGTTCGACACGGTGATGAGCTATCTGCGGTTTGGCGAGGAGGCTTTTCTCTTCAGTTCCGCAAAGAGAGAGGACTTGATGGGACGGCGCATACTTGCGGTCGACGAAAAGTTCTACGCCATGGACCACGCGATGCGCAGGGCGGTGGTTGGCGGGAACGTCCGCCGCGACATCGATAGAACGCTCGAGGCGATTACATACCACGAGCTACTGAGAAGGGGATATGACGTAAGGATCGGACGCATCAAGGAGAAGGAAGTCGATTTCGTCTGCGAGCGCGGGGATGAACGGTTGTATGTCCAGGTTGCGTACCTGATGGAAAGCGAAGAAACGCGGGAACGAGAGTTTTCGGCGCTTATGGCGGTTCCCGATCAGTATCCCAAGATGGTACTTTCACTTGATCAAGTGGACTTTTCCTCTAATGGTATAGCTCACCGTTATCTGCCTGAATATCTTGTCGGGGCGTGAATGAAGATGGCTTCTGGCCAATTCCCGATGAAAGGAACGAACGACGATGAATAGAAAGAGCATAGTAATTCTTGTCGCAGGCGCGATGGCCATGCTTTCAGGCCAATGTGAGATCTCTGCAACGGTGTAAAGGTGTGCAATCCTGTAAATTCTGTCTAAAACAAAAACGAAAGGATAGAAATGACAAAGACGATTTTCGCTTCATCCATTGCACGCTAAGTGTCAAATAGTGTGAATAGACGTATTGCTAAAACGTCAAAACGTGAAAAATCGGTGTTGCGTAAAACGTCAAAAGGTGATAGAATGTTTTGCGTTAAGGAGGATATTATGGTGATGCTACGTAAAATTACTGAAATTCTCAAAAAATGGAAAGTGTCGGATGCCAATGAGTGCGCATTGCTCATTGACGGTGTCCGCCGTGTCGGAAAGAGTTTTATCGTGGAGGAATTCGCCAAGGCGGGATATCCGGCGTATCTGATGATCAACTTCAAGTATGTCTGCCGCCCTGTTTTCGCTCGGTTACAGCGGGCTTTTGGAAGCGACGAGACCTAAAGTCACGGGGACGTTCTCTGGGACATTAAGGATATTGGAGGCGCGACCGCAATGATACGTTTCGGCAGAATTGTTCGCGGCGCAGTCACATGGCCCGTGCGCCACGCGGTAATAAGCATATTGATCGTATGTCTGTCCATTGTTTATGCTGTTGGGCATTTATCGTATCTTAAAACAATGAGAATCTTGTACTATCAGGGCGACCAGCTGCGCGAGCAGGATTTGTATGGTGTTTGGAAAATCGAAAAGAACAGCGCAGAGTTCCTGAAAGAGAAGTTCACAGAGAGATCGTTCAGCGATGGCGAATACATAAAAACAAACCTGTGGATTTGCCTCATGCCGGGGAATTGGTGTGTTCATAACTGTTATGTGGATTATAGTCCCTCTGCCTGGTTCAGCAGAACCCAATCCGGCATCGTCAGCCAGAAGCTTCTGTTTACGGAACCCGTCGAAACGTCCGAGCGAAAGCGTGTCGCGGAGTGTTTGATAACCAGCTCCCGCAGCCTTCCTGACGCGGAAA
>CACWIW010000035.1 GCA_902761035.1 uncultured bacterium | reverse complement strand
TGTGCCTCATGAGAGAGACTGCAAGGTTCAAGAGGCGATTGCGGAAAAATATGAAATTCATGCGCACAAACGCGCCGGGATTTGGTATCATATCCGCAGTCTATTTTTGCATTCGGAGAAACACGGAAAAGAGTGTGCCCTCTTTTTTTTTCCGCGTTCGGATAGAGGGCACTGGAATGACAAATGAAAAAGATAATATTGTCTATCCTTGCGGCTGTGCCGCTGGTGTCCATGGCAACGACGACGTGGTTCGTCGATGCAAAACACGGCTCGAACGGCTATTCGGGCTTGAGTTCAGTTGCGCCGAAACGGACAATACAGGCCGCCATCAACGCCGCTATGTCCGGCGATTGGATCATCGTTTCGGGCGGCACGTATGCCGAAAACCTGACGCTCTCCAAGAGGCTGACGCTCTTCTCGCATGAACACGCCGTCACGGTAGTGGAGGGACGCCATGCCGGACACTGTCTGCTCATCACGGAAAACGCCTCTGGTAGCGTGGTGGACGGGTTCGTCTTCACCCACGGCGCGCCGACGAACGCCGGCAACAAGTACGGCGGCGGTGTTGATTGCCTTGCAAACGCGACGATTCGCCACTGCGTGTTCAAGGACAACGGCAACTCGTCCACGACCTTTGCCGGCGGCCTTCATACGGCCAACCGCGCGCAGGTGTCAATCGAAAACTGCCTCTTCACCGGCAACTACGCCTGGGCCTGCGGCGGCGCGTCGCTCACTGAGGGCGGCAGCACGGCCACGTTCGACCGTTGTACGATCTACGGCAACCGCTCGGACGACTTTATCGGCAACCAAGGCGGCATAGGCGTTGCCAACACGGGCACGGTGATCGTGAAGAACTCGATCCTCTGGGGAAATACCGGAAACCAGATCGCGGCCTACGGCAGCTACTACGGCGCGCAGTCCACGATTCGCGTCTCCTACTCGTGCGTGCAGGGCGGCGTGGCCGCAAACGGGGCTGGACACTTCTACAACGACGGCGGCAACATCAGCTCCAACCCTATGTTCATCAACATCGCGCGGCGCAACTTCTGGTTCCGCGACAACTCCCCGTGCTGGCGCATGGGCCATCCCAATTTCTACGAACGCGACGGCTACCGCATCCACATGGGCTTCTGGCCTTCGCGAGTGCGTCCGCTTCCGCCGCCTGTCTGGACGGTGGAGATCACGCTCAACGCACAGGGCGGCGACTGCTGCACGGACGTCATCAAGCGCTTCGTCAACGACAAGGTGGGCCGACTGCCAGAGCCGCAGATGGACGGATACGACTTCCTCGGCTGGTTCGACAGGGCCGAAGGCGGACGCCGCATATTCCCGGAAGAGCGCGTGCGCTCGAACCGCACCTTCTACGCACAGTGGAAGGAGCGCATCCCTCCGCTCTTTGAAGTCGTCGGCAGAACCTCCGGCATCACTTCGCTTGTCCAGCTCAACTACCGCCTTGAAGACGGTGCACGGGACGGCAAGTTGTTCTTGAACGGCGAATTGCTGACATCCACCGAGGAAGAGTCGAGCAGCTGGATATGGCAGCCCCAGACGCTTGGTCCGAACACGCTCGTCTATGATACGGGGCATTCATCCATCACCACGACGGTCAACGTGGCGGGACTTTCGTTCTACACCGTTCCCGCACCCAATCCGCCGATGCCCGTAAACAACAACATTCTCATCACGCCGACCGTCCGCACGATTCCCGAGGGCGGCGCGGGCAAGGCCATCATCGTGCAGGGCGGGTCATGGACCGCCGCCACATCCGATCCGTGGATCGTGCTTGGCACAACCTCCGGCACGGCCGACGAGCCTGTCGCCTACTCCGTGAGCGTCAACACCAACATTGGCGAGCGCGTGGGCTACGTCTATGTGAGCGGACACGTCCACACGATCACGCAGAAGGGGCGTACGGGCGAACTCTCCACCGAGAACATCGAGGTCGAATGCGAAGGCGGATCGGAGTCGATCAGCCTCACCTTCGACGGACGCTACGCCTGGGATGCGCACCCGAACGTGGACTGGATCACCGTCTCGCCCACGCACGACATCGCCTCCGGTACGATCGACTGCACCATCGCCCCGTACAACGAGGTCGGAACGCGCACGGGTACGGTCACGTTCGGCGACCGCACCGTGACGGTGTTCCAGTACGGACGGCGCATCAAGCTCTCCGACGAACACCTTGAACGCGACTACCTCACCCATGTGATGCCGATCACGGTCAACGCCCTCGCCATCACGGAGTGGAGCGCCACGCCGAACGCAAGTTGGATATCCATCGTCGATGCCGACAACGGACAAGGCCGCAAGGGTGCGGGACTCCTCACCGTGGCGATCTCCGAGAATCCCAGCTACCGGGCGCGCACGGGCACTGTCACGATCGGCACCGAGACGTTCACCATCACGCAGGCCGGACGCCCCGCCTCCGAATGCGAGTTTTCCATCGACCCCGTGAACACGACGGCGAGCGTGAACGGCGCGAACGGACACATCGCCGTCACCGCCACGCCCGATCTGCCGTGGACGGTTACGAGCAACAACGGCTGGCTGACACTGCTGCAATCCACGGCGGTCGGCGACGGCAACGGCAATGTTTTCTACACGGCCTCGCCCAACTCCACGCTCCTCGAACGCACGGGAACGATTACCGTGACGCCGACGGATCCGGCCATTTCGGCAATCACCCATACCGTCGTACAGCCCGGCGCGGTGGCGACGCTTTCGCCGCTTGGATATGAGTTCGAGGCATCCGGCGGATCGGTGTCGGTGGAAGTGACCGTTCCCGGCTCTGTGGAGTGGTCCGCCGTGGAGGCGCCGGCATGGATCACAATCGTGAACGGATCTACCCGCGTGGGTTCAGGCACCGTGACGTTGCAGGCGACGCCGAACGGGACGATCAACGCGCGCAGCGGTACGGTCAAAATTGCAGAACAACTCTTCAACGTGGCGCAGAAGGGACGCGGCTTCACAGTCGATTACGACGACGGCGTCGTGTTTAGCACGGATGGCGACATGGATTCCTTCTCCGTCTATCCTGACGGCGACATGTCGTGGGAGGCGTATGCCTCCGATTCGTGGATTCAGTTCATGTACGGCAGCAACGTCGGATCGGGCGCGGGTGAGGTCATCTACGTGGTCGCGCCCTACTCGGGAGACGGAACGATCCGCACCGGCTCCATTACCATCGGTGACAAGGAAATCCTCGTGAGCCAACGCGCGTACGACCTCAGCATCAGTCCGAGGGCAGCGGAAGTCTCCGGCAACGCGGGCGCGGGAGAGATCAGCGTCTCCGCTGGCATCGACGACGTGTGGCACGCGATCCGCACGGAACCGTGGATCATCATCGAACAGGGGTACGATTCGGGCACGGGCAGCGGGACGGTGCGCTTCACCTACACGGACAACGACACGGGCCTCACCCGTTCGGGTCGAATCGTGATCGAAGGCGAGGTCTATACGATCACACAGGCATCGCGCGTACTGGTGGATATCTCCGCGCAGGTTTACGGTCACGGTCACGTAGATGGCGCGGGCACGCACTCGCTCGGCACGCGGGTGACGCTCACGGCGGTGCCGGACGACGGCTACGAGTTCCAGTTCTGGACTGGCGCGGCGGGCAACACGATGCAGAACCCGATCACGGTGACGGCGGACGTCGCGAAGAGCGTAACGGCCACCTTCGCCCCGCTCACGCCGGAGTTCATATCCGCGCAGTCCTCAACGGACGGCGTGTCCCTCACATGGACAAACCTCGCCTGGGCGGCGGAATACCGTATCTACCGCGCGCCGTCGAGCGAAATACCGTCCGCACCCCTCGTGACGCTCACGGCCGATGGAAACTGCACGTATCTTGATGTTACTGGCGACGTGGAGCAGCCGTTCTGGTACTGGGTAGAGGCCGTGGGCACGGATGCCCAGACGGAATCGCAGACGCCCGTCACCGGGAAGAAGCTCAAGCCCATCGTGATTTCGCCCATCACATACGAAAATCTGCGCGGCGCGTCGCATACGAACCCCTCCACCTACCAGGAGGGGACTACGTGCGCGTTCGCACCGCCCACGACAATTCCCGGCTACACTTTCGCGGGATGGGACCCCGCAGGGATCTCCGCCGACGTGACGGGCGAGATGACCATCCGCGCCACATGGACGGCCAACACCTACACGCTCGTTTATCACGCCAACGGCGGTTCCGGCACGATGGACGCAACCATCAGCACATACGACAGCGACGCCCTCGTCGGTACCAACTGCTTCACGTGGGCCGACCACATCTTCCAGGGCTGGGCCACGAATGAAAACGGCGCGGTCGTTTACGAGGACTGCACGTATGTGAGGAACCTTACCGCCGCACAGAGCGGTGTCGTTGAACTCTACGCCGTATGGGAAATCGATCCGGAAAGCCTTGTGGTGGCCGATCCCGTCATCACCCCGGCGGACGGCTCCACATTCAAGACCGAAACATGCACCGTCACGATCACCTGCGAAACGCCCGATGCGGTAATCTACTACACCACGAACGGACGCACCCCCACGGCGCAGGACAGATACCGCTACACTGGACCGTTCACGATCTCGGGGACGGCGACCATCACCGCGTTTGCCGTGAAGAACGGCAATTCGAGCGACTACGCGGAAGCGACGATCACATACGTCGAGCCCGTCCCGCTCACGTGGAAGGGCGTTCTTGACGAACCGAAGCTCGGCACGGTCACGACCGGTGGCGACGCCGAATGGCAGATGGTAGAGGCTGGAGGATCGCAAACGGGAGGGTCGCAAACGGGAGGGTCGCAGTCCCTTGCGACCGTCACCCCCAAAGTCGGCGATTCCCTTGCCGTGAGCGGCGTCGTCCCCGACGATGACGAAGCAGAACACACGACCTACCTCAAGGTGACGGTGAACGGCAAGGGAACGCTCACCTACTGGTGGCGTGTCGATTGCGAACCCGATCCACGCGGACGCTTCACCTACGACTACGGCAAGGTTGAGGCCGATGGTGCACTCGTTGATCGCAAGGACGGCCAGACCGGCTGGCTGAGCGGTTCGGTCACGTTCGATACCGACGGCGAACATAAAATCATCTGGACCTACGTTGCCGACGGCTATCCAGCCGATGGCGGTAATTACGCTGGGCGCATGTGGGTGGATGGCCTTGTTTGGGAGGGCGGCGCTTCGTCGCAGCCGGAAATTGAAGGCGATCCCACCGCCACCGTCACGGGCGATGCCACAAACGGCTACACAGTCACACCTTCCGCCAGCAACACCGCAGTAACCGTGAACATTCCCTCCGGCATCGACGCCTCCAAGGTGACCGTCGAAGTCGGCGTGAACGTCGTCACCGTCATCCACAACGGCGCAAACGTCAAGGTCGTTAACCACGGCCACGACATCACCTCCTTCCTCGACATTCCCAACGACGGTAGGGTGGCGTGTCCCCACGCCGCCGTAGTGAAGGAAGCCATCACCCGCGAGCCCCTCGACCCCGCCAAGGGCGCGGTCATCAACCTCGGCAACCCAGCCGCGCCCTCACTCACCACCCCCGCCACGCGCCCCGGCCTCACCTACACCCTCCGCGAAGGAAGGACGCTTAACGGCATGTCCAACGGCGCGACCAAGCAGGGCGACGGCCAGCCCTGGACGCCGGCGATCACCGTGAAGGGCGGCGTCAGCGGATTCTACACGATAAGGGTAACCAAGTGATTGCAACGCATCCAGATTCCATACTGGGACAACTGGCGTCCCGCCCGTTGCGTCCTGCACCACTGGGACAACTGGCGTCCCGCCCGTTGCATTCTACACCACTGGGACAACTGGCGTCCCGCCCGTTGCATTCTACACCACTGGGACAACGGGCGTCCCGCCCGTTGTGGTTACGCCTGACTAGGAAAGCCGCCATCTTGGCGGCTACCCCGGAAACGTCAATTCCAGGCAGTATCGTCCATTGTCACGAGCATTCGCGAATGGCGGATGGAGAGAATGTGGCGGCGCGGCCATTCTGCGTGATGAGGATGGGGCGGTGCGTCTCGCGCACGCGGGTGATGTACGCGGAGAGGTTGTTGCGGCATTCCGAGAACGGAACGATGTCCGCACTAGAACGGGTAGAAAAGACAATTCAAGAAAAGGAGAACGAGGGAGGCGTGATCGTGATGCTTAACATCATTGATGAATATAACTTATATGTTGAATGTGATAATAACATTGCGGATGAGTATGACGTTAAGATAGAACTACCTAGCTATCCTTTACGTCCTGCCATCTTGTTTAATAATAAGAATGGCAATCCTGTGCTTGCGAAGGAATTTATTCAACGAGTAAAACGATGTAAGGAATCCGGGAAATTGTTAAGTATAGATTGGAAAATGGATAAAAAACCAAAAGCTTGGATAAGTAAGGGGAATTGTGCCAGTACCATCGGTAACATCAACAATGCGCATTGTACTATAGATGCCTTAAACAAGTTGGTTACAATACGTTGTTGTGATAACAATTCAGGTGGTTTGTTCAAGACCATGTGAAAAAAACGAGGAATCGGCCATGGCTAAGAAGCTTAAAACCTCAACATCGCATCAGGTAGATTTCGTGTTTCATGGTTGGAAATCTCCATGCAACGATGGTAGCAAGTGTGAATATGATAAGACCACGGGATTAGAGGTCTTGCAGATAAATACTTTGCAATCGCTCATTCAAGTCTTGGGATACCAGAAGTTCAAGCTCTCAGGTAAAGGATGCCGAATCGTATATCGTGGGCAAACAGCACTCTACAATACGGGTAACGATGAACACGGTAAGTATTTATTTCAACCAAGTGCATTACGAAAAGTTAGGCGTGATGTCGCTTTAAATGCAACTAAGAGAAAAGTAAAGAATCAAATAAGTGTCTTGCGAAAGATGGTGCCGCGTTTTACAAGTGTAGGACAATTTTCGAATGAAGCCTTGGAGGGCTTGTTACAACAGTATGGAATCCCGACAACCTGGTTTGATGCCGTTGATAATATCTGGATTGCACTTTGGTTTGCCTGTTATAAATCTGATAATTCCGTTATTATTGGCAAAAACCCAGAAAGCCGTTCGTTCTGGCACATGGTCAGACGTAACCCTCGTTTGGAAGAACCAAAGGATAGATTTGCCTATGTATTTGTGCTTGGTGCAGATGCCAAGAATGCAGAATTGATTGATTTGCGGAATGAATTACCTTCCGATTACATTAGACCGCATGCGCAACATGGTGTAATGATTCGAACGCGCGGAGTCAAATCAATTAACATGTTTAGTCTTGTTAAAGGGATTGTCCGCGTAAGACTTGAAGATGCGCTTGATTGGTTAGGCGATGGCGGTATGCTTAGGCCTGAATCTATTGTCCCGCCACCGAATTACGATTCAGGGTTTAAGATGCTGCTTACCAGCGAACGGCAGTATGCTGGTAAAGACGTCATACGGTTTCCAATCTACTGCTAAAATCAGTAACGACCATGAAAGGAATCGATAATGAAACAAACAGTAAAGGCAAAGGAAAGTGTTACACCTCCATTTTTCATTTCACTTGGGATGTGTGGAGGAAAACCTACGCTTCTAAATGTAAATTGTATAGAGTCCATAGAACTGGATGGTGATAACTATGTGTTTACTATGGAATCAGGAAAAGTGTTTAGAGGGACGAACTCACCTGTATTGGGTGGGTGGTTGAAACCGTTTGTTATTGGACACGAGGTGAAATGATGACAATAGATGAAACCAAAGCAAAAGTATTGTAAGGTGCTTTTGCAAGAGATTGAGTACATCTATTATGTCCCAAACAGAGAGGTAGTATCATGTCTGTGAATGAAATAACTTGTATCCACGAACTCTTTGCAAAGTATAATGCGATCCTTCGATTCGCACAGGTTTCTCATCGCCCTCCACTCGACAAAGAAACAGAGGATGCGATAAATGCTATAAAGCCAGTATTCGTTGCATATCGGGGCGCTATTAAGAAATTTGAAGCCAGTATTGATTTGGCAGTAGATCAACTGAAATGGCGAGTTGATTGGGATGCATTTCAAGCGGTTTGTGATAAGTACGAGAAGATGCCAGAATGTGATGTGGTGCAGAAAATCATAGAGACGGTCTGTCCTAATGGCGGAGGTGGCGATGGCAAATAGAAAACCACAATCAAATGGTATAACAAGTACACTCTTGAACACATGCATACGTCAGGTGCTTGACGTGTCTAACGGAATTCGTGAAGTGCCTTATGTAACCGCGCTTGTTCAGATATTGCCTTTAGTTTTGAATCACGCCATGATCACTGAATATTACGATGGAGCAAGACGTTATCATCTTAAGTTCACAGGAACATTGATTCATGGAAAACCAGTTGTGCAATTTAAAACCAATAAAGGCCACGTAGGGTGTGAGCTCGGTGATATGATGGTGGTCTGTAAGGATTACGAAACAAATCGACAAACAGCAGCATTTCTTCAAGCAAAGGTGGCCAAGACGAAAAAGTCAGAGTATGTCCTTTCTGGACCTAGTTCTTTGAACCAGCTTTACTTGTATACGAAGTGGCCAGCGTTTTCCCTTACAGGGAATACCTCTAGGGTATATGATCTGTATCCAAAGTGTGCAGATGAACGTGCGATGCATATGATTTTTAGACATTGGCGACGACCTTATGTGATGATGGCAAAGTCTAGGAGTACGTTGCCAATCACCTACCCGTCATTCGGTGTTTATATGATGCAAACTCTGAAGATGCAACAAGGACGAGAGTTATTTGATTCCAGTCATGGTGATGAGTGGTCCGATTTGATCAGGGACATTAATGCATATATCGGAAACCATGGATTTCAAAGGTGCAGTGCATTGGCTCCCGGTGTCCAATTCCCTAGGGTGAGTACATGGGAGACTATGTCGTTTATATCGGCAAAATCAAGTGCTATTGACTTGGCGGATAATGATTCAGCGGACATGATAATGCACGCTATAAAGGAATTGCCCGAATGGGTGAATGATTTAAAGTGCTTTGGCATCCTAACGATAGAAAAACATTTTGAAGGTGTCTATAAAAAGCGAAAGTTGAAAGCAAGGAGTTTTAACGATGAGAAACTGTTTCAAGGCATTGTGCACAATTAGCGCATTGATGGCCTCTGTACTTGCATTACATGCGACCACTTATATCTTCTGGCGCAGACGGGATAGTATTGTGTAAAACAGATTTGTAGAGAGAATCACAGAAAGGCTAAAACAATGAAAGCGATAATGAAAAAGACATCAGTTGCAATGGCGGTGATTGGCACCGCATTCATGGCGATGGCGGCGACATCCTTCGAGGTGAAGAACGTCGAAGCACATCAGCGCTGGCCGTGGAACGGCAAGGTCGATATCGACTTCAACATCGAATGTGCCGATCTTTCTGCATCCTTCCGCGTGAATGTTGAATGTACCGATCACGACGGTAACACCAATATAGTGCTACAGACATTGAAATACAATGGGCAAGGGGCGGCGGCAACGGCGTTTACGCTTGCGCCTGGCCCGCATCGCATCGTCTGGGATGGTGACGTGGATGTCCCGAATCGGCGGCTTGCCAGATTGTCGTTTGCGGTGTATGCGAAACTCATCGGCGAGGAAGATACAGCCTCATACATGGTGATCGATCTTTCTGGTGGTGCCAACGCCACATCCTACCCCGTCTCTTATCGGACTGGAGTCCCTTCCGGTGGATGGACGGACGAATACAAAAGCACGAAACTCGTTTTGCGCAGGTGCCCAGCCGGGACGGATCCGCTAAACCGATACACGCTCTCCAAGGACTTTTTTGTCGGCGTGTTCGAGGTCACGCAGAAGCAATGGTATCTTGTCATGGGGACGACCCCGAGTAGATCTTATTACGGAATTGGCGACACGTATCCGGTTTATAATGTGTCCTACAACATGATTAGAGGTTCTTCATCCGGCTCTCGGTGGCCGTCTTCATCGTCGGTGGATTCGGATAGTTTCATCGGGCGGCTGAGAAACCGTACGGGGATTTCGGAACTCGACTTGCCCACCGAAGCGCAATGGGAATACGCCTGCCGGGCGGGAACGACGACAACATACAACACGGGCGACAGCGAGTCCGCATTGGCGGCGGCGGGGTGGTATTCGTCCAATTCGAGCTCAACCACACATCCCGTCGGACAGAAGACAGCGAACGCGTGGGGACTCTACGACATGCACGGGAACGTATATGAGTGGTGTCTGAACTGGAACGCTTGGAACTATAGCTTGTCGGGCACTGATCCCGTCGGGGCGTCGTCCGGGTCTGACCGTGACAGTCGCGGCGGGAGCTGGAGCAACGACGCAGACTACTGCACGTCGTGGCACAGCTACTACTTCTCGCCGTCTTACACGATCAACGATCTGGGCTTCCGCCTTTCCAGGACAATGCCTTGACATAAACAAAATGAAACCGTGCGTCGCACGGCGGTAGCCGTTGCGACGCACGAGCGCCAAAAAAGGACTAAAATGGAAGTACGTGTCATGACGCTTCGATATTCCGATGGATTGCAAGGATTCCCAGAGGAGCCCTTGCGCAAAGTCTGTGCGGGACGTGAAGTGTTAGATGTCGCCGAACATTATTTTGATTATGCAAATCTGGGCTTCCGCCTTTCCAGCACACATGCCAAGGCAAAGTTGTCCAATTCCGTAAGTCCAGCGTCCGGAACACATTCCGGAACAAACAACGCCGGAGCGTTTTCGCACGGTAAGCGGGGAAAACCTGCCCAAATGCGGCAAATGCTCCTTTTCAATTTGGAGGAAACGAAATGAAACCAAAGTTCTTCTATATGGCAGCAGTCGTCTTGCTCGCCATGCCTGGGTTTTCGCATACAATGGTTGGCGGAACGGGGGCGATGTCCGTCGATACTCGCGTCGGCGATTTGACGGTGGAATCATCGTGGCATAGAGATTCGACGTTGGATCTGCGACTCTCCACGCGATGGGATTGCGGCGAAAACGGAACATTGAAGATAAATGGCGTGGAGAAATCGTCGTTGCCGTCATCGGCGGAGACAGACTATTCGCTTGTTGTTGAAGCCAACGTGGCAACGACATTCGAGTGCGAGTTCACGGTCGGAGACAGTACGTATTCGCGGACCTTGCACACTACTGGAGCCAAGAAGATGTGCAGCAGTTCAGCAATTACGTATGATTCGGTGGTGAATTCTGATGGGGCGCGGGATGTAAACACGCTTGAAACGGTCGTTCTGCCATGGGATGCCACGTGGATAGGCGGAGATGCAAACGCGACGGTGGTAATATTGGATAACGGCACTGAAGTGAAACGTGCGACGGGTGCGGGCGATTTTCATTTTGATCCATTATGCGACAGTCATCGTCTTGAATACGCTACATATATAGGCGATGTCATGCAGGACGAGAGGTATGCAGCCTTGCTGGTATTAGACTTACCGTCTCATATCAAAATCGAGACGAAGGCAGCAAAGGCGTCGACGTGTACGGAAGACGGCTGGACGCACGAGGTGAAGTGTAGTAGGTGCAATGCCGTGCTGGAGGCATCTACGACAATTCCAGCACTGGGACATGCGCGGCATACAACCATTACTGCCATCGAGCCGACATGTACGACGGATGGTCGGACGGCGGAGGTCGTGTGTACACGATGCAATGCGACGTTGGAGGTGTCGTCGGTAGTTCCAGCACTAGGCCATGCTCGGCAGACGACGATCTCGGCCATTGAGCCAACCTGTACGGCAGACGGGCGGATGGCGGAGGTCAAGTGTTCGCGGTGTGGCATCACGCTTCAGACGAGCGAGGTGCGTTCGGCGCTAGGGCATTCCGGTGCAATCACGAAACCTGCGGTGGAAGCGACGAGCAGCACGGCGGGTAAGACCGCGGAGATAACGTGTACGCGATGTGGTACGGTGTTGCAGGCACAGACGGTTATCCCAGTATTGGGATATATCCGCAACGTGACTGCACGTCAGCTCTGGCCGCACAAGAAGGTTGAGGTGTGCTACGAGGCGGGGAAGGATATCGGAGAGGTCCTTGATACAAGTAAAGCGTTGACGCTGGTCGGAGAAACCGGATCGTCAATAGTTTTCGCGAGGAACATCATTGGCGACACGACATGTAAGCCGGGATTGCATCGTGTGATTTGGGACATGTATTCCGACGGAATATTCGTCAATTCAAAAGCTATGACATTCAAGATTGTGGATGGGATATGCGTTCCTGGTTTTGTCACAAAGACGTTTTATAGTTCCTCTCTTAAGTTCGACACGACGAGCGACGTATGGTCGGGTTCCCCTGCGGTTGTAGCCGCACCCGACAAGATATACGCTACGTCCCTTCCGGAACACACAACCGTTGCCTACGGATGTTATATGCTGATGACGGGCGGAGTCAAGTATGAGTTCAAGGGATGCTATGATGACTTCGTAGGGGTCAAGGTCGGAACGAGTTGGATTATGAGCAATTCAATTGAGTGCCAGGAGGCTTCCGGTTCATATACGCCATCTTCAACGGGATTTTACAAGGTCGAGTTCCGGGTTGGAAACGACGGCAGCGTTGGCGGATGCCAGTACTCCAATGAGTATGGAATGAAATGGTGTTCAAGCGCCAATACGACATGGCGCAACATCGCAAACACCAGTTCCGAGACGGTGTTCTTCTCGTCCGTCGTCGGTGACGGCGAAGAGACTGTTTCGGCGTCTTCGCCAGCGGTTGCCGTCAACACGTCCTCGATGGTCACGGACGGCATGAACGTCGGCGGGACGGTCAATCTTGTCTATTCTCCGTTTGCGGACGGCAATGCTACGGTTTATGTCGATGGGGCAGTGGCGTTTTCTGCGACCAATTCCGGCGTGTTTGCTTGGCAGCCGCAATCTACAGGCACGCATACGGTCAAGCATGTTTCGGGTACTTATGAATGGATGCGGATATTGACGGTCACGAATATGGTTTATGATTCTCTACCTGCGCCCAACCCTCCGACGGCGGCGGACGCGAACATCTCCATCGGCAACACGACAAAGTCGTTTGCGGTAGGCGGCGGATCGGGATCCATCACGACCTCCGGCAGCGGCAAATGGACGGCATCGGTATCAGACAGCTGGATCACCATCCCCTCGGCGTTGACCAGTCGCAACGCGGGATTGCCCGTCGTGTATCAGGTTACGGCCAATGCGGGTGTGGAGGAGCGCACTGGGTATATCTACGTGAGCGGGCATGTTTTCACCATCACCCAGGCGGGTGTGGGGGCGGCGCTTGACGGCTATTCGGCAGATTTCGAGACGGATGGCGGCAATGGTTCGTTTACGGTGCTTGCCGATGCGCAGACGAGCTGGAAGGTTAGGAGCAACGTTGATTGGATATCGGTTTCCGTTGAGGGAACAGGGAACGGGGAATGGGGAACAGTTGGCGTTGGTGAGCAACGAGTGCTTTATAACGTTGCGCCGTGGAATGAGGTTTCGACGCGGAGTGGCACGATTACGGCGGCGGGATGCACCTTCACGGTGAACCAGACGGGACGGAGGATGAAGCTGGTGGTGGCGGACGCGACGGGGCGCGTCCCTCCCGTGGTGGAACGGGATTATTTAAGCCATGTGATTGCCGTTACGGTGAATGCATTGGCGGCGAC
Organism: uncultured bacterium; assembly: GCA_902761035.1. Classification (GTDB taxonomy): domain Bacteria; phylum Verrucomicrobiota; class Kiritimatiellia; order RFP12; family UBA1067; genus RUG572. Next base: position 17,930 of record CACWIW010000035.1, on the reverse strand, counting down.
GCAATGGGATGTGGAAGTGGATGGCACGTGGATTTCCGTTGTCGATGCCGGAACCGGGTATGGTGGCGGCAATGTGTCGATCGCCATCAACGAGAACCCGAGCTGGCTTGCACGGAGCGGGACGGTGAGGATCGGCACGGAGGTGCTGACGATCCATCAGGCGGGGCGGCCATCCGCAGCACTCGAATTCGGCATCAGCCCCGAGAACACGACGGCATCGGTGAAGGGCGCTAATGCGCTCATCTCCGTGACGGCCACGCCCGACCTCCCGTGGACGGCGCAGAGCCAGGCGAACTGGCTCACCGTCATGCCCGCATTCCAAAGTGGTGCTGGCAACGGCAACGTGGTTTACGCGGCCTCTCCAAACCCGAATATGGCGGCACGGACGGGGGCAATTCGGGTGGAGGCCGCGACAAGCGCGGCCCTCCCGGCGAAGTCACATACGGTGATGCAGCCTGCCGCGACGGCGATGATTTCGGCATCCAGTCACACGTTCAACGCGGCTGGGGAGTCGTTCGGCGTGGAAGTGACAACCGACGACATCGTGAACTGGACGGTCGTGGAAAACATCGGCTGGATTTCTATCGTCGGTTCCACCAGCCGGATCGGCCCTGGAACTGTCACGCTTGCCGTGTCCGAAAACCTCACGGTCAATTCCCGCGAGGCGAGCCTGACAATCGCCGGCCATCCGTTTGCCGTCTTGCAGAAGGGGCGCACCGTTGAGGTGGAATACGAATCGCGCGTGTTCGGCACGGCGTCCGACTACGCGACCCTCGAAGTGCATCCTGATGGCAATGTGCAGTGGGTTGCTGTTTCCTCCGATCCTTCGTGGTTGACAATCTGGGGCGATGATGGATGCGAATATGATGATTATGGCAATGTGATCGCAACCGGCGACCACACGATCGAGTACATAGTTACCGACTACGTCGGCGACGGCACTCCGCGCACGGCAACAATCACCATCGGCGACAAGACGGTTTACATCACCCAGCGTCCGTATGACCTTTCGATCAACCCGTCCGCAGCGACGGTTTCCGGCAACGCGGGTGCGGGTACGGTTGGCGTGCCGGCTTCGGTCGGACAGGTCTGGGACGCCATCGCCACCGAACCGTGGATCGTGATCGAAAGCGGCTACGATTCCGGCACCGGCAGCGGCACGGTGCGCTACACCTACTCTGACAACGACACTGGCGAGACCCGCACGGGCAAGATCATCATCGCGGGCGAGGCATATACCATCACCCAGGCAGCACGTCAGATGGTGGCGATAGGCGTCACGACGAGAGTCGTGACGGGGAACGGGGAACAGGGAACGGGGAACGGAGGTGTCGTAAGCGGTGCGGGCACGTACGACCGTGGAGCGAGCGTCACGCTCACAGCAGTCGCCAACGACGGCTATTCGTTCGTCAACTGGATGTTGCCGAATGGCTCTGTCCTGTCCGGTGGCATTCTTGCCACCGTTGCCGACGTGGATAAGGAAATCCTTGCCAACTTCCGCCGCATCCCCGTGTACAGCGTCAACGGGGAGGGCGTGCGCGAAGGAACGAGCAAAACCTTCACCGCGCCCGCCGACGTGATCGACGAGAACGGCACGCGGAAGCTCGTCTGCCGTGGCACGAGCCGCTATCCCGACAAGGGCGCGAGCTTCACGCTCGTAGTGACCGAGGATATTGATTTTGAATGGGATCTCTGGACGACCAACTACCTCGTGACCATGGAGCAGTCCGCTGGCGGCACGATCCTTTCGGGAGGGTCGCGCCCCGTCGCGACCGGTATTTGGGTTGCTGCCGGCACCGCCATCGACCTCACCGCAGTGCCAGAGAGCGGCAAATCCTTCTTCAGGTGGACCGGGGATGCCGCTGACGAACTGAATGCGGCGCGCTCGGCGAGCGCGCCCTACCAGGCTTCGCTCTCAATAAACGCACCTGTGGCAATCGGTGCCGTCTTCGGCACGTTCAACGACACGTTGGCTACGGCACTTGACGCGACGACGCTCGCCTTTACCACGGGCGGCGACGCCGCGTGGCAACCCGTGATCGACGCGACGGCTCAGACCGGCTACACCTCCGCCCGCAGCGGCGCAATCGGCGCAGAATCGGAGACGTGGCTCGATACCACGGTTGAAGGCTCGGGCACGCTCACGTTCCGCTGGCGCGTCGATTGCGAGAAGGACGACGGCGGCGGCGCCACATGGGACCGCCTTGCGGTGTTCACGAACGGCGTTGAGGTAGCCCGCATCGACGGCAAGACGGGGTGGCAGACGGTCGAGCTGCCCATCAACGGCAAGACGACCATCCGCTGGTCGTTCTACCGCGACGACTTTGACGAACCCGGCCAGACGCACGAAAGATGCGGCTGGGTGGATGGCATAATCTTTACAGCGAGGGAGGGCGAATAAAATGAAAACCATAAAAACAGACTCCGCATCTCTGTGCCTATGTGCCTCTATGTTAAAAATTAAAATGTTGATGCTGGTGGTTACGGCCGGCACGACCTTCTCGTTGCTTGCCGCCCCGAACCCGCCGACGTCGCAAGACCCGATGATTGCGATAACGCCGGTGAACCGTTCAATGGAGCAGACCGGCGGCACGGCGGCGATCAACACGTCCGGTAGTGGCACGTGGAGGGCGTCGGTCTCCGACAACTGGATACTGCTTACGAGCTCGAGCGGTACGGCGGGTTATCCCGTAGGCTACACCGTGAGCGCGAACAACGGCGTCGAGACGCGTATCGGTTATGTGTATGTGAGCGGATACGTCCACACGATTACACAAGCCGGACTCGGAGCGACGCTGGGAAGCTATTCCGCAGATTTTGAGACTACTGGCGGCACTGGGAGCGTGACGGTAAATGCGCCGTCCGGCAAGACGTGGCACGCGAAGAGCAACGTCGATTGGATTACCGTATCGACGACGTCCGGAACTGGAACGCGATCGCTCAACTTCACCGTGGCCAGATACGACGAGGTTTCCACCCGCAGCGGAACGCTGACGATCGCCGACAACACGTTTACTGTCAACCAGACGGGGCGTCGCATGCAGCTCACGTCGTACAGCGCGACGTCGGACTACTTTGCCGAGACGATCAAGATACGCGTCAACGCGCTCGCCAGCACGGAGTGGAGCGTAAGCGTAAATGCGGACTGGATGACTATCACAGATTCCGGAAACGGCAGGGGCGGCGACGAGGTGAAGGTGTCGCTTGCCGAGAACCCGAGCTACAACGAGCGCAGCGGCGTGGTGACGATAGGCACTGAGCAATTCGCGGTGAGGCAACTTGGACGCACCGCACTCGTGTTCAAAATCAATCCGACGGAGGTTCCGACGTTTGGTGTCGATGGGGCGAGCGGCGAGAGGATTGTAGTGACGGCCACGCCCGACCTTGGGTGGACGGCGTCAAGTTCGGCGGACTGGATCGAGCTCTACTCCGGCTACGCATCAGGTTCCGGCAACGGAAACGTGGTGTACAAGGTAAAGCCCAATCCGACGCTCTATCCGCGTTCAGGAACGATCACGGTCACGGCGGCGGACAGCGCGGTGGCGGTGAAACGGCTGGAAATCACCCAGGAGGCCGCCGTGGCGTCGCTTACGGTTGACGAGTATGAATTCGAGGCGGCGGGCGGTTCGCTGACGATAGGGGTCAACACGGGGAGCATTGTCGGGTGGAACGTCATCAATTCGCTTGAATGGCTGTCTGTATCGGGATTGTCGATGGTGGGGCCGGCGAACATCACGCTTACGGCGTCCGCCAATACTTCCGTGCAGCCCAGAAGCGGCACGATCCGCATAGCCGACCACGATTTCCGCGTCAGCCAGAAAGGACGCGGCGTTTCGGTGAGCTACGACGAGACGAAGATATTCGACACGGACGGCAAGACGACGGGCGAGAACGTGGACAACGTAATCGCCGTCACTGCGGACGCGGACGTGGAATGGACTGCTGTGGCATCCGATCCTACGTGGATCATCATCTACGAGGGCATGTCGGGCCGGGGCAATGGAACCGTGAAGTACATCGTCGCACCGTATGTCGGGTCAGGCGAGCTTCGGACGGGCATGATTACGATCGGCTCGGAGATTGTGTATGTGACGCAGCGTCCGTATGAGCTTTCCATCGAACCGAACGGACAGTGGGTGGACGGCAATTCCGGTGCGGGGGAGATTCAAGTGGCGCTTGACATCGACGGCGTATGGAACGCCATCGCCACGGAGCCGTGGATTGTCCTCGACAAGAAGTACAACGCCGGAACGGGAAGCGGCAAGGTCCTCTTTGCCTACACCGACAACAACACGGGCAAGGAGCGCACTGGCAAGATCGTGATCGCAGGCGAAATCTACACGCTCACGCAGGCGGCGCGGCAGATCATCGCAATCGGCGCGGGCGTGGAAGGGCACGGCGGCCATGTGAACGGTGGCGGTTCATATAATCTAGGTTCCGAGGTTACGCTTGAGGCGACGGCTGACGACGGGTATGCGTTCAGTCATTGGATTCTGCCGGGCGGTGGAACGGACGCGACAAGTGCGTCCCTCGTCGTGACGGCGACGTCGGCGGCGGAATACAAGGCGGTATTCACGCCGGTTCCTCCACGGCTTGCTATTGCGGCAACGTCGCTGAGAGGCGTTAGGCTGGAATGGACGAACCTTGCCTGGGCTACGCGGTACGACGTGTGGCGCGGCACGTCTTCCGACAGGGGGCAGGCGAGCAAGATTACCACGCTCACCAACGACGGCGTCTGCGAGTATCTGGATGCATCTGGGGTAGAAAACCAGAGCTACTGGTATTGGGTCGAGGCGGTCGGCGTGGAAGATGACGTGTGGAGCAACGGCGTTCAGGGGCGGCGCGAGAAGAAGACTTTCTCGATAACGTACACCAACCTTCGCGGCACGACGCATTCCAATCCGGCGACATACCGCGAGGGTGGCGCAGTCACGTTCTCCGCGCCGTCGTCGCGCAAGGGCTATACGTTTGCGGGCTGGTCGCCGAGCCAGATCACAGCAGACACCACCGGCGACGTTACGATCCGCGCCGTCTGGATACAGAACGAATATTCAGTGCGTTTCGACCTGAACGGGGCGGATGGCGCGATGGCGGACGAGCGTTACACATACGGTCTTTGGAAGTATCTCACGCCGACCAATTTCACGCGCACGGGTTACGTGTTCGCGGGATGGTCCGATACGGCGGATGCGACAAGCGCGTCCCTCCCGCTGTATGCCGATGCCGAATCTCTCAAGAACCTCACGACTGAGCTGAACGGAGTCGTCACCCTCTACGCCGTGTGGAACGCGCTCCTGGGCGTGGAGAACGATCCGTATGCCGTGGTGTCTGGGAACGACAGCGAGGGATTTGTCATCAAGCCGTCGAATGGAATGTCGGAAGTCGTGGTCATCATGCCAGCCGGTTTTGATCCGTCGAAGGTGACGATTGAGGTTGCTCCGGAAGTGGCTTCGCTCGTTTCGCACGGTGCAACGATTAAGGTGATGAAGGGCGTCCATGACATAACCGCCTATCTCAACATCCCCAGCGCGGGAGGGACACAATTCATTGCCTCCGCCACCGTCAAGCAGGAAGTCGCAAACGAAGCGCTCGATCCGACAAAGGGTGCGTCGTTCAAGGTAGTTGGCAATACGCCGACTCTGACCACTTCCGCCACGAAGCCCGGCCTCACCTACACGCTCCGCGAGGGCGCGACGCTCAAGACGATGTCCAACGGCGCATCGAAGCAGGGCGACGGCCAGCCTTGGACGCCGACAATTACCGTCAAAGGCGGAAAATCAGGTTTTTACACGATCAAAGTAAATAAGTAATCAAACACCTGATGTCCAGAGTCATACGGGTTACTGTATTTCAAGATATCGAACGTCGAGGAGAAGGGACCATAATTTCTACCCGTAGTCGACCGGGCGGTGCTACAGTTGTTTTGGCGTGCGGATGTTCATGAGCGTGTGCCGCATGGAAAGGATTTCGCGGCTCTCTTCGGCTGCTTTGCTACATGTTTGGCGATATGGTCGCTCATCATGCGTTCGACTTCGTCTACCGTGTATACCTCGCCGCGGTCGGCCTCGCCCTCGGCCACGAGGAGGTCTTCGTACGCTTCCATCTTCTCGAGCTTCTCTTGGATTTCATCCCACGTGGAGGCGTTCACGAACACGCCGGCTGTGCGTCCGTTCTGCGTGACGATGATCGGGCGGCCCGTTTCGCGCGTCTGCGTGATGTATCCCGCGAGGTTCGAGCGGAACTCGCTGAGAGGGAGAATGTCCTCGTTTGTGTTGATGTTGTTGCACCGAACGGCTCCGTTTTGGTAAACTAATAGAAAACACCCAAAGAAAGGAATGTTGAACAATATGAAAATGAGCAGACGGAACTTCATGCGTGGCGCGGCGGCGGCAGGGTCGGCGCTGGCCTTTCCTTCCATCATCCCGGCACGAGTGCTGGGCGCGAATGCGCCGAGCAACACGCTCAACGTGGCGCAGATCGGCTGTGGACGCATCGGGTGCGGGATGGACGCGCCCGGGTTCATGCGTGCGAAGGGCGCGCGGATTGTCGCCGCGTGTGACCTCGACTCCCGCCGCCTCGCGGGAATGCAGCAGCTTGTGGCCCGCCATTACAAGACTTCCGCTGACTCCATCGTGGGCGAACGCGACTTCCACGACCTCATCTCCCGTTCGGACATCGACATCGTCTCGATCTCCACGCCCGACCACTGGCACGCGCAGATCGCCATCGAGGCCGCGTTCGCCGGCAAGCACGTATATATGCAGAAGCCCGCCTCGCTCACGATCCGCGAGGGGCGTCTCTTCGCCGACGCGATCAAGGAGACGGGGCGCAAGTTCCTGCTTGGCTCGCAGCAGCGTTCGTGGGATCACTTCCACAGGGGGTGCGCGTTCGTGCGCGAAGGACGCCTCGGCAAGATCAAGTTCATCGAAGTGGGCCTTCCCGGCGACCCCGGCGGCGGCAACACGAAGGAGATGCAGGTGCCGCAGTGCCTCGACTACGACTTCTGGCTCGGCTCCACGCCGAAGGTCTACTACACGGAAGACCGCGTACACAGCCAGAACGCCGATCTCAGGAGGGCGGTCAACTCCCGTCCGGGCTGGCTCCGCTGCGAGCAGTTCGGCGCGGGCATGATCACGGGCTGGGGTTCGCACCACCTCGACATCGTCCACTGGGCGATGGGTTGGGAAGGCATCGGCGCGAAGTACATCGAGGGCAAGGGCAAGTTCCACACTGGCGGACTCTGGGACGTCCACGGCGAGTACGACATCACGCTCACGTATCCCGACGGGACGCCGGTCCGCGTGTGGGACAAGTATCCGTGCGGCGTCCGCTTCGTGGGCGAGAAGGGCTGGATCTTCGTGAGCCGCGGCCCGGCGAAGGCCACGGCGAGCGACCCCGTGATCGGCGGCAAGCCGCTCAAGGCGCTTGACGCGAGCGCCCCCGCGCTCATCGCCGGCCAGCCGTCAGTGGCGCTCTATCCGCATCTGCAGAAGAAAACGGGCAACCACCACCAGAACCTCATCGACGCTATCAAGGGCAACTACGACAGTGTAGTGCCCGCGGAGACCGCGCATCGTTCCTGCACCGCCTGCCTCCTCTCGTGGATCGGCATGAAGCTCGGGCGCAAGCTCGAGTGGGACTGGAAGAAGGAGCAGTTCGTGAACGACGCCGAGGCGAACGCGATGCTCGAGCGCGAGGAGCGCGCCCCCTACGGCGCGAGGCGCGCGTACATGCGTCTCAGCAAGAAGGCGTAAGCGCAGTAAGCCCCATGATGCACACGCGATTTTTTGCCGGTCGTTCGATAGATGTGATATACTATTGTCGTGATTTGCAAATTTAAAAATTTGTTCTGTCGCGTTGCATCTGCGGTGTTTGCGGTGGCGTGTCTGACGGCGGATGGGGCGGCGGCGTCCCTCGACGACGCGCTCGCCCTCTGCCGCCGCACGTACGAGTACGTGTCGAAGTCCATCCCTGCGCATGAGGCGAAACGTTTCGCGCAGGAGATGGCGGTCGATGCGAAATGGGCAGCCACCGCCAAGACGCCCGCCGAACGCGCGATCGTCGAGAAGGTCGTGCGCCGCCTCCGTAGGCGAATCCTCTTCGCCCATCCCGACCTCCAGTTCGACCGTCTCCTCTGCGTGCAGCGCGACGTCCCCTACTCGCGCTTCAACCACATGATCGACCAGTACCTCGGGCGCTTCTCCCACGCGGGACCGGGACTCGTCGTCATTGAGAACTGGCGCACGTTCCCCGAGAAGAAGCTGCTCCTCGACGGAAAACTGCCCACGGGCTGCGTGCTCAACCCCGACCTCCACTGGGACGCCGACCGCGTGATTTTCGCGTTCTGCGACCACACCCGCAAGCCCGAGGCCGACGCCGAGGCGCTGAAGGTGCCGAAGGTCGATCCGTCGGAAACGCTCGACCGCGCGACCGTCCACCGCCGCTACTTCATCTACGAGTGCGCCATCGACGGCAGCTGGGTGCGTCAGCTCACAGGCGGCCCCGGCGACCCGATGGAGACGGCGGGCGGACGCCAGACCGTCCTCATCGAAGACATGGATCCCTGCTATCTTCCGGACGGCGGATTCGTCTTCACCTCCACCCGCTGCCAGACCTTCGGGCGCTGTCACTGGGGACGCTACACGCCGAGCTTCCTCCTGTACCGCGGTGAAGTGCCGCCCGTCGGCGCGTCCGCGCCGTACGACTGCCGCATCCGGCGTCTTTCGTTCGGCGAGGCGAACGAATGGGAGCCTTCGGTGCTGGACGACGGGCGCATCGCGTTCACGCGCTGGGACTACGTCAACCGCCACTCGTCCCGCTTCCATTCGCTTTGGACGATGCGCCCCGACGGCACGTCCGTCGCGCACCTCTACGGCAACTGGTCGCGCAACATCACGGGTTCCGCCGAGGTGAAGGGTATCCCCGGTTCGCACCGGCTCGTCGCCACCGCCACGCCGCACCACGGCATCACCGGCGGTTCGCTCTACATCCTCGACCCGCGCAAGGGGGAAGACGGTCTTGCGCCGATCACGCGCCTCACGCCCGAAGTTCCCTTCCCCGAAAGCGAGGGGTGGAAGCAGCCCGGCACGTACGCAGCTCCCATGCCCGTCAACGACACGCTTTTCTTCGCGAGCTACTGCGACGATCCGGGATGGTATCCGTATGGACATCCCCAACATGTCGGCGGCATGGCGGCCTGGCCGGAGCCGCGTTCCAGCGCGATCTGGCTTGTCGATACGCTCGGCGGACGCGAGTTGATCTACAAGGACCCCGCCTACGGCACGTACAACCCGATTCCGATCGTGAAGCGGAAGAAGCCGCCCGTGCTCGCGTCGTCCATGCCGCCGAACGCCGGCGACACGGGCGTCTGCTATGTGGAGGACTGCTACGACAGCCGCCACAACATTCCCAAAGGTTCGATCGCCGCCCTGCGCGTGAACCTCCTGCACGGACAGCCAGCAGCCCGCCGCCGGACGACGAACAAGAACAGCGACATCGAACTCTACAAGGAGCCGCTCGGCACGGTGCCGGTGAACCCCGACGGATCTGCGGCGTTCCGCATCCCCGCCGGCGTGCCGCTCCAGCTCCAGGCCATCGACACGAACGGCATGGCCGTCTTGACCATGCGCAGTTTCATCTACTCGCAGAAGGGCGAAGTGCAGGGTTGCACCGGATGCCACGAGGACAAACGCTCCAGCCGTTCCGTGACGCGGCATCTCGACGAAATGAAGGTTCACCACATCAAATCCGAGGTGGACCTGGGCTACAAGGGGTGCATCCGCTACGTGCCGTCGATCCAGCCCATCTTCGACCGCAAGTGCATCTCCTGCCACGGACTTGGCAAGGCGCCCAGCTTCATCGGCGCGGAGGGACACGACCGCCTCGTGCGTGACAAGCAGGTGGCGTTCATCCCCCGCAACGGCGGGACGACGGTTTCGAGTCCTCGCGAATACTTCGCCGCCGCAAGCCCGCTCACGAAGCGGCTGATGTCGGGACACGGTCCGAAACTCACGCCGGACGAATGGCGCACGCTCGTCCTGTGGATGGACCTCGCCGTGCCGGAGTTCGCGCTCGGCGACTACGGCTGGAATCTCCCCGAAGCGCGTGAAATCGATCCGGACGGCGAGAAGGCGTTGCGCGCGGCAATTGCGGAGAAGGTCGGCGCGGACGTCGCGGCGCAGCCGTTCGACGCACTTGTGAACCGCGCTGACGAAACGAAGAGCCGCGTGCTGTGGCTGTGTAATGCGAAAGACCGCGAAGAACTGCTCGCGCTTTGCCGTAAGTCGCTCAAGCCGCATCCTGCCCAGGATGTGCAGGGAACGTGCGGCCGCGACGGCGCATGTGAATGCAACAGCTGCTGGGTGCGGCGCGGCGGATACAACATTCCGTAAAGGAGGTAAAGACAGATGAAGCGTGGAACAAAACTGTTTTCGATGTTTGCGGCGACGATGGGCGCCGCGCTGTCCGCGTTCGGCGCAGGCGTGACCGGTGACGACGCGAAGGGCGCCGTCACGGGATGGGTGCGACTGCGCGAGGCGCTGGGCGAAGAGATCGACGCCGAGCCGGAGTCGGTCGCGACGTACCAGGGGCAGGACGGCAGGGGCGAGTTCCACGTGGTGAACCTGAAGGGCGGCGGCTACGTCATCACCTCGGGCGACACGGAGATCACGCCGATTCTCGGCTATTCGAAGACCGGTACGTTCGACGCGGACGAGAACAGCCCGATGTGGGCGCTCCTGACGGCCGACGTGGCGGCAAGGGCCGCGGCGGTGGAGGCAAGTGCTTCGTCTGGGGCGGGGTTGCGGCTCGGCGCGACGCCTCGCCCTACCGATGAAGACGCCTCATCCGCATGGTCGAGGCTCATGGCGGCGAGCAAGAGCGGCGGGAAGCGGCTTCAGACGAAGAAGTCGTCGCCGCCTACCGACCTGCGCGTGGCATCGTTCGTACGGTCGAAGTGGAGTCAGTCGACGGCGACGTCCGGGAACGGCTACAGCCACAACTACTACAACTACTACGTTCCGAACAACTACCCGTGCGGATGCGTGGCGACGGCATTTGCGCAGACGATGCGCTATTTCGAGTTTCCGAATACGTCCGTGACCCCGAAGACCTTCACGTGCAAGGTAAGCAACGTTGACACGAACTTGACGATGCAGGGCGGCACGTACGACTGGGCGCACATGCCCTACGTTCCGCGCGAGGTGACGTATGACTGGAACAACGTGATCGGCATTGCGAAGCTTACATCGGACGCCGGCATTTCCGTCTGCATGAGCTACAAGTCGGGCGGCAGCTCGTCGAGCTCCGTTCGCGTAGGCGACAGCCTCGTGAGTACGTTCGGCTATGCCAATGCCGTTGCCGACTACGAGAGCGGTGGCATCAGGGGCAACACGTTCAAGAAGAACGTCATCCCCAGCCTCGACGCCAAGCTCCCCGTCGTCTTGGGCATACAGGGCAAACCTACTGGCAGCGTGACGGCGGACGCCGGGCATTCCATCCTGACGGACGGCTACGGCTACTACAACAACCAGCTCTACATCCATCTGAACATGGGCTGGAGCGGATCGGACGACGCCTGGTATACGCCTGCGGACGCCGACACGGACGCCATAATCAATGCGAGCAACTACAACTTCACGAACATCCATACGACGGTGTTCAACATCTTCACGAACGCGACGCAGTATTCCGTCATCGCGAGCGGACGCGTCCTCGACCAGAGCGGCGAGGCGATCTCCGGCGCGACCGTCACCGCGAAGTACAACAACATCACGTACGCTACCGCGACGAGCGACGCGCGCGGCGTGTATGCGCTGATCCTGCCCCCGACTTCGGCGAATAACTCCTACCGTACCTACACGGTGAATGCGACGTGTTCGGGCTACACGAGCACCGGAGCGAGGTCGATCTCTGCTTCTCGGACGGTAGGAGAGGAACTGATCAAGGACGGAAACAATTATACAGGTTCTTTTTACCTCACGGCGTTCAACAGCAACTCCTACGACAACGACATCACGATGGAGTCGGACAACCTGCCGCAGGCCGCGACGCCGACGAGCGCCACGGCGGCGGAGTTTGGGACGTCTGCGAGCGTGACGCTCACGTGTTCGACGGAAGGGGCGTCCATCTACTACACGCTCGACGGATCGACGCCCACCGTCACCTCCACGCTCTACACCGGGCCGATCACGCTCACGAAGACGACGACCGTGAAGGCGCTGGCGGCCAAGAGCGGCTACGCGCGCAGCGACGTGTTCACGCGCACGTTCGTGAGCGCCGCCGCGATCGACGAGTACTACTTCCGCCACGACTTCTCAAACGGCACGAGGGTGTTTACGGCGGGCGAAGGATCCGGCCTGACACGCGACCAGACCTCTAGCACCGATTCCAACGCCAAGGCGGTCGAAGGGCCGGACGGCCCCGGGACGGCGCACCACCCCGGCAACGTCTGGGGACAGTTCGAGGATCCGACCGTCTTGCACGGCGCGTGGTCCGCCGCCATGTCGCTCTGCATGGACGCCACGGAGACCGGCGCACTCATCAGCTTCGGACGTCTTAACAAGGAAGACCAGAAGGAAGTGGCGCTTCTTTCGTCCTCCACGAAGTCGAACTTCTACTTCAAGGTGATGACGACCGATTCCAGCAAGGCGAAGAGCGTGGAGAACACGTTCACAATCGTCACCACCAACGACTTGACGGCGGGTTTCCACTCGATCGTCGTCGCCTACACGCCCGCGTCGGAAGTACATAACGGCGCCGGCTCGTTCGACATCTACTGCGACGGCGTCCTCGTCCGCACCGTCTCGACCGACACGCCGAAGCTTCTGGGCGCGGACGTGGGCGGGATGCAGTACTGCCATTTCATGAGCGGCGGGAGCGATCTCACCGCGCTCGGGGCCGTCTCCTCGCAGGCGAACGACGCGGTGGCGTTCTACGACTTCCGCTTCTACGACCGCGCGTTGACGGCGTCCGAGGCGGCGAAGTACGCGGCCGCCTATCCGCGTACAGTGCCCGGACTTGAAGACATCTACCTCCGTTACGACTTCTCGGATGGAACCAGGCAGTTCATCGGTAGCGCAAATCAGGCGTCCGATCCGATAACCGCCGATGCGGGCGCGGCCAATTTCGTGGCGGCATACGGCCAGGACGGCTCAAACACGGCGGTCCACGTCAAAAGCAATGCGTATGGCACGGATAAAATTGGAGGTTCGTCAGCCGCCGGCAAGGCTGTGCTGGCGGGTGACTGGACGCTTGCGATGTCGGTCAGGCCGGGATCGGTGGAGAAAGGGCTGCTCTTCAGTCTCGGCCGGGCAAATGACAACAACAGCAAGTGCGTCTTCCTCGCCTCGTCTTCGACGGCAGGGAGAATATACGTGGGTACGGCAAGAAAGAAGGGGTCGGCGAACAGCTATACGGGTAGCGTCGACCGCGAACTTGCGCAGGAATGGGGGTTGACCGGCGCCTCCGCCGACACCACCAGCGGCTACCATTCCATCGTCGCCGTCCATTCATCGGGCGGGACGGTCGCCGTGTATGTTGACGGCGAACTCGCTGGGAGCGTCGATACGACGGAGAACGCCAGCGGATGCGTGTTCGGCAACGGCATCCAGTTCAACCAGGCGCACGGCTCCGGTACATTCCTGAGCGCCAATGGCTACAGCCAGTCCCTCAACAATCCCGACGTGGCGTTCCAGGACGTGCGCTTCTACAATTTCGCGTTCACGGCGGAGACTGCCGCCGCCTACGCGGCGCTCTACCCCGCCACGCTTCCTAGGTTCTCGAACCTCGATCAATACGCCTACGTGCAGTCCTACGGCGTGAACGGCGTCGATACCGGCGTCTATATGACGGATACGGACAAGTTCACCGCCGACTTCGCCTTTACCGACGTCTCCTACAAGTCGTGGCTCTGCGGCGCGGGCTTGAACGCCAACAAGCAGACGCACGCCATCTACCTGAACGGCAACAAGCAATTGGCGTGGACGACCCGTGGCGAATGGTGGTGGTCAACATGGCCGTCCGCCAACATCGCAGGTTCCACCATCGAGGATACGCGTCTGGTGATGACGGTAGAAAGCTCGCTGACGGCGAACCTCACCTACTACGACACCCGGGAGACGAAGTCTTCCACGATAACGGGAAAGACCGCGACATCCACCGGTCCGAGCATCATTCCGACGCATCTTTTCCGTGGTAATGGCGTCATCATGGATGGCGATACTCAGGCGTGTAAGGCTAAAATCTACTCTTTCGAGGTGGTTACCAACTCCTCCGCCATCATCCCGAGGGCGTTCTTCGCGCCGACGACGGACGCAAACGGGGCCGCCGGCTTCATGAACGTCGTGGCTGGGACATTCCATGGGGAATGCCTGTCCAACCCCTCGTCGGCGCTCACGTTCACCTCAGGCGTTGGTCGCGCCGAGGACTACCGCTACCGCAGCGGCAAGTTCTATTCGCGCATCTACGCAAGTTCCGCTGATTCCGTGACGGGCCTTGTGAAGTTCGACGGCGGCGAGGCCGCCGGCACGAACGCGCAGTACACGGCGCGCGGCAGGACGGCGAAGATCGTCGCGGTTCCTGCGGAATACTACGTGATCGACAGATGGGAGGGCGACACGTGGGCGATCGCGGACGGCTACAGCGCGACTGACGCAGCCATCGAGGTGCAGAGCGATACCGCGATTCAGTTGAGGGCGGTGTTCAAACACATGAGAGTGTCCACGCCCGCACTGGGCGAGGGATTCACCGCGTTGTTCAACGGCTCCGCCACCTTCGCGCTTTCGTGCGCCACGGAGGGGGCGAGCATCTACTACACGACGAATGGCACCACGCCGACCGCGTTCAGCACGCTCTACGAAGGAACGTTCTCCTTCAATCCTGAGAGCATGTTTACGACGCTGAAGGTCCTCGCCGTGAAGGACGGAATGCTGGACAGCGACGTCTTTGAAGTCAAGCTGGTCAATCTGGCCGTCGCTCCGAAGTCTGCATACGCGCAATCGGGAAGCGAGAACCTGCTCCTCCATCTCGACGCCATCGAGAACGCGGGCGCGGGAACGCATGCCGATTCCACTGCGGCATGGGCGGACCTGGCCGGTAGCCACACGGTGACGGAGACTGGCTCTGCGGGATTTCAGGCCGACGCCTGGACTGCGGACGGAAGCAGCCGCTTCAACACCTCGTCCGACACCGTGCTGAACGCGCTTTCAAACAAGACGTTCACGCTGGAGCTTGTCATCTCCCATCCGTCAACGCAGAACCAGTACGAGAACTGGGTTTTCATCGGGCAAAACAACGATCACCGTCAGCTCTCGGTGGACATGCGCTCGAACAACAGCCAGAATCCTCTTGTTCAAGGCGTCCAGTACCGCGAAAACAGTTGGAACAGCCGAAGCACAGTGCCAAACAAAAACGGTACGGCGACAAAGTGGAATACGCGCCAGTACATCGCCGTTGTGTGCGATGCAAATGGAGCCACGACGTACTATGACGGAATGAACGTCCTGCACACGAATGTGGGTGGAGGCGTGGACCCCACTACCACGGAGGTTTCCATCGGCGCGACCTTCAACGGCGGCAATATGCTCTACAACGGCTCGGAAATTTGCGCGGTGCGCATGACGGGCCGAGCCCTCACCGAGGACGAGCGGCTGCGCAACTTCTTCGTTGACAGCCAGCGTTTCGGACTGGAAGGCGCGCCGGCTGGCTATTGCATCGCCAACGGCAACGTCAAGGTGCGCATTACGGAAGGCGCCGAGGGTTTTGAGTTCTCGACCGACGGCGGCGCGACGTGGGCTGCGGGCGAAGTGTGGGTGGACATCAACACGGAGGTCACGCTTTCCGCACGGGTCGCGGCGAGCACGGACATGCACGTCAACTTCAAGAACCTGCCTGAGGACGCGACCACGTCCGGCAACAGCGCGACATTCACGCCGACGAAACCTTGCACAATCACCGTCTCGGCTCCGCGCTGGACAAACAACGACGGCACGGGATCGTTTGAGAATTCGGACAACTGGATCGGCGGAGTCTTGCCGACCGCAGACGACGACTTCACCGTCAACATTTCCGGCGACACGGTGATAACCGTAAATGAGGACTACTCCTTGGGCGTCATGACCGTGACGGGCACGGGCAACGTGACGTTCACGGGCGACGGAAGCATCGGCGCGACGACGCTCGACGTCGCTTCGGGTCTGACTGTCGATACAAGCGGGAAGCTGACCGTGTCCGGTTTCACAGGCGCGGGAAATGTTGTTCTCACGCCCGCCTCCGACACGCTCGCGATTTCGTCCGCCTCGACGTTGACCGGCGACCTGACGATCAAGACGGACACCAACACGGCGTTCAGCGTGAACGCCGCGACGAGCGTCCGCAAGTTCTACGTACACGCCGCGACGAACGCGGTCGTCACCATGACGGTCGGCTCCGGCGGTTCGTTCAAGGCGACGGCGGAGGCGATTGTGCAGCACGGCGTCCTGAAGCAGGGCGGCAACAACGTGCTTGGCACGACACCCAAGATCAGCGTCGAGAACGGCGGCACGTTCGACATCAATGCAAAGACCATCCGGCAGGAGACACCGATCTACATTGCGGGTGCGGGCGCGGGCGACTGGCCGTGGGCGCTCGCCACGTCCTCTGGTGCGATGGCAAGCGGCAACTACCTCTATGACCTTTACCTGACGGCGGACGCGACCATCGGCGCCGGGCAGTTCAAGTTGGGACGCAGCAACGCGAATTCCTTCATCTACTTGAACGGGCATACGCTCACCGCGAAATCGTGGGTGACGCTGAGGTGCATCAATACCATGGAGGGCACGCTCGACCTCCAGGCCGGCGCGACGTTCAACGCCTACAACAACCTCAACAGGCAGACCGCATACAGAGGAACGACGATGATTGTCCATCAGGGATTCAACTACAACAACCAGACGGACAGGGAAGTGTACATCTCCTACCTGAAGATGTACGGGGGTACGATAGGTTACGGTTCCACCGCGAGGGATTTCGGCGTGTGGAACGAGCTTCACGGATACGGCACCGTCAAGAGGCTCGTGATGGGGTCGGGTGCCAAATACTACCCAGACGGCGCGCACTACCTCGAAGCACCCGAAAAGCTCTCGGGCACGATGATCATCGACCTGGGCGACATTGACCTGACCACGGTAAATCGCATCCCGCTCTTCAAGGTAGGAACGGCCGACATGCTGCCTGCGCCGGAGGCGTTGCAGTTCGTCGGCGGCATCCCCAAGGGCTGGAAGCTTAAGGCGTCGAAGGAAGTCTACGGCTACGACCTTGTGCGTCGGCAATTCATGGTCATCGTCAAATAGTATTTCTCAGGCGGACTTTGGACGTTCACGAACTCAAACGGCGAGATCGCGCACGTCGGAGTGGATGGGAGCGTACACGGCAACGCGCTGGCAGCGCGTTGTACTAATGGGGCTGGTGGCTCGCCGAGGACGGCTCGCCCCACCATTCCGCCGCCACATCCACCCGTTCCGCGCCGTAATATCGCAGTCCGCGCCGTAAGTAAAATGAGAGGCTGTTAACCCAAATTAGTGGTATGATATTGTTTTGCTCTGTAAATCAACCACAAAAGAAAGGAAAACAGCCATGAGCAAGTATATCACAATCGGAATGGACCTGGGGAACAAAAAGCACGCGGTGTGCGCTTTGGACCAGGCGGGCAATGTCATGTGGCGCAAGGACGTCGCCAACACGCCGGAGGCGCTCACGGCGTTCTTCGAGGAGAACGCGGACGCGACGGTGGCGATGGAGACCGGTCTCTGCTGCCGCTGGATCAGCGCGCTCGCGAAGTCGTGCGGCTGCGACGTGGTCGTGGGCAACGCCCGCAAGCTCGCCGCGATCTGGATGGGCAAGCAGAAGAACGACGAGAACGACGCGCTCATGATAGCGAAGCTCGCCCGCGCCGA
>CACWIW010000034.1 GCA_902761035.1 uncultured bacterium | reverse complement strand
GAGGTGCATCATGTCCGTCATCGGGCACGCGGCCTTCGTGATGTAGCCCTCGATCGCGTGCGTGAGCGCGTCCATGCCCGTGAACGCCGTGAGGCCCTTTGGCATCGTGGACATCATCTCGGGATCGACGAACGCGACCACGGGGATGTCATGCGGATCGACGCACACGAACTTGCGCTTCTTCTCGACGTCCGTGATCACGTAGTTGATCGTGACCTCGGCGGCGGTACCGGCCGTCGTCGGGACGGCGAGGATCGGCTTCGACGGGTTCTTCGTGGGGGCGACGCCCTCGAGCGAGCGGACGTCCGCGAACTTCGGGTTCGCGATGATAATGCCCACGGCCTTCGCCGTGTCCATCGACGAGCCGCCGCCGATTGCGACGATGCAGTCGGCCTTCGCGGCCTTGAACGCCTTCACGCCGTTCTTCACGTTCGCGATCGTGGGGTTCGGCTTGATCTCGGAGTAGACCGCATACTTCACCTTCGCCTTGTCCAGAAGGTCCGTCACCTTCTTCGTGACGCCGAACTTGATCAGGTCGGGATCGGAGAAGACGATCGGCTTCTTGAGCCCGCGGTGCGCGAGTTCGTTGACGATTTCCTTCACGGCGCCCGCGCCGTGGTAGGACGTTTCATTCAGGATGATGCGGTTCATTTTTCGGTTGTCTCCGTTTCTGGTTGGAAAATCGGCGCATATTATACCACTAAAACGCGCCGTGTGCCATAACCCACTTGTAATTTCTGCGACACCGCACTTGCTTTTGGCCCCCGAGTTTGGTACACTTGGCACACTAACAAAAAACAAGGAGGCGAATGAAACTTGAACCGATCATAACGACACCGCTAGAGACGGATGCATATAAGATCAATATGCTCCAGGTCATTTTCTCGCAGTTCAGCAACGACCGTACAATCTGGGCTTTCAAATGCCGCAACAAAAACGTGAAGTTCACGGCGGAGATGATAGACGAGATCAAAGACCAGATAGACTGCTACTGCCGCCTGTCGTTCGCGGACGACGAAATCGAGTACCTCAGAAACGCCTTCACGTGGCTGAAGCCGAACTTCCTGGATTTCCTGAGATTCTGGCATCCCTGGCGGAACGAGATTTTCATCAACGAGGGCGACGCACAATCATATAACGACTGCGGGCTTGCCATTGAGTGCCGAGGTCCCCAGTTGGATGTCACTATGTACGAGATTCCGATTCTGGCAATCGTGAATGAAGTGTACTTTGCCTTCAAGTATGGCGGCGGGGCGAAGAACGAGGAGTTCAAGAGACGGACGACGGCGAAGTTCGAGGCTCTCAAGCGAGGAGAATATGACATCGGGGCGTTCTCTGAATTCGGCCTGCGCCGCCGCTACTCAAAGGAAATGCAGGACTGGCTGGTCAACTACATCGTGTCGGAGGGGATCCCGGGCTTTGTCGGGACTTCAAATGTCCATCTTGCCAAGAAGTACGGGGTAAAGGCCGTCGGTACTATGGCGCACGAGATGTTCCAGCTGATGCAGGGACACCACGAGTACAATCCTGCGTATTCCAACATGCTTGTGATGAAAGCGTGGGTAAAGGAGTATCAGACGGACAACGGCATAGCTTTGACGGACGCGATCACGACCGACTGCTTCCTCAAGGACTTCAACAAGACATACGCGACGCTGTTCAACGGTGTCCGCCACGATTCCGGCGATCCGATCGCGTGGGGCGAGAAGATGCTGGCGCACTTCCGAATGCTAGGTATCGACCCCATGACGAAAACGCTTCTGTTCTCCGACTCCCTGAATTTCGACAAGGCCACAGGGATCAAGAGGTATTTTGAAAATCGCTGCAGGGTGGCTTTCGGAATCGGAACGTACCTGTCGAATCCGCTTGACGATCCTCTCAACATCGTCCACAAGATGGTGGAGTGCAACGGGACCCCGGTGGCCAAACTGTCAGATGTCGAGGGCAAGAACATGTGCCGCAACGAGGAGTACATATCCTACCTCCGCCGCTGCATCGACTGGCGGCTCGCGCATGAGAGCGGGATGTGACCCTGCGTCCTTAGCAGTTTCGTTCAGCATCGCGGTATTCCAGACGAGGAGAGTTGAAAATGGCAGAAAAGAAAGTCTTGGTGGTGGTTGACGTGCAAAATGACTTCGTGAAAGGCGGGGTTCTTCCATACGGGTTCCCCGCGCGCGACAACACTGGAGACATCGAGAAAGCGGTGAAGGAGGCCGTGGAAGGCGGCGATTACGTCTTTGCGACCCGCGACACCCACCATGCCGGCTACCACGACACGCTAGAGGGCCGGAAACTTCCGGTTGCCCACTGTATCGCCGGAACGAAGGGATGGGAGTTCGTACCGTGGCTGGAGGAGCTTTCGCACGGAAAAGTATTTGTCGTAGACAAGCCTACGTTCGGAAGCACCGGACTGGGGAAGATTATCATGGAGCAATGCGCCCGCGACGGCAATATGATCGGCGAGATCCGGATTGCTGGCTACATGACCAGTATCTGCGTCCTTGCAAACGCCGTCCTTCTCCGTGCACAGTTCCCGGACACGAGGATCTCCGTCATGTCCGGCCTTTGCGGCGACGTGGACGCGGAATCCCACCATGCGGCGTTGAAGGTGCTTGGGATGCAGCAGGTCGACGTGCTCTGATCAGGAGATTGAAAAGGGAAAGGGATGTGGGCATGAATTGCGTGTTCTTCTGGAAGATAAGTAGCGGCGGTGCGCTCGACAAGGGATGCCTGAGCCAGTGGTTTCCGGGTGATTTCGCCGTCGAAGGCGAGATGTACAACTGTGCCGAACAATACATGATGGCGGAAAAGGCCCGTGTGTTCGGCGACAGTGCGACACTGGGGAAAATCCTGGCGGCGGAAACGCCGCATGAGATCAAGAAACTCGGCCGCGAGGTAGCAGGCTTCGACGGATCCATCTGGGACGGGATGAAATTCGGCATCGTGGTGCGCGGCAACATGGCGAAGTTCTCGCAGAATGAAAAACTGCGGGATTTTCTGGTCGGAACCGCCGACGCCACCCTCGTCGAGGCCAGTCCGAAGGACAGGGTGTGGGGCGTGGGCCTTGAGGAGACAGACCGGCGCATCCTGTATCCCGACCTGTGGCAGGGCGAGAATCTTCTCGGAAAGGCGCTCATGAAGGTGCGAGAAGAGATTCTCGGCACGAATGAGGCGCAGGGCGTCTGCGCCAGTCCGACGGAGGAATTTCGCCTGGGTGCGGAATCGGTGGTTGACATCGACGCCCTGCGAATGGAATCTTGAGATTGAATACACCCTCTAGACAAGGAAAGAAGGAAAAACCGATGAAAAAGAACTACACTTTTGACGAACTGTTCGACATGGGGATCAAGTTTCACCACTACACGAACACAGCATACCCGCTGAGGGTGAATTCGCTGGCGCACTACGAACTCCACGATGCCGGAGACGTCAGGAGGGTCGTCGAGGCCAACGTCAAGGCACAGCGCGAGCTCAACCTCTACGTCCATGTGCCATACTGCAAGACGCGTTGCAGGTTCTGCGAATACGTCGTCATGGACGACCCCAACGAAGTGCCGCAGGACAAGTACGTGGACTACCTCCTGCGCGAAATCGAGATGTACCGCGAAATGGCGGGGGACATCCCCATCGTGGGCTACGACCTCGGCGGCGGCACGCCGATGTACCTAACGCCCGGCAACATCAAGCGCATCACCGAGGGCATCAGGCAGTTCAAACTCACGCCCGGCATCACGTTCAGCATCGAGACAACGCCCGTGATTGCCGCAAAGGAAGCGGAGAAAATCGCCTCCGCAAAGGCATTGGGCTACGACAGGATCTCGATGGGGTTCCAGACGGTTTCCGCCAGCCTCCTCGAATCGCTCGGACGCGAGGGCAGCAAGTCTATCTATGAACAGGCCGTCAAGAACATCCGGCTCGCGGGCTACACCCGCCTGAATATCGACCTGATGTACGGATTCCTCAACCAGAGCGACGACGACTTCGCCAACACCGTCAAGTACACCATCGCGATGAATCCGGAGTACGTCACCTTGTACCGAAACCGCTACAAGGGCACGAAACTGGAGAAGGAGTCGCAGGGGGTCAGCCTTTTCAAGGCCAACCGCCAGTATGAGATCGCCTACACGCTTCTCAAGGCGGCGGGCTACGACGCCAACGTCGGGAAAAACACCTTCAGCCGCGTTCCGGGCGATCTAGGCACGTCCGACTACCTGACCACAAGAGTCGTCAACGCCACATCGTACATCGGGATGGGCCTGGGCGCGCAGTCGTTTGTCGGCAACTACCTGGCGTACAACCTCGGTTGCGACAGCCACAGGACGGACAAGTATTTCGCCGCCGTCGACCGGGGCGAACTGCCCATCAACGACATCGCCGACATGCCGCTTGAAGAGGTCAGGGCAAAGGCGGTGTCGGTGATGTTCTACTTCGGATTCATCTCCATGAAGAGCTACAAGGCGCGGTTCGGCGAAGATTTCAGAGAGGTGTTCAAAGGCGAAATCAAGTACCTGCAGGACAACATGCTGATGGAATACGTCGATGACGACACCTTCATGCTCACGGAATACGGTTCGCACCACATCTACGGCATCATCCCGCTGTTCTACAGCCAGAGATCCAAGGAGGAGATGTTCGACATGGCGCGACGGATTCTCAACCCCGAAAAGGGCGAGAGCATCTACCTGGAGAAATACGACCGCAAGCAGTACGATGCGCCGTCGGTGGCTGCCGATGTAGTTGTGCTCTCCGCCGACCGCAAGAACATCGTTCTCATCACTCGCGGCAACCATCCTTTTGCCAACTCCCTCGCCTTGCCGGGCGGCTTCTACACCCCCGGCGACGACACAATAGAAAACTGCGCCGTCCGCGAACTTAACGAAGAGACCGGATTGGATGTCGACGCCGCCGACCTTAGGCTGGTGAAAGTGTCGAGCGGCAGGAACCGCGACCCGCGCGGCTGGATTGTCTCAGTGGCATACATGGCCGTCCTGAAGAGCGACGCCGTGCCCCTCGCGGATTCCGACGCGATCATGTGCAAGTGGTATTCCGTGGCGGATCTGGACAAGCTCCAGCTGGCGTTTGACCATAGGGCGATAATCAAAAAGGCGATGGAGGCGATTGCGTAGCATTTGTCAGTCTTGACAACGGGAAACGTTCTGATCTGATTTGTGACCCATGCAGGCGGGGAACCGCCACAGAAAGATGCAGCAGCATTTGCCGCAAACGCATGATTTCGAGCCGTCGCCGGAGTTTGCACGGCTTGACCCCGGCGAAGTCCGCATAGAAAACGTCAACGAATACCTGTCGGATATGGCGAAGACGTTCCCGGACAAAGCCTGGTTCATCGGATACATCAAGCCGGAAATAGACACGATAGTCGATTTTGGCGGAGGTACCGGGGATTTCTGCAAATACATCGCAGAACAGGCCGCATATTCAGGCCGTAGTTTCAAATTTGTCGTAATAGACAACAATGAATCTTTTGCAGCTTCTGCCCGTGAAAAAGGATACTTGGCATTTGCGAATCTATCCGACATGCTCACGTCGCAAGAAGTGCCGCTTGACAACGCGCTTCTCGTAATGTCATCGGTAATACATGAGATATATTCATATGCAAAACATCCTTGGGAGATCGGCATTTTCTGGGCGGATGTGCGCGAATGTGATTTCAAGCAAATCGCCATCCGCGACATGAATCCTTGTTGCGAAGATTCTGCCGACGTACCGACTGATGACATCGTCTGGGTTTACGAGAACGTATTGAAAGCCCCTACGCTGACGGTAAACGGCACGAAAGTATCGGACATTCTCCACGATTTCGAAAATGTATGGGGTGCAATCTGCGATTGTGCAAATGCAAATGTCAACATCCGGAATCTCATGCATTTTCTTTTCAAATACCGCTACGTGCGGAACTGGCGCCACGAATTATATGAAAACTACTTTCCTTTGACGCAGAATGCGCTTGAATCGATCTTGACAGGCTTGGGCTACAGGCTGGTGCGGAAAGATTCGACAAAACTCCGCTTTTATGACAAGGCATGGGCAAGAGACTTTCACCTTGACTGTCTGGATGGCAGGGAACACCGGTTGAAGTTTCGGAACTGGCTTTACACGCTCAACACGCATGTCAAGTGGTTAGCCGAAAAATAAGTCGCGGCCCGCCGTGCCTTCAGGCATACCGTTGGAGATTATGCTATACTATGCGCATGACTATTGGCACATTCAGAGGCGCGACGCTTGACTCGCGCCAGGTTAAGCCGGGCATGCTGTTCGTCGCGGTGAAGGGCGAGCGCGTGGACGGACACGACTTCATTCCGCAGGCCCTCGCGGCCGGCGCGGCGGGGATCATCGACGGACGAGAGGAGCTCGCGCGCGTCGCCGCCGAGTACCGTCGCACGCTGAAGGCGAAGGTGATCGGCATCACAGGCAGCGCGGGCAAGACGACCACAAAGGAACTCGTGGCCGCGTTCCTCCGCGCGGGCGGTTTCCGCGTACACGCGACTGCGGGCAACTTCAACAACGACCTCGGTCTGCCGCTCACGATCCTCAACTGTCCCGAAGACGCGGAGTTTCTCGTGGTAGAGATGGGCACGAACCATCCCGGCGAGATCGCCTACCTCGTGGACATCGCGCGGCCCGACGCGGGAGTGATCTCGTCCATCGGCACGGCGCACATCGAGTTCTTCAAGACGCAGGACGGCATTGCGGACGAGAAGGGCACGCTCTTCGCGAGGTTGCCGCCGGACGGCTTCGCGGTGGTGGGCGTGAACAACGACCGCTACGAACGCCTGCGCGCGATGAGCGCCGCACGGGTGGTCGCGGTCGATCCATCCGATGCAGCGGGCGCGCGGATTGCCGAAGCGCTCGCGGTGCGTCTCCCCGGCGCGCACAACGTCTCCAACGCGCGTCTTGCGGCCGCGTGCGCGGGCGAATTCGGCGTTTCGCTGGAGCGTTGCATTGCGGCGCTTGAAGATTTCGCGCTGCCGGGCGACCGCTGGCGAGTGATAGAGAAAGACGGCGTCACGTACGTGAACGACTGCTACAACGCGAACCCCACGTCGATGATCGCCGCGCTCGAAACGTTTGCGGCGATGCCGTGCGCGGGCCGGCGCGTGGCCGTCCTGGGCGACATGTTCGAGCTGGGCGATCGCAAGGAGGCATTCCACGAGAGCGTGCTCAGGCGTGCGGCTGAGTTGCCAATCAACGCGGTCTTCGCGGTGGGCGAGGCGATGGGGGCGGCGTGTGCGGCGGTCGCGGGGCGACCGCCTTACCGGGTGGCGGATGTCCCGTCCGCGAGAGCAGCCCTCGCTACCTACCTCCGTCCCGGCGATACGGTGCTGCTCAAGGCATCGCACGGCATGCACCTGGAGGCAATACTCGCATGAACGCGCTCGTGTTCGGCGCGGGGAAGAGCGGTGCGGCCGCTGCGGCGCTCTTGGGCCGCGACGGCGCGGATGTGCGCGTGCTTGACGGCGACGATGCCTATCCCGACGGCACGTGGGATCTCGCGGTGACGAGTCCGGGCGTGCCGCTCACGCACCCTTGGCAGGTCGCGGCGCGTGCGGCGGGCGTGCCGGTGATCAGCGAGCTCGAGCTCGGCGCGCGACACTTTGCGGGGAAGATGCTCGCGGTGACGGGATCGAAGGGGAAGAGCTCCGTTGTGAAACTCGTCGCAGACGGACTTAACGCGGCGGGCGTGACGGCCGTCGCGTGCGGCAACTACGGTACGCCGCTCTGCGAAGTGGCGCTGATGGAGCCGCAGCCGATGTGGGCCGTGGTGGAGGTTTCAAGCTTCCAGATGGAGACCACGTACCCCGAGAATTTCCGTCCTGTCGCGGCCGCGATCCTCAATCTGCAGGAGGATCATCTCGACCGACACGGCAGCGTGGAGGCCTATCACGCGCTCAAGCGCAAGATGCTCGAGGGGGCCGCGCGCGCCGTCGCCGCGGCGCGCGCGTGGGACGACTGCCTCGCGGGCTCATATTTCGACAACGATGTTCTCCGACCCAACGGCGAGGTCGCGGCGGCGCTTTTGGACGCCGCCGGACTGCCGCGAGACGCCATCGCGCGCGCCTTCGCGAACTTCGTCCCGCTCGCACACCGAATGCAAAAAGTGGCGGAAATAAAGGGAATTTCGTACATCGACGACTCGAAAGCTACGTCGCTCGCGGCGCTTGCGGCGGGCGTGCGGATGGCACAAGATGGGCGTGCGGAGCCGTCGGTGCGTCTGATTGCCGGCGGACTCGCAAAAGGGGATTCTCCAAATTCTGTAATTCCGTACTTGCGTTCCGGGGTCAAAAAAGTGTATCTTATAGGGCGTTGCGCAGACCAGCTCTTCGAAGCGTGGCGGGAAACCGTCCCGTGCGAGATCTGCGGGACGCTCGACCGGGCGGTCGAGAGGTCCCGGCGCGATGCGCGTGCGGGCGAGGTCGTGCTCCTCTCTCCCGGCGCGGCGAGTTTCGATCAATTTAACAGTTACGGGGCCCGCGGCGATGCATTCGCCTCCTTCGTTCGTGCGGAGGGGGCAGGCGGCGAGGCGGAAACCACAAAACGAGGAATAAAAAAATGAAGGCGCAAAAGCTCGGACTGGTTCTGGGTATCAATATGGCTGCGGCCTGCTTGGTGATGCAGGGCTGCAAGGCGACGAGGCCGGGGAAACCCGTTCCGCGGTCGTCGCAGGTCGATCAAACAATTACGGTCATCTCTATGCCGGATGCACGCAAGTCTCCGGTCGTAGCTCCTGTTGCGGAGCCGCTGGAGGTCCAGCAGCCGGAGCAGCCGGTTGCCGTCGTTACCGAATTGCCGCCGCCCCCGCCCGAGCCTGCTCCCGTCGTAGTTACGCCCGCCGCGCCGGCGCCCGTCGTCGTGCCGGTGGCCAAGACCCAGTCGTCAGTGCGCGAGATCAAGCCGTTGCCTCCGCCTCCTCCCAAGACGCCGAAGCCGAAGGCTAAGCCGGCTGCCAAGCCTGCCACCGCGCCGGTTGCTGCGCCTGCCGAGTATGTTGTCAAGTCAGGCGATACGCTCTTCCTTATCAGCAAGCGGACGAATTATCGCCAGTCTGCAATCTTGGCCGCGAATCCCGGGATGGATCCCAAGCGCCTTCGCATTGGGCAGAAAATCAAGATGCCTGGGGCGGTTGCCGCCGCACCGGCCGTTGCCAAGGTCGCAGCGCCCGAGGCCAAGCCTGCGGACAAGGGCAGTGACGGCAAGGTAGTGCAGGCCGCCGCTCCGTCGCCGGCCGCTGCGAACACGACTGCACCCGTCAAGACGAAGAATGCGTTCGTCGCGTACGAAGGGCCTACGAAGGATTATGTGGTGAAGAGCGGGGAATCGCTCGGCAAGATCGCCAGCGAGTATGGCATCTCCATCCGCGCTCTCAAGGCGCTCAACGGCCTTCACGCTAATCAGCTGCGAGCGGGACAGAAACTGAAGGTTCCGACCGAGAAACAGACCGCTCCGGTGAACAAGGATCCTGCTGCAAAGGCGGAGAAGCTCGCGACGGGCGTAGCACCTGAAGCGGGGGGGCAGCCTGCTGCTGACGCGAAGCCCGCAGAGCCGAAGCCTGCTGCGGAAACTAAGCCTGTTGAGGCGAAGTCAGTGGAGAAGAAGCCCGTAGAGAAGAAAGTAGAGAAGAAGCCCGTCACAGAGGCGAAAGTCGAGAAGAAGCCTGCTGCCGAGGCTAAGCCTGCCGCTGAAGCTAAGCCTGCCGCTGAGGCTAAACCTGTTGAGGTGGCGAAGCCCGTAGCGGAAGTTGCCCCCGTGCCTCCGGCTCCGGTGGAGACGCCGGCCCTGCCCACTTACAAGGTGAAGGAGGGCGACGATCTCGTCTCCATCGCTATTGCCTACGGCATCAGCCCGAGCGCGCTCATGGACATCAATGACCTCAAGCCGACGGACGAGGTCAAGCCCGGCCAGATCCTGAAGCTTCCGGCTAACGCCAAGTCGAACGTCCAGTAAGTCGGTCGTGCGCTGGACGCTGACAGTTCTGGGTGTTTCGGTTCTCGTACTTCTGGGCCTCGGTTTTACGCTGCTGGCGTCCGCCGGCGAGGAGACGGGCCGCGCGCTGTACCACAGCGCATACTACTTCTTCACGCATCAAGCCGTATGGCTGGGCGTGGCGATGGCTTTCTTGCTGGTGGCGGCGTTCTTCGACTACCACAACTGGCGGCGCTATCCCTACCTGACGGTCTGCGTCTATGTAGTCATCGTTGGACTGATGGCCGCGGTGCTGCTGGCACCTGAGACGAAGGGCTCGCACCGCTGGCTGCGTCTGGTCGGATCCGTACGCCTCCAGCCAAGCGAGCTGGGAAAGATATTCGTCGTAATCTCCACCGCCGTCTTCCTCGACTGGGCCGGCTGGCGCATCGAGAAGTTCTGGAAAGGTTCCGTGCCGGCGGTGATGATCGTAGGCGTGCTGATGGGGCTTGCCGTAGTCGAGCCGGACTTCGGCGCGACGATGGTCATCGGCCTTGCCGGTGGTACGCTCTGCCTGATTGGCGGCATGCGCATACTCCACATCGTCCTGATGGGCGGCGGGGCACTGGTGGCCGTCGGTACGCTGCTGGCGTTCAACCCGAACCGCATGCGCCGTTTGGCCGCATGGCTTCCGGAGCCGATTCTCACGTGGCTGGGACTGCCGCCGCCGACGGGGGATGACCCTGCGGCGTACCAGCTCAGCCAGGCGCTTGTCGCCATCAGCCACGGCGGGTTGTTCGGCGTGGGCTACACTAAGTCGATGCAGAAGAAGTTCTATCTGCCCGAAGCCCACACTGACTTCATCTTCGCCATTGGCGCTGAGGAGCTGGGGCTGGTCTTCTCGCTCCTGCTCCTGACGGTGTTCACGGTGTTCTTCATCTGCGGTATCCGCATTGCGCAGCGCGCGCCGGACCGCCTCGGCCGGTTGCTCGCCTTCGGCATGACGTTCCTCGTGTTCTTCCAGGTGCTGTTCAACATCGGCGTCGTAACGGGCTGTCTGCCCACGAAGGGCCTTGCGCTTCCGTTCATCAGCTACGGTGGCACGAACCTCATGACGTCGATGATCGCAGTGGGCATCCTTTTCAACATCGGACGACAAATTGAGTTGCCAAAACCGCGTCCGAGGAGTACAATATCACCCGTTTTTTCTTAACCAATCAAGGAACAAGCAATGTCTCGTGTCTATAATTTCTCGGCCGGTCCGGCCGTGTTGCCCCTTGAGGTCCTGCAGAACGCGCAGGCCGACCTCGTGGATTACAAGGGCTGCGGAATGTCCGTGATGGAGATGTCCCACCGCGGCAAGGACTACGACGCCATCCACCAGGAGGCCATCGCCACGTTCAAGGAGCTCTGCGGCCTGGGCGACGACTGGTCGGTGTGCTTCATCCAGGGCGGCGCGTCGATGCAGTTCGCGATGATCCCGATGAACTTCCTCGGCGCGGGACAGTCCGCCGACTACGCCAACCAGGGTACATGGTCGAACAAGGCGCTCAAGCAGGCTCAGATGATCGGCAACGTGAACGTGGTGGCGAACTGCCAGAAGGACATTCCCACGCGCATGCCTGCGAACGACGAGTTCAAGTGGACCGCAGGCGCGGCGTACAGCCACATCTGCACGAACGAGACGATTTCCGGCGCCGAGCTGAAGGTGATCCCGGACTCCGGCTCGCCGCTCATCGGCGACATGTCGAGCGACATCCTCTCCTGCGAGCGTGACTACTCGAAGTTCACGATGTTCTACGCGGGCGCGCAGAAGAACCTCGGTCCTTCCGGCATGGCCGTGGTGGCGATCCGCAAGGAGTTCGCGGAGAAGGGTTCCACCACGATTCCCACGATGCTGCAGTACCGCACCTACGTGGACGAGAACTCGCTCTACAACACGCCGCCCACCTGGGGCATCTACATCTTCGGCGAGGTAATGAAGTGGGTTAAGAAGATGGGCAAGGAGAACCTCTTCAAGCTCAACGCCGAGAAGGCGAAGAAGATCTACGACGTGATCGACGGCTCCGGCTTCTACCGCGGCACGGCGCTTAAGGAGTACCGCTCGAACATGAACGTCACGTGGCGTCTGCCCACCGATGAACTGGAGGCCCAGTTCATCAAGGAGGCCACCGCCGCCGGCATGAAGTCGCTGAAGGGACACCGCTCCGTGGGCGGTATTCGCGCGTCAATCTACAATGCCTTCCCGATGGCCGGCGTGGACTGCCTCGTCGACTTCATGAAGGAGTTCGAGAAGAAGAACGGCTAATCCGCCGTCGTGCGGATTAAAACACCCGGTTGCAGATTTCCGCCGCGCTGTTGAGGCAGCTGCGGTGGTCGCTGGGTGTTTTTGCCACGGGGAAGCGGATGCCGGCGTAGTCGAGCTTGTGGTGGTTCGCCCCCGAGACGTAGCGGAAGCCGAGTTTCTCCAACGCCGCGATCGTCGAATCGTCAATGAAGGTGCCGGCGTCCTTCATGATCTGCTTCACCTCGTCGCGTCGGCGTGCGAGTTCGCCTGTGACGGCGTTTTCGCAGAGAATCGCCTCGAGAATGCGCGCGCGGCGGTCGCGTCCACCCGCGTCTGCCGCGCGTTGCGCGTCCGCGAGCGCCTCCAGCAGGTGCTCGCGCACCTCGCCGGGAAATTTTTCAGAGAAGCTTTCGGGCTTGTCTAGTAGCACGGTGGAGGAGAGCGAGGTGCGCTGTGCCTCGACTAGCAGTTCCTGGAGGCGCGCGATCTCGCGGGCCTTTGCGGCTGCATCTTCCAGCATCGCCTCGTCAACCTTCGGCGCGGCGCGTTCGGCGTCGAGCGTAGCTTTCGTCTGGGCAAGCTCTCCCCGTACCTGCGCAAGTTCTTCCTGCGCCCGCGCAAGTTCTTCCTGTGCCCTTGCTAGTTCGTCCTTTGCCTCGGCAGCGTCTATGGCGAGGGCGTCGATCACAGCCTGTTTCTCTTCAAGTTCGGCGTTGAGGGCGTCGCGTTCGGCGGCGAAGGCGTCTTCGGCCTGCTCCGCGCGCACGCGGGAGATCGTCGCCGGAGTCACGACCGTGGTACGCGGCAGTTTCTTCTGTGGCGACGTGCCCGTGCCGAGAAGGGATGAGAAGTAGTCGGTGGAGTTCGCGGATTCCGCAAGTTTTCGGTCCTCAGGCTCGGGTGTCGGCTCGGGTGGCGGATCGGGTTCGATAGGACGGAACTTTTTGAGCTGCGAGAAGTCGGAGAATGTCTTTGCCATGGCGGGTCCCTCAGGTACGGTTCTTCCGGGCGTAATGAAAGTAGAGCGCGAGGTCGGTCGCTACGAGCGCCGTATCGGCCAGGTACACCCAAGTCACCCAGCTTCGGTCACTGATGAGGTGACTCGCGATTCCAAAGAGGTACCCTACGATCACGATGATCTCAAACATCGGGCTTTTGCCGTCGACGCGCTTTGCGCGGAGGGTCTTGGCGATCGCGAACGGCCAGGAAAAGCCGAAGCAGAAAAGCATCGCGAATTCTAGAATGCGTGGAAGGGTGTCGGGATTCATCTTGTCTGCGGCTTGCCTTTTGCCTTTAATGGCTTGACGACTATGGCGATGGGGTCGGCCGGGCAGTTGCTTTCGCAAGCGCCGCAGCCGCGGCATTTCTTCTCGTCGATGACGGGACAGCTCACACCGTCGTGCTCCTCCACCTTGACGGCCTTGTAGGGACAGTATTCGTCACACACGACGCAATACTCGTGGTTCTCCCACGCGAGGCACTTCTTGCGGTCGATCACGGCGATGCCGATAGGTGTTGCGTGTTTCTGCTCCACCGTGAGCGGACGCAGCGCGCCCGTGGGGCACACCTGCGTGCAGGCGACGCAGTCCTGGAAGCAGTACTGCTCCTGGTCGGCGTTGCGGCTACGCAGCTGGAGCGCGGGCGTGAACAGGCCCTCGATGCCGCTGTCACCCAGGTCGGGCTGAATCAACTGGTAAGGACATGCCTTCATGCAGTTGCCGCACCGTGCGCAGAGTGCGTTGAAGCGCTCCAGATCGGCTCCGGGCGGACGGATAGCGTCGCGTCCCTTCGCGCCGACCGCGTGCCGCACGGCGATGCTCGCGGCGGCTGCGGGGATGGCTGCCAGCACGGTGCGGCGCGTGGCTTCGACGACGGAGAGGGCGGACTGCTCCGGCGTGCCGTCCGCAGTCTTCGCCTTGCGGCGGCAGAGCTGCGCAATCGTCTCCTGCAGGCCGCCGAGCGGGCACAGCCGGTGGCACCAGATGTTCGGTACGGCGATGCTTGCGAGGAGAACCAGCACGAACCCGATGCCCGTGCCGGCCGAGGCGATTGCAAGCGGCTCGCGCCAGGCGGCGAAGAAGCCGTTGAAGATGCACAGCGGGTCGCACCAGATCAGGAGCGGATAGCCGCAGGCCGCCGACACGGCGATCACGAGCGCGAGCGCCTTGTTGACCACGGGCACGCGCCGGACGAGTCCCTTGCCCCATGGGTTCAGTTTCCCGGCCGTCTCCGAGAGGAAGCCCATCGGGCAGAGGTGCCAGCAGAAGAACCGTCCCTTGAACGCGGCGAGCATGAGGAGCGGGATGCCGAGCAGCATGAGCCAGCCGAGCCACGCTCGCGTTGCCAGCGCGCCGAAGAGGCTCAGGATTGGGCTAAGACGCGGAAGGATCGAGGCGAGTTCGGGGTGTGATTCGGGGACGTACCCCAACGCGAGGACTGCGGTGGCCGCTGCGATCAGCAGCCGCCAGATGTTGCGCCTCAACCACTTCATGGCGGCTTTCATCCTTAAACCTCGACGCGCTCGATGTCTATTTTATTGAGATCGGCGCAACCGACGCCTAGTTCGGCTGCAAGCTTGATGTGCGGCACGTCCTCGGGGGTCTTCTTGAAGAGCGAGGCGGCGTATGTATCGGCAGCGACGGGATCTGTGGCGAAGATGATCTCGTGGGGATGCGCCAGCTTGCCGGGACCCTGCGGGCCGTGGTCGAGCATGATGCGCGTCGCGTCGATCACGATGAGTGTGGGTTTGAGGAAGGTGCTGAAGTCGGCGATGCACTGGTGGAGCCCGTTGCGGTGCCACGACCGGCGCGTCTTGTTGTCCACCGCGCCCATCCAGTTCTTCATCGAGAGGGTGAGCGTGGCGCCGCTGTGGTGCTTGGCAACGGGCATGTTCACGAGGCAGTCCGCCTCGATGAGGTCGCGCGTGACCTTGGCCTTCTGGCAGATTTTCCCCTTGGGCACGTCCACTTCCTTGTATTCTGCGGGCTTGGGACGGTAGAGTTTTGCCGAAGTCCCCTCAATCGCGTCGTTCGCACCGCTGACCTTGAAAGTCATCTTCTCGGGCTGGCACGTGTTCTCGGGGATGAGGATCTGCTTCACCTTGCAGGTCTCCGCGCCCTTGATGACGGCGCGCAGGATGTCGGGGTGCGTGTTGCCGCCCTGTTCGGGGGTGGAGTTCCAGGCGAGGTTCGGCTTGAGCGCCACTTTGGCTCCGGGCTTGAAGAACTTGTCCCATCCGCCCATCTTCGCCATGCCGGCCTCGACCATCTTTGCGAGGTTCGTGCCGTGCACGACGACGATTTTCGTCTTTTTTTCGTCCGCCAGCGTTTCTGCCGGCACGATTGCCGCTGCCGCCACGGCGGCTCCGGCCTTGAGGAACGTGCGCCGCTTGAGGTTGGCGGGCTTGCTAGTGACTTTGCTGTTTTTACTTTTCATGTTAAATCTCCTTGGAGCGAATGGCGAACAGTATACCATAAAATTCCGCGTAAGCGGTCAGTGAAATGCAGGCGTGACCATGTTGGCAACGCAACTGCTTCTATTATAAGGATACGCGCGCGCATCCTTAGAATCAATTGCACGTGATTCCGCGCCGTAATCTCACGCAGAGGCGCGGAAATACAAGGCCGGCCCGAACCGTAGTATTACGGCATCGCTAAATCCGTCAAGGAAGAGCTTCCAATCACTGTCTGTGATCCGTGACACCTAGGTGTCAGGGGTTGTGACACCTAGGTGTCACTGGGTATGACACCTAGGTGTCATAGGGTGTGACACCTAGGTGTCACAAATCGGCGCTCTAAAGGCCATAACAAACAGGAAAGCAGTTCAAGGGCAAAGCATGGGAAATAAACCTAAATCGAAGTTGGATTTCAGTTTTTAGCCGCAAAGAACGCAAAGGTCGCAAAGTGCATTACAAAGGGGGGAATGGGGAATTGAGAATGGGGAATTGGGAATGGGGAATGGGGAATTGGGGAGTGGGGAATTGGGAATGGGGAATGGGGAATAGGGAATGGGGAATTGGGAATTGGGAATTGGGGGATTGCGAATAATCCAGACCTATAACTTCATTGTGAATTATCTTAGTTACTTTCGCTCTATTGGGAGTTTCGGAGTTTTGGAGGATGGGAGAAGTTGTAACTCTCCTTATCTCCGAGGCTCCCAATCTCCCAATAGCGAAAGCAATCAAAGTTATCCTCATGTTCATTCCTACGTGAAGTGTAGGCGGCGGGCTACATGGCCAAAAATGGATACGCAGATGAGTGACCGAATACTTGGCAACACGTTTTGCAATTGCGCTCTACGCGGCGATGTGGTAGAATACCGGTATGGTAAAAAAGAACTCCCAGAACGGTGTAAAACTGTTGGCGCTTCCGGTGGGTAACAGCAACTGGGCGAGATGTCTCGCCGAGCCGCTTGAGCAAATAATCCACGCGAAAACCTGAGAGTTCCATTGATATCTCTATAAAAAATTGAGAAAGGAGTTGATGACATGGGCGATTCAAATTGGATGGAACATTTTCATCCACAAGTCCCCGGCGATGACGAGTGGTTGGAGGGGATGCGCTGCCTGTATGGATCCGGCGAAGATGGACACGTGCCGGACTTCGAAGGCGCCCGTGAGCATTTCACGAATGGCGTGAAGCTGGGAAACCTTTCGTGCGTATATAAGATGGCGACGCTTTGCGAGGACGATGTCGAAAACCCGCAGCGATTTGCCAAAGGCCGTGACTGGCGCGCGAAGGCGATGGCGTTGGAACGCAAGGAGCAGGACTGGATGGACTGGACTTGGGAACGTACGGTTTTGCAGTTTGGCGACTATTCGCAGATAAGGCAATTCTATGAAGAACTTGGAAAGGAGGCATGTGCCCCAAAATGAAATTTATCAGATTTGGCGACTTGAAGGCTCTTAAGCAAAGGCATTACGAGAAAATCCCGGACGCTTCGGAGTATGCGAATGCCCCGCCACGTCAAAGGGGTTTCTTCGCCTTTCCGTACGCGTTCTTCGATAGATGCTATATCATGTGCCATCCGGCATGCGAGGCACATTCCCAGATGGTTTATCTCAGGGATGGGAACGGGAGGAAGCTGACCGACGCTGACAAGGATGTGCTTTCGGAAACCGAAACAGAATTCTGCCCTGAAACCGGCCTTAGGCGTCCGAAGGTCATCCGTACGATGACCGACAACGAATTACTGAAGAAGCTAGGGCTCCCTAAACAGCCGATTAAGCGCGAATACAGACCCTCGTGGGTGTGCGTTATGAGGAATCCGAAACCTCCCCCCTGCCTTAATGAAGACGGAATGCTGGACCGGCAGTTCGACTATCTGACGGGTTCGAACGGAGAGCGCGTGCCGGTTCGGGGATTCTTCAGACGTAAGTGGTATCCGTCCGACTTCGATGCTGCGGGCGATTTTGATTATTGCACGCCGGACAACATCCTAGATGAATCCGTATATCTCTTAGGACTCGGCAACCAGTCCGGTTTTCTGCTTAACTGGGATGGCGACGGAGTGAAGTTGACGCTCGACTACCTGCGCAAGCGGGGAATCGGCGTCGAGAGACTCTTCGCGTGGCCCGTGTACCCGCCCGGCGAGGACGTTTGGCTGACTCTTTTCAAGAAGCCGCACATCTTTGACTATGACGGTTGCATCTGGCACCACCTCCGCCATTTTGTGCCGCCGCGTGCGGTGCTCGCCGCATACGGGACAACATGGGTGTATACCACCATGCGCGACTTCGAACGAGCTCTGAGACGCGCTGAACCGCAAGCCTACGGTAAGCAACGGGCATTACGTGGCAACGCCAAGGCCAGCCTTTTCGGTGGCCCGAATTGCCCCAACGCGGAAATCACCATCGAGGGCATGTATGAGACATTTTTTGACGAGGATGACATCAAGAAAATCACGTGATTGATATCGAATGATGATCCTGAAGAGAAAGCGGCAAGAATGAAACGAATTAAGCGAGGAATGAAGTTTGTCCGTTTTGGTGACATGAAGGCGTTTGAGCAGAAACTCCACAGAGCATGTCCGAACATCGATCAGTCACCACATCGTCCGCCAAGGCGAAAAGGGTTCTTTGCTTTCCCGTATGCATTCTTCGACCGATTTTACATCATTTGCCGACCGGCGAGCGAAATCCATTCCCAGATGTCGTATCTACGGGATGGGCACGGGCGAAAGATGACAGATACGGCCTTGTGGGAACTTTCAAAGACGGAATATGAACGCAATACAATAAACGGTCGAATGGAACCTAAGGCAATCCAAAAGATGACGGACAACGAGCTCTTGAGAAGCCTGAATCTCCCGAAGCAACCGATTGTCCGCGAGAAGAAGCCTTCGTGGGTATGCGTCATGGCAGACCCGACCCATCCTCCGCGCATTGCCATCGACGGGGGACTAAACCAAAAGTTTGAATATCTGACGGACGCAGAAGGTAACCGCATAGACGCCCGCGAATTCTTTGATCGCGAGTGGCACCCTTCAGATTTTAGCAATCCTGATGGATTTGAGTTTTGCACCCCCAAGGACATCTCGAATGAGGTCTTTTGGTTTTTCGACCTCTACAAGCAATATGACAGGTACAATGACAGGCATGGTGATGGCGGGGTGAAATTGACACTAGACTACTTGAGAAAGCGAGGGATTCATTCGGAGAATCTTTTTGCATGGCCGGTGTATCCTCCTTTTGAGGATGTTTTATTGACCGTGTTCAAGAAGCCACATGTCTTTGAATATGGGGGCTGCGTGTGGCATCATCTTCGTAAGTTCGTTCCGGCAGGCTCGATACTTGCCGCTTACGGGACAACCTGGGTGTATACTTCGGTACAAGACTTTGGACGTGCCTTGCGACACGTGGAGCCAAGAGCATACGCTAAACAGAAGGCACTACAGGGGAATGCACGGGCAAAAATTTTCGGTGGCCCGAGGTGCGACAGCGCGACATTTGACATTGATGGAATGTACGAGGTGTTCTTTGATGAAGATGACATCAGAAAAATCTCATGATGGCTGAGGATGCGTAAAACGTCTTGCCTGGGAAGTGAGGAAAGTTTGGCCCCAAAGAACAAATAGGCGCAAAGGAGGGCGAGCCATCCTTGGCGAGCCGCATGGTTTGAAGCGGTTTGAGGTTTAAAGTGCACGGATTACAAATCTACGTTCCGGCGGACTTCGTCGAGAACGTGGCGGCGTGGTCCGCGAACTGGGCCGAGGCGAAGCGCCTCCTGAAGGAGATGAGCGAGATCGCCCGGGCGGGCGCTCCCGGCAGACGCAAAGGCAGTCTGTGCGGCCGTTACGGAACATCTCTACGAGAGGAAACGGTCACCGAAGAAGGTGCGGAATCTGTTCAAGAAGCCGAAAGTGCGCCATGCTGCCGACGACAGCCTAGCCGATGGTTGAAAGATACCAACATTATCCCTGGCCACCACAATAGTAACCGTCAATTGAAACGCTCGCGGTTGATCCAGAGGCCGAGGGCGGGGTTGGGGATGAAATAGATCTCCTCGCCGTCCACGGTGTTGTAGCCGTAGGAAAGCTTTGAAGGATCGTACTTCGCCGCCATCTCGTCGTAGTCCGCAGCCTTGAAACCGACGCCCTCAACCTCTTCTTTCGTGATGTTCTTCACGCAGTAGGTGATGGAGAAGCGTCCGTCGGAGGAACCGTGGATGAGGTGCGCCGCCGCGCCCATGTTCGCGCGGAGGTCGTCGGCGTCCGGACGCTGGAACGCCTCCAGCGTGTGGAGCCGGCCGCGGTAGCCGTACTTGCGGATGAGCTTGTCCACCGTCGCGTCCTCGCCGAAACGCTCCACGCCGGGCGCGAGGATGATCAGCTCGCCGCCGTCCGC
Organism: uncultured bacterium; assembly: GCA_902761035.1. GTDB lineage: Bacteria > Verrucomicrobiota > Kiritimatiellia > RFP12 > UBA1067 > RUG572. The sequence goes on along the minus strand of CACWIW010000034.1, from coordinate 13,017 downwards.
CATCGCCATGCGCGTGCGGTACACGGCCTTGTTGCCGAGCCAGGTGGAGGTGAACTCCGACGGGTCGAGATACACGACGCATTTCTTGAGTCCGTGCTCCACGTAGTCCACGTTCTTCTGCTGCGCGAGCTTCACGGCCTCGGTGAGACAGTTGCGTCCTTCGCCGATGAAGAGACCGTGCGTGCGGATCTTTCCGCCGGGGGCCGTGGTGACGGTGAGGCAGAATAGGATCGGACGCTTCCCGTAGATGAAGTGCTCCATCGCGTAGTCGAACAGGCGGCGCACGGGCGTGTGGTCGCGTCCCATCGCCTGCTCCATGCCGCACACCGCACCGATCATGTGGCTCGCGTTGATCATGCCGGAACCGCCCGTGCCCACGAAGAGGTTCTTCGCGTGGTTGGCCATGCCTATCACCTCGTGCGGCACGACCTGTCCTGGCGAGATAACGAGGTCGTACTTCGGGTCCATCACGAGCTTGTTCACCTCCACGGGGAGGGATTCCTTCCAGAGCCCGCCAGAGATTTCCTCCACGGCCTCGGCGGGGATGTCGCCGAGCTTCACCACGTCGGTGCGCCAGTTGTGTACGATCATCTTCTCGAAGGGAATGTCGCCGAACATTGTCTTCCACTGCGTCTCGCTCACGGGCACGTGCGTGCCGAGCGCGGGCAGGATGTCCACGTTCACGCCGCGTTCGGACAGGAAGCGGTAGTAGAAGTTCGTGATGAAGCCGGCGTTCGAGTGGAAGCGCGTGAAGTCCGGCGGGAGGATGAGGACGTTGCGCAGCTCGCCGGCGTCGAGCGCGGGCTGTAGCGCCTGCGTGAGCGCGGCGCGGATTTCGTCGTCGGTGAGTCCCGCGTCGGTCGCGGCGATCTTGAAGGTTTCCGTCATTTTTTAACTCCTCATGAGGTGATGCGGGAAGTATACCACATTGCGGCGCGGTAGGGAATGGCTCTTGCGGAAAAGAGTGGATTTTGATATTGTATCGCCAAGTCAAAATGTAGACTTAAGAGAAGAAGGAGCAAATGATGATAAAGATGGCACGGTTTGTGGCAGCAGGCGTGGCGGCGGTCGCGGCAAGCGCGACCCTTCAGGCCTTCGAGTGTTCGGAGTCGGCGAAGGCCAAGGCTCGGGACTTCATCGACAACGAGAAGCAGTTCCACCTGGGCTTCATCCCCACGGAGCAGTCGAACCCGATTACGGCGACGCTTGAGGAGGATTTCAAGCGCTCAACGCTTGCGGGAGTGCAGTGTCTCCAGCGCGGCGACAGGCAGATTCCGATCACGATGCGGCACGTGTTCGCGGGCGAAAAGTTCGAGAAGCTCGTCTCGTCGATGGTGGATACTCTCCAGGCGCCGAAGGGACGGATCATCTTCTCGGGCTGCGGCGCCACGGGACGCCTCTCCATCCTCCTTGAGTCGATGTGGCGCGACTTCTTCTACCGCCGCGCGGCGGAGCTGACGCCGGCGGAGCGCGCGCTTGCAGACCGTTCCGCGTCGATCATGACTGGCGGCGACTTCGCGCTCATCAAGAGCGTGGAGTTCTTCGAGGACTTCGCGGAGGGCGGACGCCGCCAGGCCGCCGCGCTCAACGTGGGCGAAGGTGACACCTTCGTGGCCATCACCGAGGGCGGCGAGACGTCGTCCGTGCTGGGCACGCTCCAGTACGCCGCCGAACACGGGGCGAAGTGCTTCCTCGTGTTCAACAACCCAGCCGACCTCCTGCGCGCGCACCTCGACCGCTGCCGCGAGGCGATCGACAACCCGAAGGTGACGGTGCTCGACATCTACTGCGGCTCGATGTCGCTCGCAGGCTCCACCCGCATGCAGGCCACCAGCTCCGAACAGCTCCTCGGCTCGTGCGCACTTGAAGCGGCGCTCTGCCGCGTGATGCCGCGCTTCGCGAAGGAGACGGCGAAGGACTACACAGTCGCGTTCGAGAAGCTGCTCGCTGGTCTCGAGTCATCAGGAGGCCGTGCCGGCCTCGTGAGGGCGATTGAGTTCGAGAAAGGCGTCTACGAGAAGCACGGACGCATCACGTATCTCGCAGACAAGTGCATGCTCGACCTCTTCACAGACAACACGGAGCGTTCCCCCACGTTCATGCTGCCGCCGCTCCGCTCGAGCCGCGACAAGCACCTCGCGCAGAGCTGGGCGTTCGTGAAGAACCCGCTCCATCCAACGGTAGCGTGCTGGAACGAGATGATGCGTAGGCATCCGCGCTGTCTGGAGTTCACGAGCGAGGACGCCCGTTCGCTCAAGATGCCGCAGCGGTTCATCGACTCTCCGCCGCTCATCAAGTATTCCGACCTCATCACCTACATGATCGGCAATGAACCCGCGCCTGAACGCATTCAGGGTTATACCCGCGCAGCGGCCGTGATGCTGACTGTCGGAGACCGTCCGCCCGAGTTCGTGGCTGCCGCGGAGAAGCTCGCGTCGGCATGGCCGGAACAGGTCGTCTTCCACATCGGACCCGGAGGCGCGGGCCTGTCGCGTCCTGCCATCCACATCGACATGCCCATCGCGGATTCGCCGCTTGAGATATGGAAGCACCTCGCCGTGAAGCTCGCGTTCAACTGCCTCTCCACAGGCACGATGGCCGCGATGGGGCGCGTAGCGGGCAACTGGATGAGCTGGGTGTCGATCTCAAACAAGAAGCTCATCGACCGCGGCATCCGCCTCCTGGTGGAGTTGGGCGGCATCTCCTACGAGGAGGCTGCGCAACGTCTCTTCGCCGCCGAGGAGTGGGTGGAGTCTCAGGACTGGACCGGCAAGGAAACGCCCTGCGCAGTGCAGATTGCGCTGAAGCGTCTACGCGAAGGCAAGTGAAGACCATGGACGTCCCGTGGTGGAAGGACCTCGTGGTGCCGGAGGAGTGGGATAAGGAATGGGCTAACGACCGCCGCTGGTCGTAAGCGCTCCCCAAGCACACAAGCCAATGTGATGCCTTTAGCGGGAGCGGTCGAGCTTGTCGCGACCAATTCGGCTCGCGAGGACACTCGCCCTCCCGTATCACGCTTTCCATCCATGGCCCTACAATTGGGAAAATCTTTCGACACCCTCTTGCGTGCCCGCACAGGATTTGTTACACTATCGTCAGCACACCCTCGTAAGCCTATGGGTTTCGGCCTATGCTCAAATTTCGGGGGTTTTCCCTTTTTTTATGAATAGCGCTTATACAAAACCTGCCTTGACCGTGGAGGCGCAAGTGCGGCTTCTCGAATCAAGGGGCATGACGATAGAGGATAGGGCGTTTGCCGAACGTGCGTTGGCTACGGTCAGTTACTATCGCCTGAGCGCGTATTCTTTCCCGTATCGGTCAAGCTCTTCCCTAAATCGCTTTGCAGTTGGAACGTCTTTTGAGAACGTCTGGAACAACTATCGTTTTGACCGGCGACTCAGGAGTGTCGTTTTGGACGGAATCGAGCGTGTAGAAATCGCCACACGCACGAAGATCGTCAACCGGTTTGCGTCGCAGTACGGTCCATTTGCATATCGCGATGCGTCAAACTTCGCTTCTCCCATCGACATGGCGCGCTTCACGAGGACGCTCGACTTCATTGACGAGGAGACGCGCCGGTCTAATGAGGAGTTTGTCGCGCACTTCCGCAGGACATACGATACATCGAACGGGATGCCTCTGTGGATGGCCGCCGAGGTAATGACGTTCGGTAACATGCTGACATTTTTCCGAATGCTCAAAATGCGTGACAAGAAAGCCATTGCGCGGGATTTCGGCATCAATGCGGACACCTTCGAGACATGGCTCAAGTCGCTTAATTTTGTACGTAATGTCTGCGCCCATCACGGTCGTTTGTGGAATCGGCATCTTGCCATAGCACCAGGGATTCCAAACAAGGATCCACGCTGGCATGAAAAGCGTTATCCGATCGTCCCGCATCGGATATATTCTGTGTTGTGCATACTTAAGCAGTTGGTTGACGTCATCGCTCCGCAGTCACATTGGCCGGCGCGCTTTAAGGGCCTTCTCGCCGAATTTCCCGGTATACATCGCCTGTCAATGGCACTACCAACAGGTTTTGAGAATTCCCTCATCTGGCAATAGACATCGATTGTGTCAATGGCAAAGCCAATGTTATGCCGGCAAAGCCAATGTTATGCCCGAATGGCCGCTGACGGTGCGCTTGACAGCGGTGCGACGGCGCGGGTATAATATTTTGCAAAATCTTTGCAATCTCTTTGCCGTGCCATGACAACTCCGAGAACCAGAATTGATTTAATGTGTGTCGTCACGGGCAAGAGGGTCTGCGACGAAAAAAGAAAGGACATCAAGTCATGAAAAGAGAACCCATTCAGGCAGTTGCCGCGGCGCTTGCGTTGGCGGTGTTGCCGCTCGCGCTCTGCGCGCTCGACCTTTCCGACAAGTCGGATATCCGCTTCGCTGAGGCGTATGCGTTTTCCACCAACCGCGCGGCGCTGATCGCCACGCTACCCCCCGAATCGAAGGCGTGGTTCACGTATTCGATCCTTGACGCCCAGACCGAGGGACGCCTCGCCGACGCCGACGCCCTGCTGAACAAGTGGGACGCGCTTCGTACCACCGGCAGCCGGGGTTGGGACAACGCGAGTTTCACCGCCCTGCGCGACCGTCAGGACTTCCTGTGTTACGACCATGACAGCGCTGCGGGCAAGGACGCCATCTGGCGGCTCAAGCGCGCACTTGGCGACGCCGGGATCAAGTCGGGCCTCCCGGTGCGGGAGTCCGAAATCCAGCCGAATACGTATCCCTCGGAGCTGGACCAGGATCAAATCGCCTTTGCGAAGCTGTGGCGCCATAGCCCGTACATGGATCGTGCGACCCGTCTGCCGGAGAAGTTCAGGTTCATCGCCTTTCTCGAAGATTCGGCCTGCACGAACGCCGCGATAAACGAGCTCGTCGCCCGCGAGGACTTCCTTCCCGACACGCCGGGGATGTTCGACCACCTCCTTGCGTACCTGAAGGCCGGCGAGGGCGAAGACGCCGAACGACGCAGGTCCGTCGCGGCGGGTCGCTTCGCCAACCTCACGCTCGCCCAGCTCGACGCGCTCGCGAAGGCCCTGAAGGACAACCCGCGCTGGAGTCTCACCGGCGGCCCCACGTACAGGAACGGGCATCCGGTCCACAACAGCAGCAGCCGCGCCTTCATCGACGCGGTGTTCGCCAAGCTCGTCCCCGGCGCGGACGATGACGCCACGGACTTCTCCGTGAGGGAAAAAAATCTCAAACGGCGTCTCGCGTTCGCGGAGTCGCTCGGTGAAAGCGTGCGGAAGGAACGGCTTCTCGCGGAACAGAAGAGCCTCCTTGCGCTCTACAGCGAATACGGGCTTGAGTCGGAGAACGTCGACCTGTTCTGGACGTATCTCAAGACCTACGGAAGCGGACACGCCATGTCCGGCGACGACCTGATCGGCAAGTACCTCTGCGCGTGCCGGCAGGTGGCGCGTCCGCGACAGGGACAGCACCCCTCCGACTTCAACGGCTACGTTGACTGCCGTTTCTCGAACGCGACGATTGCCGAGTACGACCTCGTTTCCGGGAAGCCTTCGGCCGAGGTCGATGTCGGCGCGCTCTCGCCCGAGAAGTACAAGTCGATACAGGAGCGCGTCGAACTGAACTGGGCACGCTCCAATCCGCGCCGCTTCGCATCCGCCGACGCCGTGACGCTCGCGATCGACGTGAAGAACGTGCCGAAGATGCGCGTGGCCGTGTTCGAGCTGGACGCCGCCGCCGCGTGCCGCGAGGCGAAGGGCGAGGTCGCCGCGGACATCGACCTCGACTGCGCCGTGCCGACGCACGTCCGGACCATCGACTACGCGACGCCGTCCGTCCTGCGCCACCGCGAGACGCTGGAATTCCCGGAACTGAAGGAGCCCGGCCTCTACGTGGTCGAGTGTTCCGGGCAGGGCGTCGCGAGCCGTGCGCTCGTGCGCAAGGGACGTCTCCGCGCCACGGAGCGCCGCGACGCGGCCGGGCACGTGTTCGCCGTGCTCGACGAGGAAGGCCGAATCGTCAAGGGTGCGAAGCTGTGGATCGGCGAGACCGTATTCAAGGCGGAAGAGAGCGGCGAGATTCCCGTTCCCTTTGCGACAACCGACCGGGAGGCGCACAAGAAGACCGCCCTCATCGAGGCGGGACGTCTTGCCACGACCATCGCGTTCAACCACGCGACGGAGTCGTATTCGCTCGAGTTGGGCGTCGTGCTGCCGCCGGAGTCGCTTGTCGCCGGACGCGAGGCGACCGCACTTGTCCGTTCCGTCCTCAAGACGAGCGACGTGCCGTCGACGCTGAAGATCATTGAAAACCCCGTCCTGTCCGTGACGTTCCGCGACGTCAGGGGGCGCGAGACCGTGAAGAAGTTCCCCGGCTTCGAGCTCCGCGACGACGCGGAGAGCGTCTGCCGGTTCAAGGTGCCGGCCAACTTGGCATGCGTCGAATTCCGGCTGGAGGGCACGGTGAAGCGCGCGTCCGGCGGCGACGACGCGCGCGTGTCGGCGACGCGCACCTGTCCGGCAAACGGCATCGCGGGGACGACCGTCGTCGAGCAGCTTTTCCTGCGCCGCACGTCCGAGGGATATTTCCTCGAGTGCCGCGGCAGGACCGGGGAGCCGCTTCCGCACCGCGCCATGATCATCGGCTTCCACCACCGCGTGGTGCATGAGGAAGATTCGCGGCTCTGGCGCTGGGTCTCGCTCCAGGGCGACGGGAACGGCGTGGTCAAGCTGGGGCCGCTCGTCGACATCGACCGCGTCAGGCTCGGCAGGTTCTCCGTCGGCGAGCGGACCACCGGCAACTTCGAGGGATACGAGTGGAAGCTGGACTGCGGCGTCAAGTGGCCGTACGGGGCGAAGACGATCGCGTCCGCCGAGGGCGAGACGATCGAGTTGCCGGTGCGCGGGCTCTTCGACGGCGCGTGGCCGGGCGCGGACAAGATGGAGAACCGCGTCTCGCTGCTCGCCGTCAGCAAGGACGGCAGTTACACGGCTGACTGCATCGGCGCCTGCTCGTACTCGAACGGCGTGCTGCGGATTGCGGGGCTTCTCGCGGGCGACTACCGCCTCACGTTCAGGACGGAGGACATCCCGACGGTGAAGATAGCCGTCGTGCGGACAGGGGAAGGCGTCGGCGAGGGCGGAGTCGTCGCGGGCGCGGCGCGCGCCGTGACGGACACCGGCGCGCCGAACTCGCTCCGAATCGAGTCGGCGGACGTCTCGCAGAAGGGCATCCTGCGCGTGCGCGTGGCGAACGCGGGCGCGGATGCACGCGTCCACGTGTTCGCCGCGCGCACGATGCGCGACGTGCGCGAGGGGCCGTCCCCGTTCACGGCGCTGGCGCTCCAGCTGGACAATCCGGCGATGCGCGTCTGGAAGTGGGGCGACGCGAGAAGCCGCTATGTGTCGGGACGCGATCTCGGCGACAAGCTCCGCTACATCTTCGACCGCCGCCAGGAGCCGGGCCGCACGGGCAACATGCTTCAGCGCCCGTCGCTCATACTCAATCCGTGGACCACGACTGAAACAAGCACGGACGAGGTCCGCCAGAAGGACGGCGAGGCTTGGGCGGACGTCCTCGCGTCGGATGCGGCTGCGGAAGACGCGGCCGGGATCCCGTTTAGTGGTTCAGACGCGCAATGGGCGTTCGCCTGCCGCGATTTCCTGCCGAATCCGATGGCGGTGTTCGCGAACCTGAAACCCGGCGCGGACGGCCTTGTCGAGGTCGACCTCTCCAAGGCGGCGGGGATGCAGGACGTGTCGGTGGTCGTCACCGACGGGCGCACGATCGACGAGGTCGCGCTTGCGGGGGCGCTCGTGCCGTTCGCGCCGCTCGACCTGCGCGTGAAGAAGGGGTTCGACGCGCTTGCCGACTCCGGGTACGCGAAGGGCTATGCGACCGTGGGCGAACTTTACCAGCTCCTTCTCTCGCTCGACACGAGCGGACGCGGCGCGTTCGCCGAATTCGGCTTCCTTGCGGATTGGGGACGGAAGGGCGACAAGGAGAAACGCGAACTGTACGGCAAGTACGCCTCGCACGAACTCGACCTCTTCATCCACGAGAAGGACCGCGCGTTCTTCGGCGCGGTTGTCGCGCCGAACCTCAGGAACAAGCGTCTCAAGGATTTCATGGACAAGTGGCTCCTCGGCGAGGACGTGTCCGACTACGCGGCGCCGGGGCGCTTGCAGGACCTCAACGCGCTGGAGCAGTGTCTGCTGGCTCGGCGCGTGAAGTCCGTTGCGCCGGTCGTCGCGCGGAACTTCGCGGACTGGTGCAAGGCGAACCCGGTCAATCCCGACGAGGACGATCGGCGCATGTCGATTGCTCTTGCGGAGATGGAAAGGGAAGTCGAGCTGAATGAAATGGAATCCAATCAGGAGACCAAGCGCCGCAGGGCGGCGCTTTCCAAAAACGAACCTTGGAATGACCAGGGCTGGACAAGACAGGACAATTTGTACCAGCTGCGTGGCGCGAAGCCACTGGCGGCACGGGGAGGGATGGTGGCGGACGTCCAGTCCGCCTGGTCGAACCAGCGGGCGTATGCACCGGCTGCTGCTGCACCTCAGATGTCGGGCAGGGCGATGAGGTCGGCGAAGGCGTATGGCGCGATTAGCAAGGCGAAGAACCGCCAGGCGGAGATCGAACGGCGTCAGAACCGCCAGTTCTGGCGCCCGCCGGAGCGCACGAAGGAATGGGTCGAGTCGAACTGGTACAGGCGTCGCCATGCCGCAGACACGCTTCCTCTTGCGAACCCCAGCCGTTTCTGGCGGGACTACGCGGCGTCGGTCGCGGCGGGTACGGAGGGCGCGTTCAGGACGACGTCCGTCATCGACGCCGTCGGCACGCTCACGGACAAGATCGCCGCGCTTGCGCTTACGGACCTCGGTTTCGAGGCGGGGGGCGGAAAGGAGATCGTGTTCTCGCGCGGCGGGGTGCAGGGCGGCGGCCGCGACGTGGTGCGCGTGGAGCGGCATTTCTTCGACGTGGCGGAGAAGAACGAGGACGGGTCGCTGAAGGAGGCTGTTGAAGAATTTGTGCGGGGGAAGGTCTACAGCATCGAGACGATCGCCATGAACCCGACCGCGAAGAGGCGGCGCGTGCGCGTCGTCTCGCAACTCCCCGAAGGCGCGTTCCCGCTGGAGAGGGGGTATGCGTCCGAGGACCAGTCCGTCGTGCTGGAGCCGTACGGCATGTCGCGGATCTCCGACCAGAAGTTCTACTTCCCGCTCGCCGAGGAGGGAATCGGCAAGGCCGCGCCCGTCGTCGTCGTGGAGCGCGGCGAGCGCACCGGCGCGAGCGGCGAATTCGCCTGCAACGTCGTTGCGGAGTCGTCGAAACGCGACACGACGAGTTGGCGGTACGTCTCGCAGAAGGCGACGAAGGGAGAGGTGCTGGAGTACCTGAAAACGAAGAACCTCGCGAACGTCGATCTCGTGAAGACGGGCTGGCGGTTCATCGACGGGGATTTCGCGAAGAAGGCGCTGGCGGTCCTCGACGGGCGCGGCGTCTATTGCCAGGAACTGTGGCTCGCGGGGCTCGAGTGGAAGGAGGCGTTCGACGCCGGAAGGGTGCGCGAGGTCCTGTCGCGGCGCGAGAACAGGAGGCGTCTTGCGCCGAGGCTCGGCCCGGCGTTCAGGTCGTCCCTCGTGGAGATCGGACCGGAGGCCGACGACGTGTTCGAACACCGCGAGTACTGGCCGGTCATCAACGCGCGCGCCCACGCCAAGGGCGGCGCGGCGACCATCGCGAACAAGACGCTTGCGAAGACGTACCGGGAGTTCCTCGACACGCTTGCCGCGAAGCGGACGCCTGAGCCGGGCGACAGGCTTCTCGCGGCCGTGTACCTCGTGGCGCAGGACCGGATTTCCGAGGCCGAGGAGCAGGTCGCGGCGGTCGACGCCGCCGATGTCGAGACGAAAATGCAGCTCGACTACATGAAGGCGTACCTCGCGTTCTCGCGCGGGGACGCGGCGGGCGGGCGCGCGTTCGCGGAGAAGTGGGCCGACGCGGCGGCGACGCCGCTCTGGCGCGGCCGGTTCCGCGACGTGGTGACGCAGGCGGACGAAGTCGCCGCCGGCGAAGAGGCGTCCTCCGCGCCGGGCGACCAGACGGCCTCCGCGCCGACGCTCGCGCTGAAGGCCGAGTCGAAGGACGGCGCCACGGAGGGCGTGGTCGTGACGGCGCGAAACCTCGCGTCCTGCACCCTGAAGGCGTATCCCGTGGACGTGGAGATCGGCTTCTCGAAGAATCCGTTCGGCGCGGACCTGGCAGTTTCGGGCGGTGTGCTCGGGATGAAGCCGGCGTGGACCGAGGAGGTGCGGTTCACGGACGGACGCGAGGCGCACGTCGCGCTGCCGAAGACGCTCCTGCGCACGAACCTCGTGCTCGTGGCATCCGGTGCGGACGGACGGGCCGAGGACCGCCTCGCGCTGACGTCCGGCGGCCTGGACGTGCAGGTCTCGCGCGAGACACGTCAGCTGCGCGTGAGGGAGAGGAAGGGCAAGCCGGTTGCGGGCGCGTACGTGAAGGTGTATGTGCGCGACGCGTCCGGACGCGAGACGAAATTCCACAAGGACGGCTACACCGACCTGCGCGGCGCGTTCGACTACGCGAGCATTTCGACCGACTCCAGCTTCAAGCCCGCCGAGTTCGCGATCCTCGTGTTGCCGAAAGCCCTCGGCGCGTCCATCCAGCGCGTCGCCGCCAACAGATAACAGGCCCCGAGGTACTAACCACAAAGCACGAGCCGCTAACTACTCATAATTGTGCTATACTATTTGCGTTCCCCAGAAGGAGAAGAGACATGAAGAAAGCGACAATTGAGACGAGCATGGGTTCGATCACGGTCGAACTCGACGACGCGAAGGCGCCGGTGACCGTGAAGAATTTCCTCGACTACGCGGCGAGCGGCCACTACGACGGCACGATCTTCCACCGCGTGATCGACGGGTTCATGATCCAGGGTGGCGGCTTCACGAAGGCGATGGACCAGAAGCCCACGAAGGCGCCCATCAAGAACGAGGCCGCGAACGGCCTCACCAACAAGCGCGGCACGATCGCCATGGCGCGCACGATGGTGGTCGACTCCGCCACGAGCCAGTTCTTCATCAATCTCGTCGACAACGACTTCCTCAACTTCCGCGCGCCCACGCCGCAGCACTACGGCTACGCCGTGTTCGGCAAGGTCACGGACGGCATGGACGTGGTCGACAAGATCGCGAAGGTGAAGACCGGTTTCGCCGGTCCCCACCAGAACGTGCCCGAGGAACCCATCGTCATCAAGAAGGTCCACGTGGCGGCGGAACCGGCCGCGACAAGCGCGGCCGCTCCCGCGAAGTGAATGATACGCCTGAAGAGTTGACGACCGTCGACGGGACGGTGAAGAGCATCGTCTTCCGCAACGACGAGAACGGCTTCACCATCCTGCACGTCACGCTTGCAGACGACGGGCGTTTCCGTCTCGCCCAGCGCGAGGTGACGGTGCTCGGTACCTGCGCGGCGGCGTGGGAAGGGGAGGAGCTGCACGCCACGGGACAATGGGTGAACGACCCCGTGCGCGGACGCCAGTTCAAGGCGAAGAGCATTTCCTGCATCCCGCCGAAGTCCACCGAGGGTGTACGGCGTTACCTCGCGAGCGGACTCATCTACGGCATCGGCCCCGTACTCGCGAACCGCATCGTGGATAAGTTCGGCGCCGACACGATGGACGTGCTGGAACACCATTCCGGTCGTCTCCGCGAAATCCCCAAGCTCGGTCCGAAGAAGATCGAGAAGATCCGTGAGGCGTGGCGGGAGGCACGCGGCACGCGCGAGCTGATGATCTTTACGCAGACATACGGCATCTCCGTAGCGCAGACCACCAAGATCTACCGTCGCTACGGCGCCGACTCCATTGCCGTCATCAAGGCTGATCCCTATCGCCTCAGCCGCGACATCTGGGGCATCGGCTTCACGACGGCCGACCGCATCGCGCGGGCGGTGGGTATGCCGCATGACTCGCCCCTGCGCGCGCGCGCCTCGATCGTCCACACGCTCCAGACGGAGGCGGACGAGGCGGGCCACTGCTGGACATCCGAGCCTGACCTGCTCCTCCACGCGCAGGAGCTCGTGGGCATTTCCGTGGAGAAGCTCGCCGAGGCACTGGCCGCCGAAGTCGACGCGGGACGCGTCGTGCGCGAGGACGGACGCATCTTCATGAAGGATCTCTTCTTCGCCGAAAACCGCGTGGCGGCGAAGCTGCGTCAGTTGCTCGACGCGCCGCAGTCCTTCGGCGAAATCGACCCCGAGCGGGCGATCAAGTGGTGGGAACAGAAGACCGGTTTCACGCTCGCCCCCGCGCAGCTCAACGCGGTGCGTCTCGCGCTCCGGTCGAAGGTGTGCATCGTGACTGGCGGACCTGGCGTAGGCAAGACCACGATCATCCGCGCGCTCGTGGAAATCTATGGCGCGCGCCGCGTGGGTGGCAAGCCCGTGATCAAGGTCCTTCTCTCCGCGCCCACCGGACGCGCCGCGAAGCGCATGACGGAATCGACCGGCGCGCCCGCGGTGACGGTGCACCGCCTCCTCAAGTACAACCCGCAGACGAACGAGTTCACGTACAACGCGGACAACCCCGTGCCGGGCGACGTGTTCGTGTTTGACGAGACGTCGATGGTGGACATCAAGCTCATGGACGACCTCCTCGCGGCGCTGCCCGCGCACGCGACGCTCATCCTCGTAGGCGACACGGACCAGCTCCCCTCCGTCGGTCCCGGCAACGTGTTGCACGACCTCATCGCCTCCGGCGCGATCCCCGCCGCGCGCCTCACGGAGATATTCCGCCAGGACAGTTCCGGCCTCATCGTCCGCAACGCCCACCACGTGAACGCGGGCGAGCCGTTCGAGACGAGTACGGCGGGCGAGAGCGACTTCTACTTCATCCAGCAGGAAGACCCGCAGAAGGCGCTCGCCTACGCGCTCGACTTCATGGTCACGCGCATCCCGCGCAAGTTCCGCATGGAGCCGCTGCAGGACGTGCAGGTGCTCACG
>CACWIW010000033.1 GCA_902761035.1 uncultured bacterium | reverse complement strand
CCGTACTCCCGCGCGATGGCCTGGAGGAAGGCGTTGCGCGCGTCGGCGATCTGGTCGGCGCGTGCGCCCTTCGTGCCAAGGGAGGTTGTGGTCGCAAGGCCGTCGCCGGCCTTGACGAGCCGCACGGTGCGGTTTCCGATCGTTCCGCCCTCTCTCTCTGCCGCGTCAGCCAGATCGAGGAACGCCTGATATGTCGTTCCTGCTCCGTTCATGTGGATGTTCTTGTCGAAGATGCCCATTTTGTCGTCCTTTTTTATTTGGTTTGTTGTTCTTTGCTCTGATTACACGCTTACGCGCGAAAGGTTACAGCCTACTCGATTTCCGCGCCAGCACCGCCTTCTCGGCCAGTTCGTCGATGTTGGCGGGCTTCATGCCGTGATAGTTGATTTCGACGGGGGAACCTGGGCAAGAATGCCCAGGCACAGAACGAGAATGCCCCGGCTCAGAACCGCCCGCCAGCCATTGGGCGATGCGATTCAAGGCGGTGGCGTCGAAGCGCGTCATCGGCTTTTCCTGCGTGGTATAGGGCCAGGCGGCCGGGGCGAGCAGCAAAAGCCGCTCTTCCGCGCAGGCATCGAAATAGCGGCCAACCGGCTTCTCCAGCTTTGCGAAACCCATGTTCTTCAGCGCCACCAGCGGCAGGCGGCGCTTCATCGCCTCGCGGGCGATCTGGCGCTCGCCATCGGAAATGCACGGGCTCAGCACCACCGCGCCATGTGCGGCGGCGGCAAGCGCGCTTTCCAGCCGCTCGCGGTATTCGGGGCTTTCGCTTTCGATTATCGGCTCGCCGTCGGGCGTGCGCGCGATCTTCATTCCGCCGCCGCGCTTCGCCTCGCGCCGGTAGGCGAAAAAACGCCGCGAGCACTGCACCTGGGCAAGCGGCCGTTCGAGAAGGTGGCGGTTGCCCAGCGCCTCGAAGCAGCCCACGAGCCGCCCACCATCGAGCGGCAGCTCGATGCGCTCCACGCGCCTGAAAAGCGCGGGATTGGCGCGCTTCTCGGCCAGGCGGCGGGGATTATCGCGAAGATAGGCGATCATCGCCTTCAGCTGCCCCTCGTGCAAAAGCACGGTATCTTGAAAGCCCTCGGCCCATTTGAGACCTGGGCAAGAATGCCCAGTCACAGGACTACCTGCGCAAGAATGCGCAGGCACAGGACTACCCGCGCAAGAATGCGCAGGCACTGAACCACGGTAGTTCTGTGACTCGCCATTTTTGGCGTAGTAGTTCTGTGACTCGCCATTTTTGGCGACGTAGCTCTGTGACTCGCCATTTTTGGCGTAGTAGCCCGCAAGGGCCTTCCATCGCTTCGCCGCGCCGGCCTTGAAGCCGCGCACCAGCGAGCCAAGCGGCCGCGCGAGCGGCACCTTCACGAAAACGATGAAATGAATGTGATCGGGCATCAGCTGCACCGCGATTATTTCCACCTGCGGCGCAATGCGCGGCATTTCGGCAAGCGCCTCCAGCACCGCCTCGCCAAAGGGTGTGGAGGCGACGTAGCTCTGTGACTCGCCATTTTCGGCGAGTTTCCCCAACGGCTCGCCACGCCGATCTTCGAGCGTCACGGTGATCATGTAGATGGCGCGTTGGCGATAATCCCAGCCGGCGAGGCGCCGCGTCATGCGGTGCTTCGTTTCCTGCCAAAAGGCCGCTCTCTCTTCCGCCGCGCTCATGCCTCGTATCAAATTCTTCCGGTCACACCCGCATGAAATCGAAATTGAATGGGGTCGGCTGCTCCTCGGGCGGCGCGGCGGGCGAATCATCCCGAACCTCGCCCGACCCGGAAATGCCCTTCCAGGTCGCGAGCGCGTTGACGAACTTCTCCACGAACGCGAAGAAATCCTCCTCGCCGAGCGCGTCCAGCTTCTTCGACGCGATGAGCGTGAGCGCGCCCGTTTCGGGATTGAGCGAGAAGGTAGCCCCGCCCGTGCCGCGGTGGAAATAGTTCGCCTCCATCGCGGCCTTGAGCAAGGCGTCTTTCTTCTCCGGGTCCGAGTACGGCACCTCGCCGAAGAGCCAGACGATTTCGCCCATCTCGTCGCCCGTCACCCCGAACACGTTGCCGTCCGCCGAGAATTTCCACACGCCCTCGACGGCCGGAACGTTTTCGATTCCGACGGCCGCCGAGAACTTTCCGATTAGCTCTTCAAGTTTCATGCTCATGATTCCAACTAGGTCGTTTGCGGCGCATAGTATATCATATCCGGGCTATTCGTCGTTTTGCTCGTCGTTTTGCGCCTCCTCGATCTCGATCTCATTCAGATATACCTCCGCCCCGCGTAGGATGGACACCGCGACCGAAATCTGCGAATCCTTCTTGCCGGCATCCGCGATCAGCGAATTGTAGTTGGCTTCCGACAGCGAGGCAATTGACTCAACCAGCTTCTTGTCGACGAGGCCCATGTTGAGGACCGCGTGCCGGAGCGCCACATCGGAGAGCTTCTCGCCCGGCTTGAGCTTCATCGCGGCCGCAGCGCGCGAGATGTTATACGAAATCGCCGTGAGCATGTCGGCGCGTTTCGCGGCGTTAGAACCCCAGTTCTTTTCGGCGTCCGGACGCGGCGACTGCACGAGGAACGTGGACGTCGCGCGTGAGAGCGTCGCCATCTCCTGTCCAGACAGGCGCACGTTGGAATCCAGCTTTCGATTCCGTCCCGCAAGGAGGGGTCCGACCTTCTTCAGGCGTCCCTGCATTTCCGTACCATTTTCGAACGCATCCGCAAGCCGGTTCTTGAAGCCGCCCACGTAAAAGCCGTATTCAAGCGTGGCGGAGAGGCCGAGTTCAATCGCATGGCCTTTTATGACGTCAATGCAGACGTCCGTCACGGAGTCGTCCTCCTTGACCTCCATGTTGTCGAAGGTGGAATTGCCGCTGCTGTCCTCTGCGGACATTCTCCTGATAAAGTCCGACGCCATGTTCTGGGTACACTCCCCGAGATCGCGCTCAAGTTTGTTGAACACCTCGCGTTCTTTCTCATTGTCCGACTGGACCACGCCGCCCTGGATCTTGCCCGCGCTGTCGAGCTTTTCTATTTTTTCGATGAGGCTCAGCACGTCGATGAGGTCCGTGGAATGGCGCACGCCGTCTTTCTTCGGTTCGGCGTCCTTGCGCCCATAGACGCGGATGGCTTCGTGGAGCGTAGTGAGCATCGGCTTGAGCTCGTTCTTGATCCTGCCGAGATCGCGCGTCAACGACTTGATCTCCTCCTTGCCGGCCGCCGAGTTCGCATACGCCGTGAAGTCGGCAGAGGCCGAGCGGAGTGCTTCCGCCGAAAAGGGCGTATTTGCGTCGCCGACGTACGTCCTCACGAACGCCTTGAGCAGGGGTCGTGGTAGATGGCGTTCGCGGCGATCTCGATGTCCGCCACGGTGCGGTCGATGTCGGCGGCGATGTCGCAGAGGCGCACGTAGCTCTGCACGAAGTTCTGAAGCGACGCCGGCACGGGGACGTCTTTCCCCTGGACGATCGAGAGGAAGGCCTGCACGCGCGGCATCAGGTCGAGTGCCGTGCCGCGCTTGAGGACGTCGGTGAGCTGCTTCATCGCGTCGGAGGCTTTCGGGAACTTCTGGTCGAAAAGCCTCTTGGCGTCGCCCGACATCAGGTTCTTGAAGTTGTCGATCACGTGGCCGGTGTCACCCGAGACAACGGCCGCAAGCATCATCTTCATCGCCTGCTGTTCGGCGGGGGAGAGACGCGAGCAGTTGCCGAAGTCGATGAACGTGATACCCGTGGGCCCCGTCATCAGGTTGCCGCCGTGCAGGTCGCCGTGGAAGAATCCGTTGCCGAAAAGCGCGTTCTCGAACCACGCCTTGGCCACCTTGAGAATCTGGTTGCGGCGGGCGTTGAGCTGGGCGGCCTTGAAGACGAGCTGGCGGCGCGCCAAGACGCACGTCTCGGCGTCCGGGGCCTTGTACACAGTCTTCTTCACACCGTCCACTTCCGTTTCGCTGCGGAGGGGGGCGAGGATGTCCTCTGCATCCCGGCGGGTCTGCTCTATGGCGCTGTCGAACGTGATTCCGTCCGCCTTCTTGAGGATCATCGAGGTCATCGTGGACTGGACGCCGTCGAGCATCTGCATGGTGTGGACCGCCTCCACGCCCTTCGGCCTTTCGTAGATCGCGACGCCGATGCCGACGTTGGTCGACTCGAGCGTGAGGTCGAACTCCTCGAGGATCTTGCGGTACTGCCCGTCGAACGTCGCCTTCATCGCGGCATCGTCGCCGATGATCTGGTCGATGATCGCCTTCTCGCGCTGGATGGCCGTATCGACGTTCGGGCGGAGCAGCTTGATCACGCACTCCTCGCCGATGTAGGGATGCGCCTTCGTCTTGATGGTGCAGAGGAAGGCCTGGCCGACGGACGCCGCGCCGAGGCTCCGCTTCACCTCGATCGAGAGGATGTTGCCGTTGGAGCTCCTGACGAGTTCGAGCATCTGCGCCTTGACCGCCTCCTCCGGAATCGGGAGAAGGCGCGACTTCATGTCCTTCAGGGCGAGCTGGGTGTCGGGGTCGAACGAGCTGAGCGGCAGCCCCTGGAGCATCTTCTGGAGCAGCGGCCCCGCGCCCTTCAGGAGCTCGGCCACCTGCTTCGCGTCGGTGCTGCCCGCCTCCGTGTTGCGGATGAGCGCGGAGAGCATCGCGCGCTTGTCCACCTGCGCCGCGCGCGTGAAGTAGTTGCGGAGCACGTTCAGCGTGAACTTGCCCTGGCGCGTGGTCTCGTCGATGCCCTCCTTGCCGTTGAGCTCGGCGAACGTCTTCTGCCAGTCGCTCTTGACGTCGCCCGCCCCGTGCGGCTCGAAGAGCGCCGTCACCTTTGCCTGCATGACCGTGACGAGCTGCGTGGCGGCTCCGTCGATCTTCGTCTCGATCGCGGCGAGCGCGTCGCGCGCGCCGTTCGGAAGCGCGTTGGGGTTCACAAGCTTCGAGATGTCGAGCTTCTTGATTTCCGCGAAGATTTCCTTCACGGCCCCGCGCACTTCTTCGGGAACGTAGCACAGCAGGTCGTCGCCACCCTTGTCAAGCCCCTTGAGGATGAAGTCGAGTTCCGGCGCGTGCTCGACGAGGAGCTTTCTCACGCGCTCGCCGGGACGCGCGTTGCCGGAAGCCCCGGCGTCGAACTCCCACGTGTCCTTGTTGAGGAAGAGGTCGGCGACGATGTTCCGCACGGTCTCGTCGTTCGGCGCGATCGCCCGACGCTCCTCGATGGACCTCGGCGCGGGCGCGGCGATCTTCACGCTGGCGTCGACCTCGGCGGACGACGTCTTCGCTAGGTTGTTGTGCATCTCGATCATCGCGCCGGAGTTGTAGGACGCGGGCGGATTCTTCGGGAGGTCGTTCGCGGTGAACTTGCCGTCCACCGCCTTCACCGCGATCTCGCGGAGCTGTTCCGTCGTGTAGGCGGAGAACATCACGGGAAGCATGCCGGTCTTCGCGGCCGCGGTCTTGGCGAAGATCTCGCGCGCCCGGACGAGCGGCACCGCGCCGCTCTTGACGTCGTCCATGCTCGGCAGCGCGCTCTTGACCACGTCCGGGGCGAAGTTGCCCGGCTTGGTCGCGATCTCGTTCTCGATCATCCGCACGAGGCCGTGCGCGTCGAACACGGCACGCATCGGGAGATTGCCCACCCTCACGCTCAGGCCGCCGCCCGCGAGGCGCGTCATCTCCACGTCCGCGCCGCCGATCTTCACGTTCGCCGTCGCCACGGTCCCGGGCACGGCGGAGGCGAGGTCGCGCGCCGCGTTCAGGAGCGCCGTCGTCTCCTGCGGTGAAAGCTTCGCCTCGGAAAGCGCGACCGTTCCCGAAAAGATGTCCTTCGCCGTCTTCTGCGCGCCGGAGAGCTTGTCGAGGGGATCCGCCACGACGATGTTGGTTCTCAGCCCGTTGCCCGTGACGAGCTTGTTGTCGTTCAGCTTGTTGAAGACGTCGGTGAGCGTCACGTCCTTGAACGGCTTGCCGATGACGCGCTCGGTGAACTCGGCGAGGCCGTCCAGCTTGAAGCCGCTCATGGCCGCGAGGTTCGAAAGGCACAACACCTTCTCGTAGACGTCCACCTTCGCCTGTATGTCGTCTCCCTCCAGCGGCGCGAGGTCGATGCCCATCTCGGCGAAGAGATTCAGGATGCGCGCGGGGTCGAACGTGCCGAATCCGCGCAGCTGCGTGATGTCGCCCCTGCCGTTCGACTGCAGGCGCCGTCCGGCTTCGCCCAGGTCGGCGGGGTTGTCGAGGGGCCTCAGGCGGTTCGGAACGGACTTGATCCCGGTCGCGGCGAAGCGCTGCTGCATCCGCTTGAAGATAGACGCCTCGAGCGGCGTGGACATATCTTCACGCGTCAGCATGTCACGCACGGCGGACGTCTGGTTATCCGCCAACGGCGCATAGACCTGGGCGAGAACAAGGGACTGCAGGATGGGAACGGCTTTCTTCGGAACGGACGATATGGCAATCGTGCCGTCCCGCAGCGCGTCCTTGAAGACCGCGTCGTGCTGCCCTTGCTTGAAGAGGGTACTGAAGTTCTTCACGTCCCGGTCCGCACCCCGCATGCCTTTCGCGGCGTAATGGGAGAAGAACTCGAAGTCCCTGTCGTCCAGAGCGCAGAGCTCCGCGTCAAGGCTCTCGAGTGCTTCCTGCAGGGGCACGAACACGTCGTTCTCGAGCTTGGAGCGGATGCTCTCCGACCCGGGTTCGGGGATTATGCCCTTCGCGGTGAGCTCGACGTCGCTGTATTTGCCGAGAAGCGTGCTGACCTTCAGCTTGATCAGCGCATTGCTCTTTTCCACGTCCGACATCTTCGCATATCCGGGGATCGTAGCCGACAGCGCCTGGAACGCCTTTTCGTTGCGCTGCTGGCGCAGTGCGCGGACCTTCGCGGGGTCCTTGCTCTCGACCATCTTGTTGTAGGCGTCCTTGAGCGGATTGAGGAGCGCGATCTCGAGGTCGCGCTTCACCTCGGCCCCGAGCGAGCCCACGAGGGCCGCCTTCTGCGCGTTCATGAGCGCCGTGGCCTGGGGGCCGGTGATTCCCCCTTCCTTCCCCGCCGCGCCGATCTTCTCCATGAAAAAGTTGATGACGGACGCCTTGTCTTCGACGTACGCGAAGTTGGCGTTAACGAACGCCTCGACCATTCCGCGCGCGGAAAAGTTCTTTGACGTTTCATTGAGGACCTTGAGCGCGGCGTCCGCGAGCGCGGCACTCCCGACGCGCTTTCCGACCATGCCCGCGCCCAGCGAGTCCGCCATCTTCACCATGACCTTCGCGGCCTCGGCGGGCCCAAGACGTTCCAGATCCCCCACGAAGGCGTTCAGAACGCTCATGAGCGGGGCCATCTGTTCCTTGAACGCGGTCTCCGTCCGCTGCGCGTTGAAGCCGTTCTCGGTGTAGAGCCTATTGAACTCGGCCATGATCTTGTTATTCACCGCCGTGGCGGCGCGCTCGAGCTGCAGCGCCGCATAGACACCGGCCTCCTCGGCCAGCGCGTTGAACGCCCTGGAGACCGCGAGGGTGAATTTCGGGCCGCCCACGTTGTTCTTCCAGATGGACTTCGCGCCGTCGTCGAGCGGCTCGACCTCACCGGGATCCGGCGCGATGGTCTCCACGCGGGTCGTGACAATCGTCTTGGACGCGAACTTCTCCATCAGCTCGCCGACTACCTCCTTGAACGCGTTCGTGACCCCCTTTACCGACACCGGCACATCGTCTTCGGTTGTGATGCGCTTGTTCAACTCGTCGATGTCAGGCTGGGAGAAATCCCTGAGAGATGGATTCGACCAGTAGAGCCTGTCGAACACCTGCTCGCGGATGACGGCCATGTTCTGGCGCACGAACTTTTCCATCTCGGCCGGGCTGCGGCCCTTGAAGTCGGCGCCGAAGAGACGCCCCATCTCGGCCGTGCGCGCCTTGAGTTTCTCTGGAAGGCTGAAACACTTGGCCTTGTCCATCTCCTTCTGCACAGCGACCGCGACCTCTTTGTCCAGAAAGCCCTTCGCGTCGAGCGCATCGACGTCTTCCTTGATCAGCGCGTCGTTCTTGGTGGCGCTGTCGATGATGTCGATCACGTTCTTCAGCTCGCGGCGGGAGAGCGGCGCGGAGAACGTCTCGGCGTCGGTGCCTTCCGGCATGCCGAGCGCTGCGTAGATGCGCTCCATGTCGCCGCGGGAGAGAATCTTCCCCTCGGCCGAATTGTGGATGGCCGCGAGCAGCGACTGCCGCACCTGGACGTTCTCCTGCGGGTTGTTGTCGGCGGTCCGGACGGTGCGGAGAAAGTTCAGGATCTTGCTTCCGTAGTTCGCCTTCTCGATACCGGACTGATCCTGCTTCAGGACGACGTTGCCGTCGTTCACTTTGCCGAGAACGCTCCTGAAGTCATTGAGTGTCAGATTGATTGCCATGTCTGTTTCTCCTCAATTATTGCATTTCATTACAGCTGGTTCGTCTTTGCCTTCTGGTGGCCGTCGTTCTGGTGGTTCACGTCGTCCTTGACGGCCTTCTTGAAGGCGTAGGCGAGCTTGCCCTTCCCGATGGCGCTGTTGAAGGAGCCCTTCACCGCGTCGAAGTTTTCGTTGACGATGTCCGCGAAGATTTCGGCGGCGGCCTCGGTCGTGAAGCAGTCCTCGTCCGGCGGCTCCGCATCATGGGATTCGTCAAGGGCAGTCTGGATCCCCTCCATTCCATCGGAGACGGCGCGCATCAGCTTGTTCTGCGCGTCGTCCAGCTCCTTGCGCAGTTCTGCGGCGCGCCCGTTCGCGCCAGAAGCCTCCGCGCAGCGAAGGCGGCGCTTCACGTCGGCGAAGCGCGCGAGTGCGCCATTGATCTTGGCCACGTCGTCCGGGAAGGCGTGGCGCGAGACAAGTGAGGCGAGGTGCGAAAGCTTGTCGTTGCCGGGAAGGTTCTTCTCGGCCTCGATGGCCTCGGCCATCTGCGTGACGAGCGTGCCCTTGATGGTGCCATCCATGCCTTTCCAGGCCAAATCCATGGTCTGAGACCGGACGTCGTATATCTCCCTGGAGATTTCGCCTGGTTTGGGATCCAGGCTACCGGAGGCTGCAATGGCGCCGGGCCTGGACAGAAGGCCGAGAAGCTTGCCGATGACGTCGTCGGGGGCGGGGGGGACGAGATCGGGATTGCCGTCAAGGACCTGCTCGGTGTAGGCGTGGCAGAGGGACTCGGTTTCATGGATGAGGTCGGACAGCTCCTCGTAGCAGTTCTGGAGGCGCGTCAGCCCCTCGACGAATGTGGCGACCTGCGGCGGGATGTCCACGCCGAGCTTCTGCATCTCGGAGAGCAGCGCCTGGAAGCGGTAGCCGGTGTCGTCCTTGGTCTTTCCCTTGTGGATGACCGCGCTGACGGCGGCGTGGACCTTCTCGCGCATGGCCGTGAAGGCCTTCTGTTCCTTGGTGCCCTTGCCGAGCAGCTCTTCAAACGACGCGATGAAGAAATCGCTGTGCTTGGCGGCGACGGCCGCGACCATCTTGAGAAGCGAAAGACGATCGTTCTTGGAGAGCTGTACGATGTTGCCGAAGTCGATGAAGGTGGCGCAATGGTCGTCGGTGTCGAGCATCAGGTTGCCGGTGTGCACGTCGTTGTGCATCACGCCGCTCTTGAAGAGCGCCTCCTCGAGCCACTTCCAGATGACCTGCTTGAAATAGAGGCGGCTTTTGGAGATGCCGGCGGCAGCATCCTTGATGCCGTTGTGGATGGCAAGGAATCCGGTGAGCGACATATCCTTGCGGACGACCGGCTTGCCGTCCTTGCGGAGGATCCGGCCGCCGGCGTCGGTCTCGAACACGCCAGCGAAGAGCGAGTGGATGTTGCGCTTCTGCGCACCGAGGAGCTTGTCGAATGGCTGCCCGGGGGCGACGCTGCCGACGAGGACGTCGCTCGTCTGCTTGACGCCTTCGGGCGTCTTCATCGCGGAGACGGTCCAGGTGTGACTGACTCCAGGGGCATAAACATAGAGACCCGTCTTGGGATCTTCCTTGGGCTCCATCCGGCCGGTCTTCTTGTTCTTGACCATCACATAGCGTTTGTCATAGACCTCGTACACCTGCCCGATCTCGATGTTCTTCGCCTCGACGCGGAAGTCGAACTCGTCGCGGATCGTCGCCACGCGCGCATCCCAGACCTTCTGGACCGACGGCACCTCCTTGGCGACGGCGTCGAATATCTTGACGTCCTCCTCGAAGCGCTCCTTGACCCCGGGACGCATGATCTTGACGATGACATCGTCGAACCCACCCTTTTGATTAATGATCCGGCACTGCACCGCCTGTCCGACCGTTGCCGCGCCGAGCGGCTTGAAGTACTTGTTGTCGTACGAGGCAAGCTCACTGTACGTGTCTGGATTATTTTTGACCATCTCGTTGAGCTTCGCGAGGATGTACTCGTCCGGGAGCGGCGGAATGGAGCTCTTGAGGACGCCGAACGCCTCGCCGTGCGCGCCGGCGATGCGCCGGTCGATCCCCTGCAACGTCTTCTGCATGAGCGGACCCGCCCCGAGGAAGATCGCGGAGAGGAACTTCGTTTCGGCGGCGACGCTCGTCGCCTGCGCCGTGTCGGGGGAGTTCCTGAGCGCGGAAACGAGAACGTCCGTCTTGCGCGCGTGCGAGACCTTCGTGAAGTAGGTGGAGAGCACCTTCTTCTGGAACGCGAGCATGCCGGGACGCGACGGATCGTTGATCGGGTCGTCGATGATGTCGTCGAGCGTCTTGTTCGCGAGACTCGCCTTGATCTGTTCGGGCTTCATCTTGTCGTATTCCGAGACGATCTTCGCGTTCGGATCGAGCTTGCAGACGCCGTTCACGAACGTCTGCACCTGCTCGGCGCTCTTCTCGGCAAGCGTCGCGAACGCCGCCGCGACCTTCCCGAGCGCCGCCACGTCCATCTTCTGCACGAACTGCTTGATCTCGACGGGACGCACCGCACGGAGTTCCTTGCCAAGTGCGGCCTTGAGCGCTTCGGCCATCAGCTTGCGGACGTCCGCCATCGCGCCAACGACGAGATCCCTCAGCTGCGGCATCACCGCGTCGCCGAGCGCGCGCGGGTTGTCGAGGAACCGGCAGAACGCGTCGATGTCCTTGAGGATCACGGCGCGGATCGCCTCGGGCGACGCATTCGCGCCCTTGGCGAAGATCCCCTCCGCCGTCTCCAGGAGGTCCGCCGCGAGGCCGCGCAGGTCCGCCGCCGTCGCGCGGCGCGGCTGCGGCGCGTCGGAGTCGAGCATGTCCGAGATGTGCAGCGTGACGCCGCCCACGATGTCGCCCTTCTTCGCCTGGGCCGTCTGCGGTGCCTTCACGACGGCGCCGAGGTCCTTCGTCGCGATGTCGGCCGCAACGCGCTTACCCTTGTCGCCGCCGACCTTGTCGTACAACTCGCCGCCGAAGAGCGCGTTGCGCGAGGCGATTGCGCCGAGCGCCTTGTCGAGCGCGCCCCTCGCACACTTCGCCACGAACGCGTCGAACTCCGCAAGCGTCGTCTCGGCGAACGTCGCCTTGCCCGTCGCCGCCGTAAAGGCCTTCATCACGGCCGCCTTGATCTCCGCCGTCTGCGCGGCGTTGCGTCCTGGAATCTTCGCGTCGCCCGAGACGAACGCCATGAGCTCCAGCGTATTATTGCGCGCAAGCGCGGTGAGCGCATCCGCCGATGTGCCGCCAAGCGCCTCGCCAATCGACTTCATCGTCTCGGCGGAAGTCTCACGCACGGCTACGCTCACGCTCTCGCGCAGGATCGTCGTCACCTTCTCGGCGAGCGCGGCCGCCGCCGCGGAATCCTTCGTGCGCTCAAGCATGACACGGACGGCGTCCTCGTCGCCCAACGTGAACGATTGATAGTCGAGCGTACGTCCCGTACCGACCTTGGCCGCGGCCTTGAGCGCCTCCGCAAGCGAGGCGACGAGCCCCTTCGCGTCCGCCACCGCCTCCGGCGGGAAGAACGCCGCAGCGCCTTCGGGATCAGCCGCCATCAAAAGCAGGGCATGCACGTTCTGTGCGACGAGCGCCTTGATGGCCGCCGTGTCGCCCGACGCGGCCCCGCGCACGAGCCCCCGCGCAAAATCGTCGATCGCCTTGCGTTCCTCCTGAGAAAGCTTTGCGCCCGCAAATGTGAAGTTCTCCGTCTTCTGCACCGCCTCGAAGTGCTTTGGCTCCTCCAGCGAGCCGAGCTTCACCGACGATGTATTGTCGTGGGCAGGGCGCGCCTTCGGTCGCTCGAAGAGCAGCGTGAGCTCGTTGAAGATACGTTGATCCTGCGGAAGCTCTGCCGGATTTTCCGGAATTTCCGGATTATCCGGAATTTCCGGATTTCCCGGTTTTTCCGGATTACCCGGTTTTCCCGGAATTTCCGGATTTTCCGGAATTTCCGGTTTGAACTTATTGGCGTTTTCTACGATATCCTTGATGATCTCATCGTCGTCATCTTCACCGATGGCTTGCGCGATCACCTTGACGTTGTCGACATCGCGGAGCGCTTCGTTGCGCGCGGAGCGAATCGAGTCTTCCGTCCAGTTTGTTGTGCCATTTGCGACGTCGCGTGCGTAGTTCGCGAGCGAGTGGTTGTCGAGCTCGTCCAGGAGGTCCTGTCCGACGTTCGCGAACGTCTTGAGAATCGTCTCCGCGACCGTGCGCCCGAGGCAGGGCATGGAGTCCTCCGCGAGGTCGCCGTTCTTTCTCGCCTGGGACAGCATCATGCCAAGGCGATTCTTGCCAAGAAGCTCCGCGCCGCCCGAAATCTGGTTGTCGAGCTGTTCGACGATCTCCTCGGGGGACCCGGCGAGTTCAAGCGTCAGCGTCTCGTTCCCGACCTTGAGCGAAACGACGAGATGCGTTCCGAGCATGGCGCCGTTCGCTTCGCACGAAAGCGTTATCGTGCCGAACGGCGTCTTCACCTCCTGCGAGTCCGCGTGGGGATCGCCAACGAACACGTCAACGGCGGAGCGCAGCGCGGCGAGCGTTTTCGCGGCGCGGTCGAGACACGCGTTGACGCCCCGGTTCCAGGCGTTGCGCAGGAGCGTGTCCATGCGGTTCACCCGCAGGCCGTCCGCGACCTGCATCATGGCGGGGCTGCTGTGCATCGCCGCCTTCACCGACTCTTCGCACGACTTGCCCGCGAGCAGCGCGAAAAGCTGCTCGTGCGGAGGGCTCTTCTTCACCAACGCCTCGGCCTCGCGGTTCACGCGCTCGCGCGTCTCGCGGACGCCCCTGCCCTCCGCGACGGCCGCGCCGGGATTGCGCCCAATGGCGGCGTTGAATCCCGTGTTGAGCGCGTCCGTCACGTCGTGGCGGAGGATGTCGCGCACCTGCTCGCGCGTGAGCGGGGTGAAGCGCCGCTTCAGCGCCGCGCTCGCGCCGTCGAGCGTCGTCTTGGTGTCCGACGCGATGCCGAGCCTTTCGCGGATCTGGGCGATCTTCTCCTGCGACACGCCTTCGTTCGTGAGCGCCTGGATGAACGCCTCCTTGACCGCCACCGCGCGCTTTGCGTCGATTTCGACGCCGTTGAGGGACTTGAAGGTCACGTGGTGGTTGACCTTCTTGAGGCCGGTGACCTCTCCATTGCTGTTGGTCGTAAAGTCGATCTGCCCGGCGTTGTATTCGCCGTTGGAGAGGGTTCGGAAGTCGTTGAGCGTGATTGCCATTACTTTTCCTCCTGAAATCTTTTACCTTGTTTACACGCAATTCTGCGAAAAGTTACATCGATTCATCTTATAAACTCCTCATTTCACAGCATGCCTAACGTCCGCAACGGTATATTTCCGTTCCAGCCCACTTCTGCTTGTTCGCCTCTTTGTGCGTTGTTCATGGCGAATATTATAGCATATTTTCGTGATTTCCCGTCCAACTATATCGCCTCAAGAATACAACGGCTCTTTGGGGGATTCCCTTCTAGCCCACTGTTTTAAGGGTGAGGTGTGGCTCCCCCGTCTAGGTCTCTTAATTCCCCCATGCATACCTCATAAGTCGCTACTCAAAAATTTCTTGAACACTCCATCGGGTATTTTTCACAAATCTTCATTGCCACCATTGTTCACAAATGAGGTGGTTGCAAAACCCCTCTTCCGCGCCATTCACGAGCCAAGCCACATGGCCTGACGAAACCCGCAAAACCACCGCGCCTGTATCTGCAGGCGTTTTCGCTCTTCCCGTCCATGTTTTCACCTCGTCAATCCGCGCCGTGTGCCATCTAGAACATCCCCGAAGCAAAATCTACACGCTCTACACGTTCTTGCCTTGTGACTCCGCTTATTTGCTTTCGCTATTGGGAGTTTTGGAGTTTTGGAGAATGAGTAAAATATTCTCCTAATCTCCGAGACTCCTATTCTCCCAATAGCGAAAGCAACCAAAGTTATCCCTGCGCGAAGCGTAGACGGCGGGCTACTCGGCCATCAAAGAAGGTTTTGTAATTGCCTCGCATACCATATTCTCGTCTCTGGAACAAAACAAGTGCTCTTATACTACCTGTCCCACACGCCTGTCCCACACGCGCCATTCATCCGCCTTCATGTGCCTTTTAACAGTATCCTTGAGCATCCAAAGGAAATTGTCAGCATTTTCGAAATTGCATGTAACACACCCGCTGCAAAACTGGTGGCAATTGTCGAGAATAAAGTTGTAGTCACGCCAGGTCCCCACCATGTCTAGGGCACGTTGTGCAACCGCACTTGAACCGACAGCTTCTCCGTTGTGGCTTGAGACGTAAATACTCATTGCCGTGTTTATCGGCGCAGGCGTATTCATGAATTCAGCAACTGAAACTTTCTGGACAAATCCATTGCCCGATAGCTCTACAACCTGCCCATTTCCGACATAAACTCCGGAATGATCCGCAAAACCAAAAGCCATATCGATGTAGAGAATTGAACCCAAAAGCGGATACACTTTGTCCCTGCATACATTATCGATAAAAGATTCGACGAAGTTAAATGGACCCCACATAATTGCAATCCTTTCATTTCACTGCGCTGCAGAGGCGGACTTCTGCACCGCATTCCATTGGCGCTTGGTGAGGATACGCGGCTGCGGGCCCTGTATGCGAGGGTCGTTGTGCGTCGGCGGCCAGATTTCATAGCCGCAGAGATTCAGAAGCCATTCGCGGAACGGCTTCTTGCACCGCTGTTCATTGTTGTCCATTGGTTTGTAGTATATCATATTCTCGTTCCTTGAACTAGACAATTGGCCTTAAATTTCCGCGAGCGCATACCCACGGCACAACAATTCGATATGCATGGCAGCAGCACCAATTATTCCGACAGGTACTCTGCTCGTGACCAGACGAATTCGCCCCTGCCAACGTAGGTTGAAGCAATAATTCCGGCACCGAGCCATGACGCCAGAACCGACGTTGTACAATTTGACACAAGCGGTACGCACATGTACGACATCGGCACAATCCCAAGGCATTGGCAGACTCCAAATACGGCAGGGACGATGATTCCCAGCCCTGCAACCAAGACGAATGCCCGCTTTGCCCTGTTCTTGATAACGCGCCAGAGCCAAATGAGGCTGAACGCGATAACGGCGAAAAATCCACCTGCTACGGCTATAAACCACTTCCCAAACATGACGGCAGACGATGCCGGCATCGAATAGGTCATTTGCCCAGGAAGACTTCGTAGAATCTCCGCATCGCTAGACGATAACCATTTGGCCTGCGTGAAAGCCTTGCATGCCTGGCACTGGGCGAAACTGCGAGCACATGCCGAAGGAGACATTGCCTGGGAGCTATCTTCTGCGAAAAACGCCTCGATGCGATTCATTCTGCCTTCGTCCGTGATGAGATCACATGCAGTTACGGTAACGGCCACGACACCGACGATGAAGAGGATTCGCCTTGTCCGAATTCCATATCGTTCGCGAAGCCAAGCCGCCAACAAGGCAAGTGCGACAGGGAAAAGAGCCCAGACGTCCAGTGAAATCGGCCCTATCGGCACAATAGTGGATGAACCGCCATCGATATGTTGCATGTGCTCGGCAAACCAAAGTGCAACCCAGCCTTCAAACAGGAAAGGCGCTGCCTTGAGCCAACGCTTCCATCCGATGACAGCTGCCGCGTAAAACGCCGCTATGCCAATGATATTCCAAACGACCTGCCGCTTGAAATACCATCGCGAGGCGGAGCCTCCGACATCATGCGACATGTCCGGGCAGAGCCAGCAGAACACCAGCCCCATGACTGCCAATCCGGCAACCGCCCCGAGCAGCACCACCAGAGGCACAAACGAAAAAGACGCGCAAAACTTGGTTTTCATGCATTCCTTTGTTGAGGGTTGTTGATGGCGTGAAGTATAACACCAACACCCTCGCAAAAGGTAGTCGCCAAGGCGACTTTTGCCGCAATCCGGTATACTCTTTTCGCTATCTCTCGCCCAACGGCCTTTCGCCGAAGTCGAACAACGCCGTGTTGATGCCGAGAATGTCCCAGTCGGAATGCGCGAGGTAGAAGCGCACGATTGCATCGCGGCGAGAGGTGGGCGAGAAGGCGTAGCCCACGTTCGCCAGAAACGCATCGGCCTCGGCGGGCGTCATCTTGAAACCGACCGCAAGCGCCAGCGCTGTATCCTTGCTTGGCTTGCGCCCTTCGCTGACGTTGCGGAGCTTCGCCCACACCTGCTTTGTCACGCCCGCGCCCTTATAGACCGAAACCGGATCCACCCCCTTGCGTTCCAGCCAGCGGTTCAGCTCGTTCGCAAACGGTTCTTCAACCATCGCGCTGATCGACGCCGCCAGCTTCGCGGACGCCGTTGGGGAAAGGCCGCATGGCGGGAACCTCGCGAAAGTGCGAACATCGGGTTCTCCGCCATCGTGCGTAACTACGCAGGGGATGTCATCCGAGACCGCCGTCTCGTCCAAATGCTCCTTGAGCCACTTTTCGATTCGCCGCCGCACATCAGGCGGCAATGGATAAAACTCTGACATCTGAACTCCTTTCATCGCCACAAACATCCGCAACGAAGTATCTCCGTTTTAAGAGGCGAGTCACGCCATGGAACTTTCCGGTCTGGTACGATCCGTCGCTTCCCGTTATTTGAACCAGTCCATGTGGTTGCCGGCGATCGTGATCGTATTGTGCATGTCGCGGATGATGAAGTTCGTCGATCCCACGTAGTTGCTCCTCTCGTTCAGGTTTTTCATATTGTTGACGATCGGCTGGGGGATGTTATTGTTCCCCACTCCTGTGATTACTGATCGACCCATTTCTATTCTCCTCTGGATGCATTTGAGTTGTTGGTTCTGCCCTGTTTACCCGCTTCGGGGGAAGAAGTTACACGCCGACGACGGAAAAACTCGTCGAATGAGTATAAATATGCGAAAAACAGACCGAACGCGAGCGTCACCCCCATTCCGCGCGTGACCGGAAACTCCGTAAACGCAAGCATTCCAAAACCCGCAAGCGAAGAAAGGAATGAATAAAGAACCGTACGCTGCGTCTCCGGCACGGGCTTGGAACGGTGGAAGATTACGTAGTCGAGCCCTAACCCCGCCATCACGAAGAAGCAAAGGAGCGTGAAGCACGTAAGCGGAATCCCCAGCCAGCCCAACATCCCCATCGTGCAGAGGACCGCACCACCGACGCCGCTCATGTAATCGAAGAACTTTTTGCGGAAAAACACAATGAGAAGCACCGCAAGCGCCGCAAGCGAAATGTAGAACAACTTTCCCGCAGATATGAAGAGCCGTGCGAACATTCCCTTCGCCGTCTGACGCGGATCAAGCACCACCACGCGCGGATCAGAGCTCGCGAACCCTTCGGGACACGGCATCACGATCTCGTCGCCACGGGGCGAAAACGTACGCACGATCTTCTTCAGCGATTCGTTCTCCACGTGCTCCGCATCCAGAAAACCTCTCTT
This sequence comes from uncultured bacterium, assembly GCA_902761035.1. Classification (GTDB taxonomy): domain Bacteria; phylum Verrucomicrobiota; class Kiritimatiellia; order RFP12; family UBA1067; genus RUG572. The sequence continues at coordinate 24,981 of CACWIW010000033.1, read as the reverse complement.
GTCCTCCAACGGCATCTTTAACCCAGTAAGCTCCGTGTAAGCCTTTCCCTCGTTTTCTTTAAGCTTTTCAACTAACGCGGCATTCTCGCGCTGACGCTTCAGCGACGGAATCACTGTGGAAAGTCCCCTCAGCCCCAAGGCCTCCTCGATTTCGAGTGACTCCTGCAACGTCTTTCCCTTGATGTACGCAAACTTTCCGCCGCCCATCGGATTCAACTCGAAGAGCCGCTTCTCCCCTTCCGCAAGGAACTTGCCGGGGCTATAGAACGCCGATGGTTCGAACGAGACCTTAACACGACATATCCCGCACATAGCCACAAGTACCAGAACACTGACGATTACCTGCAAAAGGCCTTTGGCTCGTTTACCGAGTTGTTCGTCTCCATGTATCTCACCAATGCATGTACATGGTTTCGCATGTTTCGGCCGCCACGCGAGCGCGCACAGATACGCCCCCGCAAGACCCGCCATCGTGAAGAGAGCCATCTGGCGCATGGCGGAAATATCCGCGAAAAGTAGCGTCGCGAAACAGACAAGCGACGTTGCAAGGGATTGCGTGAGCGGCTTGAGTACCCTCCCCGCCCCGCCTGCGGAACGTGAATGGTACACATAGTCCACGGCAAGGCCGATGAGCGTCACGCCGAACACGAACGTGATTACGTGCGGACGCGGGAATACCGCGAAGAGCGCTCCCGCAGCCACGAAGAACGCCACGCCCACCGTGGCGAGCAGCTGCGGCGCGAACCGCCACGAACGGAAGAGCATCCATCCGAGCAGAGCCACCAGAACGACCGATATCACGGAAAGGACGTTAATTTCACGTTTCGCGCGGGATGTGGAACGCGCCGTGTGGAACACCGGCCCGCAGCACCATATCTTCGCGACGCCGGCGGCGAAGGAGCCGTAGACGCGTTCCGCGCCTTGCATGATCTTCTCCGCCTTTTCAAGCGAGAGGTCGCCGCACTGCATCAGCAGGAAGTGGCGGTCGCCGCGCTCGCAGACGGGATATCCGTCCTTGAGAGACCAGCCGGGGGCAAGGTTCGACTGCATGGACATCGCATAGTCCGTGGCGAGCAGGAACGGATCGTCCTTCACGGAGAAGAGCGGCGGCACCGGTCCGAAGAGGCGCGCGGCGGAGGCGTTGGCCACGTCCTTGTACTTGCCCGCGCGAAGCAGCTCGCGCGTTTCGGCGGAGACCAGTCCGCGTGTGTACGGAGCGAGATAGCGCAGCGTCTTCTGAAAATCGACTGCGGTGTTGAGTTTGAATTGCTCTGATAGGACATTTGCCACTTTTACGAGCCGTTCCTCGTCGCCGCCTTCGAGAAGCAGCTGCCCCTGCCGGGCGCGTCCGGCTGCCAGTTCCATCAGTGAACCGCTGTGTTCCGTCTCGACAAGTGCAATGACGTCCGTCTCGACGCGCAATCCCTCATACACGCGCCATGCGAGCGCGGCCCCCGCAAGCGCGATGAGAACCGCAAGGACTATGCGCGCCGTCTTCACCGCTTCATCTCGATGTCGAGGCGGTCGCCGTTCTTGAACTCGACCGTCACCTTGTTTGGGAATCCGACCTGCGGTTCGCTCTTCACGCCCTTCACGAATTCCTTCACTTCCTTGATCTCGAATATCTTCGCGATTTCATCCACGTTGCTTTTGAGGTTGCGCGTGGTGGTCTTGCCGTTCACCGTAATCGCGTAGTTCGTGGGCGTTGCGGTGAACGTGGAAGGAAGCGGCTTCAGGGTGCGCCACTCGAAGAGACGCCCCTTCTCGAAGCGGAACGTGCCGGTGGACGTGATCGTCACTTCAACGTCCGCCAGCGTTTTGCGCTGGATGAACGTGCCGGACGCGGTTTCCGGCAAGGCCGCATCTGAGCCGGACGTAACGGCAACCGTTTCGCTCGCCGCCGTTCCGCAAAAAGCAGCCAACACGGCTAGAAGCACAACTCGCCACTTGCGCATTGCACATTCCCCTTTCGGTATTCGTAGGTGAACTCGTCGTCCGTTTTCTTCGTCAGCATGAAATGCACAGTCTCGCCCGGACGCAGTACATGCGAGAACTTCATTTTCTTGACCGTACGCAGTGCCCGCGCGCGCCCGACGAATGATTCGGCGAAGCGGTGTGCCATACCGAGCAGAATCACGCCGGGCAATACCGGATAATTGATAAAATGCCCCTTGAAGTAGGCCGAGTCGCCATCAAACGTGAAGTCAGCCGCATACGTGGCCGCCGTACGTACCTCGTTTTCCACGAACGGCTCTGCCATCTGGGAGGATAGGATTTCCTGGATGGCGGATGCCTGGACCTTCCCCTGCGCGTTGCGTGGAAGCGCATGGACGAAACGGTACTTGCGCGGGACGGCCCCCCTCGGGAAAAACTGCTGGCACTTCGCACGCAGGGCGCGGGCACATGCATGCTTGCCGAGAGTCTTGAGGTCCATCCACCCCTTTCGCGGCACGACGACCGCACCGAGAGACGGGCCGTACGGGCCTTCCACCACGCCAAGCGCCGCCTCTGCCACCTCGGGGATAAGGCACATCGTCGCCTCCATCTCAGGCAGCGACACGCGCTGTTCCGCGATCTTAACCACCCGATCCATGCGCCCGCAGAGTCTAAAGCGACGATCCGTTTCAAAAACCACGCCGTCGCCCAAGGTAAAACGCCGTCGGCACGAAAAGGGCGAGGACACCACAAGCCGTCCTTCCGCGTCCGCCCATGCCTTCACCGGATCGAACACCGTCCACAGCTCATTGCCCGTCTCCTGTCTGCGATCCGCCACGCCGCCCGTCTCCGTGCTACCGAAGATTTCAAGCGGCGCGCGGCCGAATATCCGACGTGCGGCGGCTGCGACGTCCGCCGTCAGAAGCGCGCCGGAGGTGGTGAGCTCCACCACGTTGCGCGGAATGTCATACTGATCCGCGTACTCCACGAACCGCGCGAGGAAGCTTGGCGTCGTTACGAGAAATACGCTCTCGGCGGCGCGCATCTTCTCCAGCAGCGACTCGGGCGTGAGGATTACCTCAGGATCGACCGTACAGCCCGCCGCCTTCGGGAGCAGCACGCGCCAGAGGATGCCGTACATGTGGTGGGGTTCGACCGTGGAGAGGAACACGGGCTTGCGCGCAAGGACGTCCGCGAGGCGTGCGCGGTGGAAGGCCACCTCCTTCGCGAGGGACGCGAACGTTTTCACGATGGTCTTCGGCTTGGCTGTGGATCCAGAAGTGTGGAACGTCACCGAAAACCGCCGCGCGCGGATGATCCCCTCTATGGCGAACGTACCGCCAACCACGGCAAAGGAAAGCGCGCACACCACGATCCAGCCCGGTAGGGCGGTCGCCCCGCGACCGCCGAAAAACGCGACCAAGGCGACAGAGGCCGCCGCATTTGCCAGCAGCACTGCGAACCACACCCACGTGAGTTTGCGGCAGTATGCCTCCGCGCCTTCCGGCATGATGCCGTCCGAAATCCGCTCGGCGAAGCGCAGGCAGAGCGGCTTGCGCCCGGGCAGCAGCGAAACGCCGAAAAGGATGGCGAAGACAGCGGAAATCATCTCATTCGTTCACGAGCTTGTATACGGCCTGCACGACGTCGCGCAGCGTGCGGATCTTGCGGAATTCCTCGGGGTTGACCTTCTTTTTGGTCACCTGCTGGAGCCGCACGACGAGGTCGACGGCGTCGATGGAGTCGAGGTCGAGGTCTGCGAACAGATTAACTTCGGGCGTGAGCTTTTCCCTGTCACATTCAAAGTCGGCCACGAGGATGTCGACGACCTGCTTCTGGATTTCATCTTCTGTCATGACTGGCCGTCCATCTTCTGCCGTTCGATGAAGTCGGCCAGCGTCTTGACCGAATAGAAAATCTTCTTATTTTCAGCGGGATCGGAGGCAAAAGTGACGCCGAACGTCTTCTTCACGGCCATGCCGAGCTCCAGGGCGTCGATGGAGTCGAGCCCCAGACCCTCGCCGAACAGCGGCACGTCTGTGGCTATATCCGCAGCGGTGAGGTCCTCGAGGTCGAGCGCGGAAACAATTACGTCCTTCAACTTCGATTCAGTTTCTTCGCGTGTCATGTCGGTGTGGTTTCCCAATCACTCTACTCTGTTGTCGTACGACATGGTCAGCGCCACTGCGGACGCATGCGCTGCTGGTGGATGCGGGGCTCTTCCAGCAACAGGGCGTACCACTGGTCGCCGAGCGCAGTGTTGGAGAAGTGCGCCACGCGGTTGTTCGCGAGATGGTCACGGTTCGCCTTGAGCGTCTCGTTGTCGCTCTTCTCAAGTGCGGCGTTAAGCGCCTTGAAGGCGCCGTCCACGTCCTTCTTCTGTATGAGGATCCAGCTCCAGGCGGCGGCGAGCAGCACGTTCTGGTTGTAGCGGAGGCGGCGGGTCGCCTTTTCGTAGACCGCTGCCATCTCCTCGATGGGCTTGTCCGTCATGTACATGCGCGCAAGTTTCATCGCGTTCGTCGTGGGGTCGAGGAACAGTGCCTTCGGCATCAGCTCGTCCACCTTCTTGAACTCCTTGATCATCCAGTAGAGCTGGAACTGCGCCGTGGCAATCTGGCGCTTCATCATCGGCACCCAGTTGTCGAACTTGTGCAGGACCTCGGTCTGATCCAGCGCCTCGCGCACGAACACCTTCTGGTCGCGGGCGATCTCCGCCTGCGCGGCCTGGATCGACCCCGGCGGACGCATCTGCCAGCGCGCCATCTTAGACTGAAGGCGCTTTTGTCCTTCCATCAGTATGTTCTGGACGGAATCCATCGCCTCCTTCACGCGCTTCTGGATGATCCTCCCCAAGACAATCTGCGCCACTATGAACGCAAGAACGCCGCAGGTGATGCTCCAGCCGATGCCGAACACACCCCCGAAGGAGAGTCCGAGACCGACCACCACGCCGGTGGTTATAGCTATCAAGAAACCAAACATTGCAATTTATACCTTTCGTTCGCTTTTTTGTTTATTACTCTAGTCGGCCTCGCCGAATACTGCATGTACGTCCAGTTCGGACAAATCGTGTACTAGCCACTCGCATCCCGCGAAATCCTGCGGAGCGCGTTGGTTGCGGTCCACGCCGATCACGCGCATCCCGGCCGCACGGCCGGCCTGTACCCCCGCCGTGGAGTCCTCCACCACCACGCACTCGCTCGCGTCCACCTCCAGCATCGACGCCGCCTTCAGGTAGCCGTCGGGAGCGGGCTTGCCGCGTCCGTAGTCTTCCGCGCCCAGGACGAAGCGCACGAAGTTCTCTACGCCGCACAGTTCGGCTGCCTGCACTACATCGTCGTGGGGCGACCCCGAGACGATCACGCACGGCGCGTGCCGCGACGCCTTCTTGAGAAAGGACACCGCGCCGGGGATGACCTGGCTCGCGGGGTTGACGGCGCGCCGCGCGTAGTAGGGGCGCAGCGTCTTCGCGTCTTCGTCGGCGCTGGTCTTCGGCAAAGCGGGGAATCTCTCGTGGAGTGTGGACTGGATGTCCAGCCAGCTGTGTCCGAAGACCACGGGGGCGACCGCCTCGACCGTCGTCCGCGCGCCGCGGTCGGCCAGCCATTCGACGATGGCCTCCGTCCAGAGCGCCTCAGTGTCGATCAGAGTCCCGTCCAGGTCAAAGAGGAATGCGGCCGGCTTCATTTATCCTTCCCGCAGCACTTCTTGTACTTCTTCCCGCTGCCGCAGGGACACGGGTCGTTGCGGCCGACCTTCGGCTCCTCGCGGTGCCAGGGCTCGCCGGTGTCGATCTGCCCGTCTATGAAGCGCCAGACACCGTCGATCTTCTTGAAGTAGGAACGCTCGCGGTGCTCGCACGCCTGCTTGTTCGCCGTATATCGGGCGATGAACGAGACGTATCCGTCTTCGTCGCCCTCGCCGCCACGTTCGGTTTCAAGGACCTCCATGCCCTGCCAAGTGGCCGACTTCGACCACTCGCGCGTGGTCTTCTCGTCGAACTCGGCCTGGACCTCAGGGCCGGATGAGTTGTAAAGAAATTTGACGTTGCCCACTGCGTAGGCGCTGTAGCGCGCACGCATGAGCTCGACAGCCGTCGCGGCCTGCCGTTTTCCGTCGATGATTGGCCCGCAGCACTCGCCGTACGGCTTGCCTGAGGCGCAGGGACAGTTATCGCTTGTTTTCATGTTCTACATTTTACCATAAACAGGCCCACTAGGGAAGCGGCAAAGAGAACCAGCAACGGCCAGTCCCCGAACCGCACATACGGCGTGGGACGGGGGGCCGTCCGCACCAACACCGTTTCAAGCTGACATCCCGGGGCGTCGACGAGCGGACGGCCCGCACCGTCCGTGAGCCACCGCGCGCGCCCAGACGCCTCAATCACACCCGTCACGCCGGAGTTCCCCACGCGGACGACCGGGAGCCCCGTCTCCACCGCACGCGACACGGACTGCCAAGCATGCTGCTCAGCCTCCCACGAACCGGAAAACCAACTGTCGTTCGTGATAAGCACGATCGCCTGCGCACCCAACTGCGCCCCGCGCCGCGCAAGCGAAGGCAAGGTGTCCTCGAAGCAGACGAGCGGCGCCACCTTCACAACGTTCCCGCCATCCCTCACGGGCACTTCCAACACCTTCGCCTCGCCGGGATGAAGCGACACGCCGATGGGCGAAAGCCGCTGCAGCACCGGAATCCACTTGTCGAACGGAATGTACTCCCCGAACGGCACGAGGTGCTGCTTCGCGCAAACCTGGAGCGTCATGTTGTCGCCGGACGGCACGTAGAGCCCCGCGCAGTTGTAGACGCGAACGGCTCCGTTCGTCTGCTCGTCATAGTCGCCGCCCGCGAGAAGCGCAGCCCCTCCCGTCTGGTGCGAGAAATACTTCGCCGCGCTGCGTGCCCGGTCGCTCGCGAGCCGACCGAACTCCGACATCGCGCTCTCGCCCCACACAACGAGGTCCGGCCGCGCTGCGGCAGCAGCCTCCTGAAGCCGTCCGAAGGCCTCAACCGGGTTCTGCCTCTCGCGTCCTGCGCGAAACACGCACGGCGCATTCCGCTGCACGAGCGCCACGCGCACCGGAACCGACTGCGTGACATCGGGCGACGGACGCGTCGCCCACGCGACCAGCAGCACAGCGGCGAGCGGCACAGCCGTCTCGAGCGAACGGATCCAGCGGCGTCCCTCCGGCACCTCACGGCGCATCTGCGCCACTACCCGACAGGCAAGCGTGGCGAACACGCCGTTCACCACCACCACGAGCGCGCTCACGAGATACACGCCGCCCACGCGCGCCGGCGCGAGGAAATCGGGGATGGGCACCAGCGCCGTTCCAAGATAGTTCCACGCAAAGCCCGTGAAGAGCCAGCCGCGCAGCCATTCGACGCCGGACCAGAGGATCGGCTCGAACACCAGTCCCCACCTCCCGAACCGACGCCATGCGCGGGCGGCCATCCAGCCGAAGAGTGCGAAGTAGCCCGCGCAGAGCGCAGCGAGGCCAAGCCACCCCAGAACCACGAGCGGCCAGGGGCCGTCGTTTTTGCAGATCGCCGGCATCCACGCGAGCGTCGCGAACCAGAAGGCAAAACCGCCGCCGAACCACGTCCATGCCGCCTTCTTAGGCGAGGCGAGGCGCGCAACGGCCAGCAGCGGCGCGAGCGCCACCGCGATGGACGCCGTCTCGCCGAACGGCGGGTACGCCGCGACCAGCAACGCGGCGCTCAGGGCGGCCGCACCAACTACGGGAATATGTCTCTTGATGTTCATCAACGAATCTTTATAAGTAGAAGGAATACGAGCGGCATGAGGAAGGCCTGCAGGAGCACGAAGCGCATGAGGACCTGTGCGTTCGTCCAGTGCAGCTCTTTCTTGCAGTGGTCATGCAACGGGAAGCGGACCTTCCACACCGCCTTCACGAGCACGTTGCGTTTTTGCTGCTCTTCCGGCTGTAGCTGGGACGGCGGACGTACGTCGAACCCGCACTTGCGGAAGAAGCGGAGGAGGAGTATCTTCACCATGCCGCCACCGCCGTTCACCAGCACGATCGGCGCAAACGCGAAGATGAGGAACGGGTTCTCCGTCACGAGCACGCCCGCACCGAGCAGTAGCCCGAGGAAGCGAGACCCCGCGTCGCCCATGAGCGCCTTCGACGGTTCTGCGTTCCACCACAGGTATCCCGCGAAACCGCCGGCCACCGTCATGAGCATGATCGCACAGCGCACCGCGAGGTAGTTGTGCGGCACGAGGAGGTAGTCCGCCATCGGACGGTAGCCGATCACCGCGTACAGGAACACCGCCAGCGCAATGAGCGAAATCACGGAGAGCGATCCCGCCAGGCCATCCACGCCGTCCGAGCAGTTCGTCGCGTTCATCGACACGAACAGCACGAAACCCATACAGGGGATGTAGGCCCACCACGGCATGATCCAGTCGCCCTTGACGAACGGCAGCCACACATGGCCACCGAGCGCCGACCACACGAAGTACGCCACGCCCAGACACACGGCCGCGTCCAGCAGGCCCTTCTTGAGCTGTCCCCAGGGCTTCTCCGACCGGTCGTCGAGGTAGCCGCACACCATCGCCACGTACAGACAGGCGATGATGCCGAGTACTGGCCCCGAAAGCGGCAGCACCAGGAGGAGAATCGGCAGCACGAGCAGCGTCACCCACAGGCCAGTGCCCGTGGGCTTGCCGGCGGACGTCATCCCGTCCTTGCCGAGAATGGCCTTGCCGTGGTCGTGCGGCGAGAACCGCCACAGCTTCGGCAACAGCAGCAAAACGGCGAGTGCCGCGAGCATCGTGCCGGCGGCCAGAAGGAGGGCGTGCGACCGCAGCAGGCGGAACGGGCCCCATAAGTTTTCAAGTGTATCTGCGAGATGGTAGAGCATGGTTTACAGTGTCCTTTGGCGGATAGTATAGCAAAAGCAGCGGCCTTTGGAGGAGAATAGAATCATTTCTCCTCACTTTTAGTGGTTACGCAAAAACAATTTGAACACTCGTCTGTAACTTTGCGATTGTTCACAAATCTCAATTGTTCACAAATGCCACCATTGCCACCAATACAAATAGGAGGAACCTCCACCCCTCCACGATTGATATTTGTGATTTGTGAACAATTTTGGCAATGAAGATTTGTGAACAATATAGTGTGTTCAAGTTATTTTTGAGTGAAGACTAAGATTCGGGCACTACCGGTTTTGCTGCTGAGGCTTCTCGCGTTTGGCCTTCTCTGCCGACTTCTTTTCATTCAACACATTTTCAAGCGTGCGGCGCGCCTCCGCCAGCTTGCCGTTGGCCGCCACTGCCTTTCGCGCGTTCTCCTCGGCCTCGTCAAGATGCCCCTGGCGGAGCTGTGCCACCGCAAGATCGTTCAGGATAGATGCGTTTCGCGGGTCTTTCTTAAGACATTTTTTAAGATATTCCTCCGCTTGACCGTACTGCTCGTCGCAGTGATAGAACATCCCCATCGCGAAGTTCGCCTCCAGGTCCAGGGGATCCGATACAAGTACCTGACGCGCAAACATAGCCGCCATGCGGAAATTGGGACGCTCCATTGCCAGACGCAGCCCCTCGCGTGGCGTGAGACGCGAACTTCCCTGTCCGGCCATCTCCAACTCCCTGCGTATGCGCATGAACGGCTCGTTGCGCTCGTCCAGGTCGTCCGCGAGCTTGCTTTCTTCACGCGCGCGTTCTTTGTCCCCCTCTCTATCCAAGTTGTCTGCCCGCAGACGGCACATCCGCGCTACGCGCCACTGCATCCGCGAGAACAGGTCGCGCAGCTCAGGCGATACATTCTCAAGTTTCTCGTCGTCCGCGTAGATGTCAAGAATGCGCTTCACCAGGCCATGCGCAGCCTCCACACCCGCCTCCGCGAGGCCGGGCGGAAAACCGGCCGGACGCGCCACCATTCCCGCCGCAGGGGGCATCCGTTCCTTTCCGTGCCGCCCCTTCCACTGCTCGAACCCCAGCTGCACGGCCACTTCCTCGATACGTTGCTTCTTGAAGCGCAGCCACGTGCGCAGCGCGTCCATGGCGTTGACGGACAATATCTCCCGGTCCTCGTCGTCCACCGCGCCGCGGCAACGCAGATAGCGCTCCCGCTCCGACGCCCCGGCGGCCACGGACAACGCCAGCAGTCCCCGCCCCTGCTCGCGGGCGCACAGCTCCACAGCCGTGTCGAGCGCGCCGTCGGTAAACACGTACCGGGCGTCATGGCACTCCAGCGCCGTCTGACGCGCGCAGTCGTACAGCGCGTTGACAATCCGGCGCGTTGTCTGCGTCCGGAACGGCAGGACGAGAGCAAGCACGACAAGCGGTTCCAGCATGAGGCCCAGGCGCGCAATGCGGTTAACGCCGCGGAACGACGCCGCAATTTCCGCCCCGCGCGCAGAATCCTCGACGGAGTCCTGGTACTTGATTGCGGCGATGCGCTTATGGTTGCGGAAGTACGCATCCACTTCAAGCACGCAGAGCGCGTGTATGAACGTCTGAACGCACATGAACGAACACAGGCATTTCAGCAGCGGAGAGCACACATACTCCTGTCCGTCTGCCCAGGTCCAAAACCAGAACGACCGCCATCCCACGAGCTGCAGGAACGCGACGAATCCCACGAGAATGAAGAACGCCGCATGCCAGTACGACAGGAACCTCTCGTCGTCCGTGGCAGCTTTGACATGTACCATCGACAGCACAAAAGGCACCAGCACCACGACAATGAACAGAATCCAGCCCGACGGCGTTAACGTCGCCGCAAGTAACTTAAAATAGTTTATCAGATACGTAACCGCATACTGAATAACCAGCAATTCATGCGCCTCAAGCCCATTCATCATGCAGAAATACACGCAGTTGCCAACTACGGCAATAAGCCACCCCGCCAACGTGGACAACGCCATCCGGCGCACCATCACCGTCCTAACGAACGGATCCGCCATCGGATTGGACCATTTGTCGGGGTTCGACCTCGCGCGTATGCGGTACGCGACAAAAAATACTGCGACCAGCACAACTCCAAGTACAGTCTCGCCGGCCAGTACGCCGAGAATCAGCATCGTCCAGTACCACCCCGCGATGACGCCACGGCGCACAGCATACCGCACGAAGACCAAAACCGCCGCGAGAAACAGCAGAAAATGAAATATGACAGGACAGAACGCCTGACCAATCTCCCAGACGGGTTCGGAACATGTTAACAGCACCGCGCCCTGCAGCAACACCACGCGTACAATCCTCCTGTACCTTGCCGCGCGCAGCAGCCGCCCACGCATGGCTTTCGGCAGCACCTCGTTCAGGAGCGCAAACGACATCATCGCAGCAAGGCCTAGTGCCACATGCCCCGCCAGACGCAGCGCGCGGATCGCCTGCGCCATGTCCAGCAACCGAAAGAGCTGATGCGTCAGCGCGTGCCAGAGAAGCGGGAACGGCGCCTCGGGCGGACGTATCCCCGCCGCCACCGCCACGTCCTCCCACACACCCGGCGGCAACCAGGCATACCGCCACCACCAGGAAAGAAAGGCGACGGCAGCGCCAAGCGCCATAGCCGTCACCCACTGCACAAGAGTTCTGTTTCTAAAGAATCGCATCCTCACGCAGATCTACGTCGGCGGAGCGCGAGGAGCGCACCGCCAATCAGGAACAACAGCCCGCTCGTCGGCTCAGGAACCATCTTCGAGGCGAAGTTGAACGCACCCGCTTCTGGCGAAAGATTCAGGTCATTGGAAAGACCGGACGAAGCAACCATGTGCTGTTTGAAATCATTCCAGTTTACAGTCTGAAACATACGCTCCACCTTCTCGTCGCCAAGGTACAACTCCATCCAGAAGGAATACCCCGAATCGTAGCCGCTGAGATTCGTGTAATAGGTTCCGTAAATCGTAGCCGGAGCCTGATCGTTCGGCACCGTGATCGTATCGCCGCTGCCAGCCGCCGGAGTCCCGGCGAGCAGATAGGCGGGCCCCGTGTACGTCCGGTCGGCCAAGTTGACCGTGGTGTTGTTCGCGTCCACGGCCCAGAACTTAATAGTGTCGAATTGGACCCCGGCATTCTCCAGGTCCTCTTCCGTATCGAGGTACCACACGAGCACGTCGGCGGAAGTATCCGCCCAGGCTGCACCCGCAAGGGCCGCCGCCAGAATTGCCATAAAACTCTTCTTCATTTTCATTCCTCCTTTTAAGTCTTTCGGTCTTCCACTAGCCACTAAACTCACTTCCACTCAACTTTCGCGCCGCCGTTGTTGCTATAGTACCAAAATGCGGTACCGGCGGGGATCAACGCCTTGCCATTCGCCACGAGATCTGAGAACTGCGACACCTGAGTAGGCACCACGCCCCAGCCCTCGCCTTCAAGGTAGAAATACTTGACCAGAATGTTATCCGCCGTGCGGAACTGGATGTAGTCGGCGCCGGCCAGGTCTTTCAAGCGCTTCTTCCCCGTGGCCTTGACACCAGTCCACGTGGATGCGTTGAGGTCCACGTACTTCACGCCGCCCACCGACACCGTCGCATTTGTGTAAGGCGGCGAAACGAGCGTCTGCCCCGCGCCGAACGTCACCGACTCCGCCAACGCCGCCGGGACCTGTCCGTACACATACACCGCTTCGGACGTGCTCTTGCGCGTAAGGATCACACCCGTCCCCGCCGTGACGCCGTACCCAAGGTCGGCCTCAGAAACCACCGCTTTCCCTTCGGCAGTCACCGTCACCTTGGGTGGCGTCGTCCATTTTCCGTCCTCAGACTCGTAAACGTTGTATTGACCACCATTAGTATCCTTGTCCCACGCGAACATCTTAGCACCGTCGGACAGATTCGCCGCGTGCACCACGTTCGACGCCGCACGCGCCGCGCCGTCCGCCTCAAATCCCTCAAACGGCACCGCCACGTACAGATTCGACGAAACATTGCCGGTTATCTTGGCCGACCCGAACAGGTTCGCGGACGGCACGGAGTTGGTCGCCGAACCCCATGCACCATACGGGAGGGTCGCGCTTGTCGCGACCACCGCCAGAACCATCATCCACTTCTTCATTTTCAATTCTCCTTTAAACTAACCACTAACCACTCGCCACTAACCACTACTTCAACGGGGCGCGGCCGACCGAGAAGAACCCGCTTGTGCCCTTCGCCGGTGCCTCGATCACGATGTCGTGCGCATCGTCGCCGTCCTTCGGCGCGAATGCGGCATCTGCCGCGAGCTCGCCGGGCGTCGCACCCGAGGAAACGCCGTAGCGCACCATCTTCGACGTGCGAGCGACCGTGAGGCGCACGATGCCGTCCTTCACCTCGATCGACTTGATCTTCGGCTGCGGGATGGTATCGGGCAAGATCGTGGCGGTGGCCGCGATCTCCGCGTTCGTGGCGACGCCGGTCTGCAACTGCTCAGCGGCGGAGAGCTTGAACTCCTGTGCTGCGCTGAATCCATTCACGCCGGCTTCGACGCCGCCGGGCGTGCCATCGGCCCTCCGCGTGTCGAGCAGATGGAGCGAGAATGATCCTGCGCCCGCGTAGAGATCGGCCACGACCTTGTTCACTTCCACGACCACGTCCGGACAGCGTCCGCCCTTCGCAAGCGGCGCGATGCAGAGCACACGGTTGAGGTTTTGGTCGCCCACGGCCTCGCCGGTCACGGTGATGCCCTCGAACGACGCATCGGCCTTGGTCCACACGAGCGCGTAACACTCGCCGTCCTTCACGACCGTGCCGTCCGCATAGCAGTCCGGCCCCTTCGTCGAGAACGTCGCCAGCAGGTTGTCTTGCCCAGCCAGCGCCGGGAGGGTCGCGCTTGTCGCGACCACCACCAGAATCATCGCAATTGCATTCTTCATTTCCTTTGCTCCCTTCAACTTTACACTTTTCACTTTACACTTCCACTCACTCCGTGACGATATCGGCGAAGATTGCCAGTTCTTCACCGGCCACATCCTCCAGCAGACAATCGAACGACGGCGTCTCGGAGCCAGTGGCGAGATTCGTCCACTCGTCGCCGTTGCGCTTCGCGAGACGGAACTTCACCGTCGTGCCCGTAGGCTCCGGGAACTTCGTCGTGTCGATGATTCCCGTAATCGTCACCGTGGTCGCGTCCTTCGCTGCCGCCGTCAGACGCAGCTTTGCCGTGGGATCAGCCGGATCGAGCCCGAGCACGTAGCTCTCCCACTTCGGCATGTCGTTCGCGCCGTTCGCCGACAGCGCCTGCACGAGGTCGTTCGTGATCGAGGCGAGGATCGGCTTCGTCGCATCGGGATAGATGCTCGGGAACTGCGCCGCCAGCCACTCGTTCGCCACCGGCACGCCTGCCGTACCCTCGATCGGGTACACAAAATGCAAGATCGCCGCCACAACCGTGTACGGATACGCCACTTTCGTCTCGGCGTCGGTGTTGGCCACGGTGATGTAACCTTCGGGTATCAGATCGACATACGGATCCACCGTGATATCGTCATACGGGGGCCACGTGAAAACACCTCCTGTGATAAAACCAGTAGGATGCTGACCATAGTCCCAAAGTTCGTCGGCGAACCTCCCACCGCTGACCGACCAATCAAGCGTTGCGCCGGAAACATAGCAGTAGAAATCCAACAGACTGTTGAACTCACCGTCGGTGATGTTCACCTTCTTGGTATAAGCACACACATCGTTCTCAAACACGCCACCGGAGATGTTCAGCGCCGCGCCATACGTCCAGAGTGAGCATTTGTAATCGTAATTATCCGATGCGGAGGAGAACGTTCCACCCGTAATGTTGTAGGTCATGTTGTCGCAAGCTGTCGGCTCCTGATACTTTTCATGCTCGTCGTAGATCGCCATGTAGGAAGAGCTGCTCACGGTGCCACCGCTGATGTTGATCTCCACCTTCACCCCGCTGTCTGGTGAATAAGTATGAATGCCGTATCCGTAAGCATCGATCTTTCCGCCCGTCATATTGAACGCGTAGTCGTTGTCACCCACGACGAAGGCATACATTCTCACGCCCGTCGAATGGGGCGCGGAGATGCAGCCACCGTCGATGTTGATTTTGACATGACTGTCAGATTCCGGCCAGTTAAGGTCGATCACGTATGTTGCGCCGGCCGCGGATGTGTTCTCGAGGAGCCCGCTCATCACAGTGACTTCACCGTCGTTCAGAATGAGGTCGTTGGCGTAACCGGGCTTGACCCCCGTATCCACGGTCTCCGCGAACGTGGTCAACTTGCCCGTGCCCGTGCCGTCGGCGTTCGTATCGGAACTGTCCTTGATTGTCAGCTTACCGTCGTTGTAGATGCAGTAGCTATCGTCAGCGCCAGGCGCAGTGTGCGAAACCACATGACCGTTGAGGTCAAGCACGACGTTTTGCGTCTTCGCGATTATGACGCCCTCGTTACCGCTGAATGAGTAGTCCGCAATCATCTCTATGGTCGTCTCCGTACCGTCGGTCGGAACCGCCGCGACGGCCTCCGCCAGCGATTCGTACTTGTTGGTCGTCGCACCGCCATCGGTGACGATCTGCGCGACATAATGTCCCTGCCTCACGATGTAGAGGCCGTTTTGCGCGTCGTAAACTGCCGAGATGTACCCTTGCGCACAGTATGCTTCGTCCACATCATTGGCGAAGATGCCACCACTGATGAAGCCTGTCTGATTCCCAGCGGTTCCAACCGGCAGCAGGAACGTTCCACCAGAGATGGCGATATCGTCGGGGCCCGCGCTGCCAAAGGCGACATATCCGTCAAATGTCCCGTTGGAAATACTGACGGAGCTATCTCCAGTTCCCTTGCTGTACACCGCATAAGTTGCAGCAAAGTTGCCGCCAGTGATTTCGACATCGGCATTCGAGCCATTCTGAACTTGAACTCCCATGTAGGAGCAATCAGAGTCGCTGGTGTAATGGCCGATCGTACCATCGGTTACAGTGACCTTTCCGCCGTTGTTGTCGAACATGCGTATAGCAGAAGCCTTCGCCGCATCAACAACTCCGCCGTTGATCGTGACTTGGCCAGCGTAGTAGTTGTCGATTGCATAGCAAGCTCCACCCATGCCCGTGTTAATAATGTTGCCGGCGTTTACTGTAAGATCGCCCTCGTTTCGAATGGCATTGCTGGCCCAGTTCTTACCCACACCAGGCGACCCTGCATTTTCATCGCTCACGACATTGGTGATTTTCCCATTCTTCCCATCACTGCTGTCTGTGATCACAAGCGCCCCCCTGTTCAGGATGGTCTGGGCTGTAGTTGGACTCTGAACGACGCCTGTGATGGTTTTCCCATTCAGGTCGAGGACAACGTTCTTGTTCGCAGGGATCGTCACCCCCGCGTTAGCGTTGATCGTCTCGTCCGCGATCATCGTGATCGTCGTCTCCGTACCGTCCGCCGGCACCGCTGCAATAGCCTCCGCCAGCGACTCGTACTTGTTGGTCGTCGCACCGCCATCGGTGACGATCTGCGCCACGTACGTGCCCGCCATCACCGTGTACATGCCAGTCAAAGGATCTTCATCCGTTGGGATATAACCTTCCGCGCAGTAGTCGTCGCGAACCTGCGATGCAAACAGGCCACCGGAGATAAGAGCCGTTCCGTCATCATCGGCCACCACCGTACCGTTGAACGTTCCATCTGTGATTCGAACCGTTCCGCCACCGTATGCCTCCACCGTATCGTTGAACGTGCCGTCCGATATTGTCAGGCTACCGGCTTTCTCGGTGACAGGCCCATTGAAAGTCCCGCCGCTGATTTCAGTCGTCGCGCCGTACGTAAAGATTTCACCTGTGAAAGTGCCGTCTTGAATATTGTATGTTACGTTTTCCAACGAGTTGCCGTAGTCCACGTCAAAGAACGCATAGTCTCTGCCAGACATGCTACCGCCTGTGACATTCAGCGTGACTTTCGGCGCGAGGGAGCCGAGCTGCACCCACAGGGCACCTGCGCCAGTTGCCGCAATGCTGCCGCCTGAGATGTTGACCTCGTTTTCATACGTATCGGAGAGCCCGTATGCGCGCACAGCGTTGCCCGGAGAGGTCATCAAGCCGCCCTGCATGTTAAACACGGCATTAGAATAGCGCGAGCTATTGTTCACTGCGTAACATGCAGGCCCGCGAGTCTCCTGCCTGACCGTTCCCGCAACAATGTTCAGCGTACCCTCGTTTTCAATCGTGTAGTTTCCGTACCCCGGCGTTTGGTTCATGTTAGGGGTCCGAGTACCATACACGAGTTCCCCGTCATGATTCGCGCTCGTGTCGTCAATGGTAAAGGTGCCGTTGTTCGTTATGAACGCGAAACCGCCATTCGTGTCGTCGGTACCCTTCACGATCTTGCCGTTCAGATCAAGCGTGACGGTGCTGCCCAAAGATACCACATACGCGACATTCGTGACATCAACATCTTCCAGCATCTGGATCGTTGCGGTTCCGGCCTCGTTCGCCGCCGTGAACGCCTCCGCCAGTGATTCGTACTTGTTGGTCGTCGCACCACCATCGGTAATGACCTGAGCCACCGGCGACTCACCCCATGCACTACCTAAGCACATGAACGCCAGCGACATCGCTACGAACTTTGCCGACAGTGAGCCGATTGTTTTCATCATGGTCTTTTTCATCTGACTTTTCCTTATACGCCCTTCTGATTTTGTGTAGTATATCATAATTTGGCCGCCACGTCACAGCTTTTGTATGAAATTATAAAATTATGTCGCCGCTAAATCCGCCAAGGAAGAGCTTCCAATCACTTTCCGTGATCTGTGACACCTAGATGTCAGAAGCGTGACACCTAGATGTCAGAAGCGTGACACCTAGGTGTCAGGGGTTATGACACCTAGGTGTCAGAGGGTGTGACACCTAGGTGTCAGAAATTGGTGCTCTAAAGGCCATAACAAGCAGGATAACTGTGTCAAAATGACACACTAGTAGTAGGGGCCTAGATTTTTACTTTATACACCAAGGTACATGGAACCAAACGAACATGTCAATGCGCTCGGAAGAGCGTAAATTATAGAGCGTAGAATATAAGGACGCGCGCGTCCTTATAATATAGGGAAACCGTCGCGCGCGCACTCGCGACATGGACGTTTACATGTGCAAGAGTGTAAAAGTTATTCGGTTGCCGTTTTCTTCTTGCATCTCACCTCCCACGCCAGAATGCTCCACAACCTAGAACTGCCGGCGTTCCCACCTTTTCGGTTCCGGGGGCTGGAGGAAGATGTCCTTGACCGTCGTCAGACGGTACTCGTCGCCCTTCTGGATCTTCTCGAGCGCGGCAAGGAACTCGGGCGTGGGGTTCACGCCGCCGGCCCCGCAGTCGATCTCCGCCGTGCGGCCGTTCGCCCACGTCACGTCGAGCGACACCTTCACGCCGCCGGGATGCGCGGCGGCAAGTTCCTTGAGCGCCGCCGCGCGGGCGAGGAGGTTCGGGTCTTCGTAGCGCGCCGAGACGTGGAGCCCCGTCGAGAACTTGCGGATGCCTTCCGCAAGCGGGTACGCCTCACGGACGATGAACTGGATCTCTGGCGTCTCCTCCTTCGTGTCGCGGTCCTGCCGGTGCGACAGCTCGCCGCACACGAGGACGGGCTGGTCCACCTGTCCCGGCAGCCATTCCTTCATCGTGGCGAACGTCTTCGCGAAAGCAAGTGCCTCCTGGTCCACGTCGCCGCCGTCGTCGATGAGCAGGATCGCCCACGGCTGCGGCGGCTCCATCACCGGCTGGCCGTCCGCATCTTTCACCACGCGCCCGCGGTCCATCTTGGGCTTGGGCTTCCCCATACGCACGGTACAGGCCTTGAGCATTCCCGCGAGGCGCACCGCCACACGGAGCGGACGGTCCGCGCCGATCTCCTCCATCATCGGGATCTCCGGCGGCTCGGACGGCTTGAACGTGGAGAGCGACGGCAACACGCGCCGGTACACGCCGAGGGGATGTCCCGTCATGTAGATGCCCATGAGGTCGCGCTCGTCCTTGTAGCGCTGCGCCATCGGCCATGTCTTCGGACAGTCCGCGAGGTCCTTGTCGCTCGAATCGTCATCCCCGGCGATCGCCCCGAAGAAGTCGAGCTGGCCCTTCGCGCGTTCCTTCGCGAGCTTCGACGACCGCTGGATGCAGAAGTCGATGTTGTTGAAGTAGCGCTCGCGGTGCATGCCGGGATTCGCCTCGATAAGCGAGTCGAACGCGCCGCACCGCACGAGACATTCCAGCACGCGCTTGTTCACCACGTTCGCGGCGGCGAGACGCGAGCAGAAGTCCATGAGTCCCTTGTACGGACCGTTCTTCTCGCGCTCCTCCACGATTGCGTCCGCCGCCGCCGCGCCCACGCCTTTCACGCCGGCCATGCCGTAGATGATCGCCTGCTCGCCCTTCACCGGCGAGAAGCGCGCGTAGGCGAGGTTGACGTCCGGCGGCTTCACCTCAAGCCCCATCGCGGCAGCCTCGGCGACGAAGCCGGGGAGCTTGTCGAAGTTGCCGATTTCGGACGAGATTTGCGCGCACATGAACTCGGCCGGGTAGTGCGCCTTCAGGTAGCCGGTCTGGTACGCGACCCAGGCGTAGCACACGGCGTGGGACTTGTTGAACGCGTAGCTCGCGAACGCCTTCCAGTCGTCCCAGATCTTGTCGATGAGCTTGCGCGCCTCCTTCTCGTCCTTCCACTTGTCGATGCGGAACTTCTCGTTCGCGAGGCACCCCTCCACGAACTTGACCTTCAGCTCCTCCATCACGGCAAGCTGCTTCTTGCCCATCGCCTTGCGGAGCTTGTCCGACTCGCCGCGCGTGAAGCCGCCGAGGAGACGCGAGAGCAACATCACCTGTTCCTGATACACCGTCACGCCGTAGGTGTCCTTCAGGTACGTCTCCATGAGCGGGTGGTCGTAGGCGATCGGCTCGCGTCCCTGCTTGCGGGCGATGAACGTGGGAATGTAGGCGAGCGGGCCCGGACGGTACAGCGCGTTCATGGCCACGAGGTCCTCGAGGCGGTTCGGCTGAAGTTCCATGAGGTACTTCTTCATGCCGTCCGATTCGAACTGGAACAGGCCCGTCGTCTCGCCGCGCCCGAAGAGCGCGTACGTCTCCGCGTCGTCGTCGGGGATCTTGTCCGTGTCGATGTCGATTCCGCGGAACTGCTTGATGAGCGCCACGCACTCCTTCTCGACCGTCAGCGTCTTGAGGCCGAGGAAGTCCATCTTGAGAAGGCCCACCGGCTCCACGAAGTGTCCGTCGTACTGCGTGGTGAGGAGCGACTCGTTCTCCGTGGGCATCACCGGGAGCGTGTCGATGAGCGGGTCGCGCGAGATGATCACGCCGCAGGCGTGTACGCCCGGCTGGCGGATGGAGCCCTCCAGACGCGCGGCGCGTTCCATCAGCGAGTGGACCGTCGGGTCGGGCGAGTTGAAGGCGGCGACGAGCTCGGGCGAGTAGTCCTTGTTCGGCTGGCCGTTCTTGTCGGTGGCGCTCATCGCGGTGCGCCACGTGGTCCTGTCCGTACTTCTGCGTGACGTACTCGAGCACCTTGCCGCGTCCCGCGTCGTCGAAGTCCACGTCGATATCCGGCATGGAGATACGGTCGGGGTTGAGGAAGCGTTCGAACAGAAGGTCGAACTTGAGCGGGTCCACGTTCGTGATGCCGAGCGCGTACGCGACCGCCGCGCCGGCGGCGGAACCGCGTCCCGGCCCCACCCACACGCCCATGTCGCGCGCGGCCTTGATGTAGTCGTGTACGATGAGGAAGTAGCCGGGGAAGCCCATCTTGCGGATGGTATCCAGCTCAAACTGGACGCGCTCTTTTTTCTCGTCCGTCAGTTCGTCGCCCGGCCAGCGACGCTTCGCGCCCTCCCACACGAGGTGGTCGAGGTAGTCGGCCTCGAACTGGATGCGCTTCTGCGCGGGGTCCTCGAATGCGTCGTACTTCGCGTCCTCCTCGCTGCCGAACTCGGCGGGGATGGGGAACTTCGGCATGATGGGCTTCGAGTCGAGCTCATACGACTCCACCTTCTCCGCGATCTCCAGCGTGTGCGCGAGGAACTCGGGGTTTTCGGGGAAGAGCGCGGACATCTCGTCCGCCGTCTTGAACCACTCCTGTCCCGTGTAGATGAGGCGGTCCTCCTCGGAGAGCTTCTTCTGCGTGGAAAGGCAGAGGAGCACGTCGTGCGAGTCGTCGTCGGCCGCGTCGAGGAAGTGGACGTCGTTCGTGGCGACGACCTTGATGTCGAGTTTCTTCCCCAGTTCGAGCATGCCCTTCACGATGGCGGTCTGGCGCGCGTAGAGGCGGCGGTGGTCGTCGATCGCCGAGCCGGGGATGTTCGTCTTCGTGGAGTTGTGGAGCATCACCTCCAGGTAGTAGTCGTCGCCGAAGAGGTCCTTGTACCACTTCGCGACGCGCTCCGCCTCGTCCATGCGGTCCGCGTCGATGGCGCGCGACACCTCGCCGGCGATGCAGGCGGAGGAGCAGATCAGGCCCTCATGGTACTTTTCGAGCAGGTTGTGGTCGATGCGGGCATTGTAGTAGAAGCCGTGGATGTGGGCCTCGGAGATGAGGCGCACGAGGTTGTGGTAGCCGGTGAGGTTCTTCGCGAGGAGGATCAGGTGGTGGCGGCGCTCGTTCTTGTCGCGCGTCGTGTAGTCGCCCGACGAGGTGACGTACGCCTCGCAGCCGAGGATGGGCTTGATGGGCGGCAGGTCGCCGTAGCCCTTCTTCGAGCGGCACTCGTCGTAGAACGCCTTCAGGGCGAAGAGGTTGCCGTGGTCCGTGACCGCCAGCGCGGGCATGCCCCACTCGCGCGCGCGTCGCACGAGCGGCTTGATGCCGCACTGGCCGTCCAAAAGGGAATAAGTGGTATGGACGTGAAGATGGACAAACTCTGCTCCTTCGTTCTGCATGGCACACAGTATACCATATCTTGCCCTACCCGTGGCGGACGACCCCTCCCTTAGAATTGCCCTCCTGGCGGGATGATGCCGGACTCGGTGATGAAGCCAGTCACGAGCGAACCAGGCGTCACGTCGAACGCGGGGTTGAGCGCACGCGAGCCCAACGGGGCCAGACGCTGTCCGCCCAGGCATGTCATCTCCTCCTCCGCACGGCATTCGATGGGGATGGCACTGCCGTCGGCCGCATTGGGGTCGAACGTCGAGATGGGCGCCGCCACATAGAACGGTATCCCGAAATGGCGGGCAAGGATGGCCTTGTCCAGCGTGCCGATCTTGTTCGCAAAATCGCCGTTGGCGGCAATGCGGTCCGCGCCCGTAATGACGAGCCCCACGCCATCCCTCATGTAGCTGGCCGAAGCGGAATCGGGTATGATGGCGTGTTCGATGCCCTCCTGCAAAAGCTCCCATGCGGTTAGCTGCATTCCCTGCAGACGCGGACGCGTCTCAGAAACGTAGACGAAGAAGCGGCGTCCCTCCGCGTGTGCCACGCGCATCGGCGCAAGGGCCGTACCCCAGTCGCCCGTAGCGAGCGCGCCCGCGTTGCAGTGCGTCATGACCTTCATCCCGTCGGCGATCAGCGAAGCGCCGTGGCGACCTATGGCCAGACACTTTTCAACGATCTCCTCCGCGTAGGCGTCAGCCGCGCGGAGAACGTCTTCGCCTGCCGCAAACGCATCGACAATTCGGTCTACGGCGTAGAACAGGTCGTAGGCAGTGGGCCGCGCGGCCTTCACGCACAGGGCGGCAGCCTTCGGTTCCTCGCCTGCGCGGACAGCCAAGGCCATCGCGTATGCGGCCGTGATGCCGATGGCCGGCGCGCCGCGTACGGTCATGTCGCGGATCATTTCGACGGCACGCCGCCAGTCCTCCGTCTCGACAATCTCCAGAGACAGCGGCAGTTTCCGCTGGTCGATCAGCTTAAGCCGTCCGTCCTCAAACCATACGGCGCGAATATCCTGCACGCCACTTGCGACTTTCACTTTCATGGAACCTCCTTAGTTCTCTGATTTGGTTCCCGTCATCATCGTGTGCGGAAAAGACCGAGGCGCAATACTGGAAAGATAGATTCCACGAGCGTGTCGTCGAGGTCGAATAGCGCCACGCCCGCGAAACCTGCCTTGCGCGCGAAGTTTATCTGGTCCACCACCTGCGCAGCAGAAAGCTTGGATTCGTTGGCCGTCACGCCGATACCGCCGATGATACGGCGAGCACGGGTTTTCACGCTTCCTTGCTTGGCGACGAGTACCGAATAGCGCGTGAGATCCTCAACATAGTTCATCGGTACCGCGTAGTCGATGAGGTCCGCGTCGATCCACGCGGGCCAGTCCTGTCCCACAGACGTTACGCACGACGGATGGTATGCCAGTACGGCGGCCGTGAGCCACGCCCCGGGACGCGCCGTGTGGAGGCGCTTGCGAACCGATTCCACGAATGTCGTCACGTAACGCGCGGCGTTCGCCGGCTTGGGCGCGTCCTCGTACCAGCGCACGAAGTCAAGATGCACGCCCGCAACGGGATAGGTGCGCGCTAGTTCGTCAATGGACTTGATCATCCGCCAGCGGAGGTCGGGATTTGACGGATTCAGGTACTCCGTAAGCGCACCATGTCGGGTTTTGAGCCGCCAGCCCTTTTTCTGGAAAGCGAGGAGATAGGCGGCGTCCGCCCGCGTCGCGTTGAAGCAGATCACCCACGCATGCACGCGCACGCCCGTGCCGCGCGCGGCCTTCAGACAGGCCGCCAACTGGTCGCCGTAGCGAGCGTACTCCTTTGAACGCGGCAATACGCTGGAGGCGTAATGGGCGAATCCCGCACCCGACACATTCACAAAGAGATCCGTGATGCCGTTCGCACGCAGCACGCGGAACGTGCGCGGCCAGTCGCCGGGGTAAAGCCCCAGCCCCGTATGCTCCCACACGGCGTGTATCTCGCCCGCGCGTGGGCGCTGCGCCCGCCCGAGCGTGGACGCCGCCGCATGCATTACCCTACGCTTCCGTTCCCACGCCGAACGGTTCCACGCTCCAGGCACGACCGCCCCAACCTGGGTCAACAGGTAGCGTTCCTTTACGCTCTCCGCGTCGCGTACCTTCAACGCGGCCCGCGCACCTGAGATGGACACCACCTGCGACGAGGTGGAGTAAAGCGGACGTATCACCCCGCCACGCCCGCGGAAGCGTGCGAGCGCGGAAATCTGCGCAGGAGTAGGCTTCGTGCAGGTGACGAGAAAGGCGAGGTCGCGCCCCCTGAGCGCTGCGTCAAGCGCGACGTCCGCCACGAGATCGGCTTTCACTCCATTCTGAGTGAGAATCCGCAACGTCCCATCCGCCAGCGATGCCGCGTAAGTGCGCTCAGACGCCGGCACGGCCGCAACGGCCTTCACCACCGCAATGCGCGAACGCGGCTGCGGCCGTGGCGTGGCACCATTCACCGCAGAAGCCAGTACCAGCAATCCCGCCAAAAGAAATCTGAACTTCAACATGTTCATTCTACCACTAATGTACCGCCGTGAGCTATAAGATCGGGGCGGCG
This sequence comes from uncultured bacterium, assembly GCA_902761035.1. Taxonomy (GTDB): domain Bacteria; phylum Verrucomicrobiota; class Kiritimatiellia; order RFP12; family UBA1067; genus RUG572. Next base: position 643 of record CACWIW010000033.1, on the reverse strand, counting down.
GCGCGATGTGAGGTCGATTGCCTGCCGTTTGCGCCACGCCTCCGCCTTGCCATGGTCGCCGTCCACCAGCACGTCCGGCACGGCGAGTCCGCGGTAGACCGGCGGACGCGTGTACTGGGGCGACTCCAAGAGGCCGTCCTCGCCGAACGACTCGCGCGCCGTGGCGGCCGTCCCACCGCCGAGCACGCCTGGCAGAAGCCGCACGACGGAATCGACCATCGCGGCGACGGGAATTTCGCCGCCCGTCAGGACAAAATCGCCCATCGACACCTCGTCCGTGACGAGCCTCCGTACTCGCTCGTCAATGCCCTCATAGTGTCCGCAGAGGAAAACAAGGTGCTCGGCGCGCGAAAAATCCTCGGCCGTGCGCTGCGTGTAGGGTGCGCCGGCGGGCGTGGTGAGCACCACGCGCGCACTGGGCGTGCGGACAGCTTCAATCGCCTCCGTCCAGACGTCGGGACGCATCAACATGCCGGGACCACCGGAGTAGGGCTTGTCATCCACCGTCCGACGCTGGTCGCGGGCAAAGTCGCGCAAATCGACTGTGCGAATAAAAACCTTTCCCGCGCGCACGGCACGGGAAAGGATGCTCTCACCGAGGAATCCCCGGAACATTTCGGGGAAGACGGTGATGATGTCGATC
>CACWIW010000032.1 GCA_902761035.1 uncultured bacterium | reverse complement strand
ACCCTTTCCCGGACTCCCAGGCTGGCAGGGCAAGGTCTTTTCAGCGAAACATCAGGCTGGAAAAGGAAAGAAGCAGCCTGTCAAATGAGAATACCATGCATTTTCCGCCGTCGCAGCACCGCCACGCATGAACCGTAAAATTTTTGCTATAATATGCGGCGGACAAACCCACTATGACTATATTCGTAATAGGCGCCGGGTTCACCGGCATGCAACTGGCCAAGATGCTTGTGCTGGAGCGCAACAAAGTCGTGCTCATCGACAATGACGCCGAAAAAGTGCGCCATGCAAGCGATGCGCTTGACTGCACGGTGATTGAGGCCGACGGCAACAGCATTGACGTCCTCGAACAGGCCGGCATCGCCTCGGCCAATGCCTTCGTGGCCCTCACCGGAGACGACGAAGTCAACATGATCGCATGCCAGATCGTCGATTCGGCCTATCCCGACATCCTGAAGATCGCGCGCGTGCGCAACTATGCCTACTACTCTGCCGTGGACAGTGCAAGCCGCCGCAAGAGGACGTCCAGCAAGGACACGGTGCGCGCGATGTACGGCATGGACGCCATGGTCAACCCCGACGTCGAAGCGGCGAGTGCCATACATCGTGCAGTCGAGTATGGTGCCGTCGGCAACATCATCGACCTTAAAAACGATTTCATGCTGACAACGCTCAGCGTTGGAAGCGACAGCGTCCTCGTCGGACGGTGCATGCGCGAGCTGCCGGGAATAGACGGATGGAACTTCCTCGTCGCGTTCGCAGAGCCGGAAACCGGGGCGCTGATTCCCAGGGGCGACACCGTAATAAACCCTGGCGACACGCTTGGCGTGGTGTCGCGAACCGCTGACGTCGCCCAAGTCGCGCAGTTTGCGGATGCCACGCACGAGACGTTCCGGCGCATCGTCATATTCGGCGCAGACCGCGTCGGCTCGATGCTCATACCCCTTATCGCGGAAAAGCGGCGCAGCACATTGTGGCAGATGATCTTCGGCGGCAAGTTTCCCGAAAGCAGTCGCGAGGTGATAGTGGTTGACCGCAACGCGGTACGCTGCCACGAGATCGCCGAGAAGCATCCCAACGTGCGCGTTCTGTGCGGCGACATAACCGACGAGGCCCTGATGAGCGAAGAGGACCTCTACTCATGCGACCTGATAGTGGCGGCTTCCGGCAACTACGAGCTGAACCTGGTTACGGCCGCATACATGAAGTCAAAGGGCGCGAACAAGGCCGTCGCCCTGACCGCCAGCACGGCATACGGCGCTGTCGCGCGGAAACTCGGAATCGACGTAGCCGTTCCGATGCGCGGCACCGTGGTGGACAGCATTCTAAGCCATCTGCGGGGACGCAATGTATCGGCCATCCACTCCGTGTGCAACCGTAGTTTCGAGATCGTGGAGGGCGACATTTCGGACAAGAGCAGGTTCGCAGGCAAGAAGCTCCGTGACCTTGTAGACCTGGACGGCGAGTTCCTTCTGCTGCTGGCGACGGATTCCAACGGCGTTACGGCAATACCGAACGGAGACTCCGCCCTTGAGGCGGGGTCGCATGTTGTGCTGATCGTCAGGTCCGGCAATACGGATCTCCTTGCCAAGATTTGCGGAAAATAGGGTCGTCCCATGCTGCTTTCGATTTTCAGGGTTCTCACTTACATCCTTGGCATCGCCGGTTCGGCGTTTTTTCTGCCGTTGGCAGTGGCATTGGTGGATTCCGACCGGCGAATGGCGCTGGTGTTTCTCATCCCGCTTCTTGTCGGATGGATCGTTGCCTTGGCATTCTGGTTCGCTGTGCGAAAGCGTCCAAAAGTGTTCGACGTCAAGAGCGCGTTCGGAGTCGTCGGGCTGATATGGATCGTGATATGCGCTTACGGATCCATACCTCTCTACTTCAGCGGCGCGTTCCCTTCGTTTTCCGACGCGATCTTCGAGAGCGTAAGCGGCTTCACGACTACTGGCGCGTCTGTTCTTCAGGAGGTCGAGACTTTGCCGCGAAGCGTCAACCTTTGGAGATGCGAGACGCACTGGCTCGGCGGCATGGGGGTCATCGCGCTGGCAGTCGCGCTCATTCCGCTTCTGGGCATTGGTGGCTTCCGCCTCATAAAGGCCGAGACGACAGGACCGGACAAGGAAAAGCTCACGTCGTTCATCGCGAACACCGCCAAGTCGCTTTGGTTGATATACGTCATGCTCACTGTCAGCCAGATGCTGCTGCTCCACTTCGCCGGACTCGGCTGGGTCGATTCCCTTGCGCATGCCTTTTCGACTATGGGGACAGGCGGCTTCTCAACTCGCAACGCGAGCGTAGGCGCGTTCGGGTTGCCCGCCGTAGAGTGGATATGCACGCTCTTCATGCTTCTGGCATCCGTCAACTTCGCCCTCTACTACAGACTCTTCACCGGACGCCTCCGCGACGTGACTGGGGATTCGGAACTCCGTACATTCATAATCGTCGTCCTCTCGTCAATAGCCGTCGCAACGCTGCTGGAACACAATGCCTCCACCGCCTTTTCGCAGACGGTCCGCAATGTTGCCTTCCAGGCGTCGTCCATAGTTTCGACGACTGGCTTCATGACGGCGGACTACACCCGATGGTGTCCGCCTGCACAGGTGGTGATCCTCCTGCTGTTTTTCATCGGCGGGTGCTCCGGCTCCACAGCCGGAGGCGTAAAGGTCATTCGATGGACGATTCTTGCAAAGGAAATCGGAAACGAGATGCGGCGCATCGTCCATCCGCACCAAGTGTTCACCCTGCGCATAAACGGTAAGCCGGGGCATGAATCGCTGATACCCGTTGTCGCATCGTTCATCTTGACGTACTTCATCCTCGTGCTTGCAACGACCTTCGCAGGCGCAATCGCCGGACTTGACGTCTTCACGGCACTGTCCGCCGCCGCAAGCATGGTGGGGAACATAGGACCGGCGTTTGGGCAACTTGGCCCTACGGCAAACTACGGCTCCCTGCCCACGGCCCTCAAATGGTGGTACTGCTTCGCGATGCTGGCGGGACGCCTTGAGATTTACACGCTGCTGATTATGTTCGCCCGCGGATATCAGTCCATGTCCACGCGGTCACTGCCGCGCATGAGAAACGGGACCTGAGTCTTTTTTCTCGCCGGTGTGCCACGTTATGAAGTTCCAGAAAATCGAGTGGCGGGTGCGTCCGTCGGGACGGGTGCGGCTCTCCCAGAACGTCCAGAACGGCGACAAGTTGCGGTCTATGCCCTCCATGTGACGAATCGGAATTAGCTCCAACACGCGGTGATGGGAGAGGCCCTTATTCGTCTCGCAACTCCAGAACGGCCATAGGCGCATGTAGGATGCGATCTCCTGCGACGTGCCGTCCTTCGCCTGCACGGTGCGGCGCTCATGCGTCCAGAACGGGAAAAAGTTGAAACGGGCCTCCCGAGTGCGGTCGGTCGTGAGAGTGGTGCTCTCAATCAGCTGCCAGCCTACGCGCCAGGTGCGTTCCTCGGGTTTACGCTCCTTGCCGGAGGTGTACGGATAGCCGTGCACCGACTCCCAGAACGGCCAAATGTTGGTGCGGTCACGGGTGGATGAGCGCAGCACCTCCACAAGGGGCCACGGGAGCCGCCAGCGCGTGGCCGAGTCCGTGCGGGTGTATGAGAAGAACGGCGGCAGGAAAAGGTCCTGCTTCTCCCGCGCACGGCGGATCTGTCCGTAGAGCGGCCAGCCCATCCATGACCATCCGGCAGCAGAAGTATCACGGTCCTCGTCGTATGATGCCCACGTGGCGATCGGCCAGAGACAGTAGCCGTGGCTGCTCTCGCGCTGGCGAGCCGTACCCCAGATGGGCCACACGCCCAGCCCCTCGCGCGGCGCGTCCCGCCAGGTGACGAAGGGCCAGAGGACGCCGCGGCTGCGCACGCCCTTCACCGTGTACGTCTGCCAAATGGGCCAGAGAACGAACTGCCAATCGTCCATGAAGAGGAAATGCGGATGTTCGCCGTAGAACGGGAACGCGCCCCAGTAGCCATCGCCCGCGCGGTCCTTACCGCAGAACCAGAGCGGGAAAATGTTGAAGCTCCAGGAAGGATCGCCGTCGCGCGCGTCGCCGTATGCGATGAGAGCGCGGTACCATGAGGCGTCGTTGTGGTAATGGTAGGCGCCGAGGGGCCAGAGAACGTCGCGCGTTACGGTATGCGTGGCAGGGTCGCGCACCTGGGAGTAGAACGGACGCACCGCCCAGAACGTGGCCGGGCCGGGTTCGGCGCGGCGGTACTCGAAGAACGGGCCGACATGCCAGTGGGAGCGTCCCCTTCCGCCCGTACGGGCCTCTTCGGCCTCCACGTCCGCAGCGGAAATGGGCAAGACCGCGAGCGCGGCAAGCGCCGCAAATCCGGCAATGGCGTTCGCCCGCATGGCCATTCCCTCTCGCTACTTGCCCTGTGCCTTCTTAAGAAGTTCGTCGTACGCGGCGCGGTCACGCTCGGCGGTGAGCTCGTCACGGCGCTTACCGAGCGAACGGAGCGTACTGCGAGCCTTGACAAGGTCCTTCTTCGCAAGCTGCACGCGCGCAAGTGTCAGCAGCATTCGGGCATCTTGTCCATTCGCCAGCTCGATGGCCTTCTGGATGCACTGTTCTGCCTCGTCAAGGTTCTTGTTCTGGTCGAGGAGCGTGGCGCACAGCGTCTCCCAGGCAACGTAGAGCTTGGGGTCGGTGCTCTTGGCTTCGCGCGCGTATTTCTCAGCCTCCGGCAAGCGATCGCTCTGGCGGAGAAGCTCGGCGAGGTCGTTTTGCGCGGCGGCGAGCGGACGTGGCGCGGCGACGGAGGTACGCAGGTACTTCTCGGCTTCAGGCATCTTGCCCTCTCTCATGCGAATCGACCCCATGATCCAGTTGGCGAACGCATGCTCGGATTCCAGTCGGATGATTTGGAGAGCATGGCGTTCGGCACTCTCGGGATCGAGCAGGCGGTAGTCGTATTCAAGCACCATTGCGCCGACGCTGACTACGGGACGGCTCATCCAGGCGAGTTCAAGCGCCGTGCGCGTCTTCTTCTGCGTCTCCTTGTCGTTCCCCTTCCGCATCAGCGCGAGCGCGCGCGTCATCTGTACGAAGAAGTTGCGCGGGGAATCGGCCAGTGCTTCCATCCGGGGCAAGATGACGTTGTCGATCTCGGCGAGGATCTTCTGCTTCCGTTTTGCGTCTTCGGCCTTGTCAGCCTGCTGGAGTATGACGCCGGCGAGGAGCGCCCATCCCTGAATGGAATGAGGCTGGAGGTCGATGATCTTCGAGAGCGACAGGCGCGCCTCCTCGAGGTTGTTGTTCATTATGTGCAGGAGTGCCTCGTCGAAGCGCATCGTCCCCTCCTTCGTGGGCACCTTGACAGCCCGCTCGAGATAGGACTTCGCCTTGTCAAACGCCCCTTCCTGAAGCGAAATCCGCCAAAGTCCGATGAGAGCCTCATGGTTAGCGGAATCTTTCTCCAGTGTGGCAAGATATGCCTCGCGGGACTTCTCGATTTGCCCCTCCTGCGCGTAGCAACTGGCCAGCATGTTTAAAAGTTCCTTGGCAGGCTCGTCACCTGATGCAAGGTCGATGGCGTACTTTAGATGCGCAAGTGCGTAACCCATCTCGCCGGATCGTGCCCAATTGAGACCGCTACGCACGAAGATTTCTGGGGAACGGACGTACCCGTAGTAACTTGAAAGCAACCTGAGATTGTAGCGTCTAGTCGGGTCGTCAACGACTTCCTTGATCTGCCGTTCGATTTCGCGCCGGCGCACGGCGACGTCTCTCTTGACGTTCTTCTCCTTTCCTGATCGGAAAATCTCATATACGTTGAACAGTGCGCAGATGTTGTCGCAGTCAATTGCTCCGAGGACTAGTTCGTACATCTCGTATGCCTCAACGTCGTGGCCGGTCGCCTCAGTTCAAGCCGGTTGCGGTCCGCCGGGTCATCGGTATTACGGATTTCGCGCGACCCCTTACGGCTGTCGGAGCCGAGGATCGGCTTCATCTTCTCCCAGAACGCCTCGAAATCGGCTTTGACCTTCAAAACGTCGACCGATTTGATGTCCTTGGCTCCGCCGAAGAAAAGGCATTCCGGTACCGGACGACATTCACCCCAGAGCCAGAAGTCCGGCCACCCGAAGACTGCAACGTGCTTCGTTATTTCCGAATCGTTCTTGAACCACATCTTAAGGAACTCGACCATGCCAAGTTCCCTGAGCGTGAAGGACAGGTCTTTGTCCGTCTTTTCGCCGGCCGAGATTTTCTTTTCCTCTAGCAGATCCGCAATCTGCTTGCAGTATGCCTTATATTCCGACTCCTTGCGCGGCTTGATGCAGATGATGTTCAGTTCCTGCCTGCGCGCGGCTGCGGCCACGCGCAGATGCGCGTCCAGCTGTCCGTCAGTGATCAACCATGTGCGCGTTCCCAGGCGGTCGAGCAGTTCGTTGGCGCAGGCGTCCGCAAACTCGCCGCGGTCGCCTTCGCGGCTAAATGCGTTCACGATCCCAGCAAGGATGAGCAAGATTGTCAGGACGCCACCGACAAACGGTGCGGCCTTCCGGCCAAAATTCTGCACTGGTATCTTCTGGGCGTCTAAATCCGTAGTCTGCAACGTCACGCGCGCCAGAAGGAACCAGTATGCCAGCAGATACCCGCATGTCGCCGCGACGATCGTCGTTGTCGCTACGGGAACCATACCGAAGGGACGGACCATGCCGTCCGGCGAAAGCGGGGTTGCCGTGGCCAGAACACAGCATACTGTCATAGCCGCGTGGAAGAGGTACTGGCTCCATGAGCGCTCATTGTTTAGCCCGCGCGAGGCTGCGAAAACGCAGGCAACGAACGGCAGGACAGCGAGGAGGATGACCACGAGGCCGCCAGACCGGAATATCCACCCGTGAATCTCGTGTTTGCAGGAATTCACGCACGCCCACAGCACGTCCGAGGCAGACTTGTATTCGCCGTCCGCCGCGCTCGGCAGCAGCATGAACTCGTCCGCTACGCTGATCGACAGATACAGATAGCCTGCCACAAACGCCACCAGAAAGAGCGCTGTTGGCACGTAGAACTTAAAACCATTCTTTACAACAGTCGCAACAAGCGCCAGCAAGAACACAGGCATTAGCGGCACGAATATCGCCCCTTCTAGCAAGCCAACCGCCACGGCGAACCCGATGACGGGCGACATGGCGTATGTAAGGTGCGGGAAACGCACGAGTGGAATGTACAGCATGAACGTCGCCAGCGCGAAGAACACGTCGAACTGGCGCACGTCCAGATGCGTCGACGCCATCCACGTCGCAGTCGAGAAGATGAACATTGCAGATGCCCCAATGCCCGCAACCAGCGACGCCTGGACATCATACTTGGCAACGTCCTCATGATCAATCGTCTGGAACACAAAGAACCCGACCAGATAGCAGAGGAACCCTGCGGACAGCACGCCACACACGAGGCCAAGCACGTTGAGGCCCACTGCCGACCCGCCGCCGATGGATTTGGCAATCCATCCCCATACCGGGTGGAGCGGCAAGTGAAGCGACTCAAGCCCCATCCACTGGGTGAATAGCGCGGCCGACTCGCCTGGGTAGAGATACTGCGCAAGCGTGCAGCCATATACCAAAAGCGCAAGAAGCGACGATCCCAATGCCGCAAACCACAACATGCCGCCTGGCGACATCCCAAACGGCTTCTTCTCCACAACTGAGGTCTGCGCCGTGGCATTCGCCGCAGCCGCAGTTTTCTTAGCATTATCTGGCATACCCATTTACCAATTCCTCTCTGGTGTTTCAAAAACAGTTATTATACAGAAAATAACGTGCTAGGGGTAGTGTTATTTGCGGAATTTTTCAGACTGTCATTCTACCGCGATTTCGCCGATGAGGTGCTTGTCCTTCGGCTTATCGAGGCGGAGCGTCAGGATTTTGATTTTCTCCGCCGCCGTGCCCCAGTCCGTGTAGACCGTGGCCGTCACGGTTGTGGCGCCGGTGAGCGCGGTCTGGTGCGAGGCGAAGTAGTTGGAAAGCACCTTGAACGTGCCGAGCCCCTCCTTGCGGAGGTATTCCTCGGGACCGTAACCCGTAGTGACGTCCTCCGAAACAAATCCGCCTGTCGACGTGCGCCGATGGCTGTAGTATGCCTCCTCGCCGTCAGGCTCGAGAACGTGCAGGTCGATGTCCGTCTCGTCGGCGTCCCAGGATAGGACGATTCTGATCTTGGTCGGCAGATCGCGCCGATATGCGGCATCCATTTCCGGCACAGTCGGCCGCGCGGCGTCCGGCCACGTCACGGCATTGCACCAGGCGATGAGCGCGTTCAGCTCCTCCAGGGCGACGATGCTCACCTGGCGGTCGTTCGAGCGGCGTCCGCTACGGCGCGCAAAGTTGGTGAAAGCGGCCTCCTTCAGCAACGCCATCGCCTCGGTGAGCGCGGCCGCGTTCTTCGCGGCCTTTCCGGACTCGGAGAGCACAAGCGCGAGGTCGCGGCGGCTCTGCCCTTCCTCGTTGCGCAGCTTCAGCGCCTTGCGGAAGCAGATCTCGGCCTCTTTGTACTGCCCCGCCTCGCGCAGACGCCACCCCATCGCGCGCCACACGGCGGCGTCCTCGAGCTTGAACTCGGCCATGTTGGAGAGGATGCGCCAGCCGCGCAGACGCCAGTCTTTCCGGAAGAAGAGCCCCGCGCAGTCCATGTAGAACGCCGGCGCCGAACCGTGTACCTTCTTCTGTTGCAGGTACTCGGCGTAGGCGGCGTCGCCGTCGGCACAGGCGTCCAGTGCCTTGAGATAAGGCGTCTGCGGGTTCCACGCGGCAAGCTTGATCGTCGCACCGCCGGAACCAGCCGACCCGCGGCGGGGGGCGGACTTGGCACGAGCACTACCAGACCACCCTGCGGAAACGCTGCGCACCATGCTATACCTAGCCGATTCCTCTTCCGCCATCGCCGATGCGGGCGCGGCGGATTCGGCCACGGCCATGTCCATGGCCATCGAATTCCTCATGTGCATGGAGCGTTGACGTGGCGCAGCACCGACGGCAAGCGCGGACGCGGCACCCGCGGCGGCGGTACCGAACAGTCCGCTCTTCGGCGTGCGCCTCGGCGGAACCGGGTTCTTCCACCACTCCACGCGCTCTTTCCAGAGACGCAGCAAGTCACGTTCGTGCTCAGCCTGCTTCTCCTTAGCGGCGATCTGGTCGTCCTCGGCCGCGCGGCGCCTCACCCACTCATCATAGAAACTCATGCTCTTCGGCGGTTCGATCTTGTGCTCTAGGTACTGCTCAAGCGACTCGAGCACGATCAGGCTCGTCACGGCGCTCGCCACTCCGTAGCGACGGCCGAGGGCGAGGAACTCCTCCGCGCGGTTCTCCGCCTGCGCGGAAAGGTCTTTCACGCGGTTCGCGGCCCAGGCTGTCGCGAGCAGCTTCCCTTCCTTGACCGTCACGCCGTCGGGCAGCTTCTCGCCCTTCGCGAGACGGCGCACCGTGACGGGGCGCGCGGGCACGTCATCCCGACTCGCCACGATGATGTCGAGGCGGTCGTCATACTGCGGGGCCGTAAGGCCGAGCGTGTCGATCTCGTCCGTGAAAAGCAACGCAGGAAGCGGGAAATCCGCCGAGCCGAGAAGGCGCAGCGCCGTCGCGATGTCCGTACCACCGTCGTAGACGAGGCCGTCGATCTCCTTGAGCAACTTCTCCTTCGCGAGTCCCTTGACACGCGGGATCGTCTGGCAATCGTTGCGAAACACGATGAGACTCCACTCGCCCTTCTCGGGGAGCGACTCGAGCTTCTTGCGCCACGCGGCGGACTGGGACTCCGCGCTGCCGCTTGCGTCCCACACGATCGTGCCCTTCGTGAAGGCGGCGATCTTCTCCTTCATGGACACGGGCGCAACCGCCTCCGCCGCGCGCTCGCCCACGAACACGTCGTCGCCGTCGCGCTCGTAGACCACTTGGGGAAGCGGCACTCCTGCCGCTTCGGCAAGCGGCACGATGTAATCGACCTCGGCCTTGCGCGGCTTCTTGGGCATGAGCGGGAAGATGCGCGTCTTCCACACGTTGCCCGCCACGTGCTCGACGATGCCGGGGTCCACGCGCTTCGCCTTCTCGCTCTCGAACGCGACGCGGGCCTTCTCCTTACCGCACACCACGCCGGGCACCATCGTGCCGTTGACCTCGAGCGCGTAGCCGCACACGGTCGCGTCGGCGGGAATCGGGAACTCGAAGTCCGCGCTCATCTGCCGAGAGTTGGGATTGGTGAAGGTGAACGTCGTCCGAATGCGCCTGTATAGTCCGTTGTCCTCGATGACAGCCCCCGCGCTCGCCTCCACTTCCACGGGCTTTTCGTCTGCACGGAGGTCGACGGGGCGGATGACCGGCGGGGGCAGCGGCCTTGGAACCGGGCGCGGAATAATGGTTTTGGCATTGGCCGCCAAGGCGGTTGCGGCCGTTGCAAGGGTCATGTAAAAAGTTTTCATGGTGACAGTATACCACACACATACCGTGCCGTCAATGAAACTGATTTGTCACAACTTTTTGAATTTGGTATTGCACAGCGGCCGAGAAAATGGGATAATGCTATACATGAATATGCCCAAACCAGATTTTTCAACGTCGGCGCACCTGTTCCCGCACATCAACCGCGAGGGAATGCGCTTCGGCACGGCCGCGCTCGTACTCGCTTTCTTCTTTGCGGGAGGAGTGATCGCGATCTTCCCCTACTGCCCGCTCACGGCAGCCATCCTCGGCCTGTTCGTGCTGCCGCTGTTCCTGCTGAGCTACGGCGTGTTCCTTTTCTTCCGCGATCCCGAGCGCTATCCGCCGGACGATCCCCGCGCCGTGCTTTCGCCCGCCGACGGACGCATCTGCCTCATCGGCAAGTACGCGCTCCCGGCGGAGCTCGACGCCGCGGCCGCCGGACTCGACCCCGCCGCCGAGTACTGGCGCGTGAGCGTATTCATGAGCGTGATGAACGTACACGTGAACCGCGCGCCCACGGCCGCGAAGGTCCTCAAGATGGTGCACGTGCCCGGCAAGTTCCTCAACGCCTCGCTCGACAAGGCGTCCACGGACAACGAACGCTGCTGCTACCTGATGGAGACGCCCTCCGGCGTGAAATACGGCGTCGTGCAAATCGCGGGCCTCGTCGCGAAACGCATCGTTCCTTTCGTAAAAGAGGGAGACTCCCTCTCCATGGCCGAACGCTTCGGCCTCATCCGCTTCGGGTCGCGCCTTGACGTCTACCTGCCCTCCGGCGTGGAGCCGGAGGTGCGCGTCGGACAGGTCATGGTGGCCGGAGAAACCATACTGGGACACATCAAATGAGCAAATTCCGTCTAAGGGGGCGGCGGCGCAAGAACCGCCCCGCGTTGCGCGACAGGATTCCCCTGCGGGCCATCGCGCCAAACCTCATCACCTCCATCGCCGCCTGCGCGGGGATCACGAGCATAGTCATCAGCGCCACGAACTACGCGAAGACGCTTGCGGGCACGCCCGCAACGCCGCGCGACTGGTTCATGGGTCTCTTCGCCCTGCTCGTCGCCTGCATCTGCGACGCGATGGACGGACGCGTGGCGCGCCTCCTCAACGCGAGCTCGAAGCTCGGCGCGGAGCTCGACTCCCTTGCCGACTTCGTGAACTTCGGCGTTGCGCCGGCGATGTACATGTACTTCTGGTGCCTTTCGGGACAGCCAGACATGCCTGCGCACGTCAAGAACCTCCTGCTCGGCTCTGCGCTTTTCTACGCGCTCTGCGACGCATTCCGCCTCGCGCGCTTCAACACGATGCTCGAGCAGCCCACCATCCCCTATTGGAAGAACTTCTTCCTCGGCGTACCCGCGCCAGGAGGATGCTGGATGGTGCTCACCCCCGCGATCCTCGCGCTGTCCTTCAAGGAAACCGCCCCGCTCGTGAGCAACGCCTTCCAGAACCCCTGGTTCGGAATGTCAATGCTGCTCTTCATCGGCGTACTGATGGCGAGCCGTCTGCCGACAATCTCCCTGAAATCTATCCACATCTCACGTGCCTATCTTATGCCTACGATGGCAGGCTGCCTCTTGCTCATAGCCTTCCTCGCCACGAACTTCTGGCTCACGCTCGGCGTCGTAGGCGCGGGCTACATCATGACCGTCCCGTTCGTCGGCCTGATATTCCTACAGGTCCGCGCGAAGTACCTGCGCGACCACGGGGAGACGGAACCCGAGACCGCGCCGCCGCCCGCCCCCGCCGCCTAGACCGCCATGCCCTGCGAACTCTGTCCGCGCCGCTGTCGCGCCGACCGTGCATCCGGCGCTGTCGGTTTCTGCCAGGCCGGCGCGCTCCCGCGCGTGTTCCGCTGGGGACCCCACTTCGGCGAGGAGCCGCCGCTAGTCGGCGAACACGGCTCGGGATGCGTGTTCTTCTCGCGCTGCACAATGAAGTGCCTCTACTGCCAGAACTCCCCGTGGAGCTGGAACGGCGAAGGCGACGACATTCCCGTATCGCGACTCACGGAGATCCTGCGCGACCTCGCCGTTAAGGACCGCTGCTCGAACTGGAACCTCGTCTCGCCAACGCCCTACCTCCCCTTCATCCGCGAGGCGGTCGCGTCGCTGCTCGTGGAGGGCGTCAAACTTCCATTCGTGTGGAACTCCTCCGGCTACGAGACGGTCGATACGCTTACCGCCTACCGCGACCTTTGCGACATCGCGCTCATCGACATGCGCTACGCAAGCGACGTTACGGCACTCGCGGCCTCTGCCGCACCAGGTTACGTTGAGGCGAACCGCGCGGTAATCCGCTACCTTCACGATGCACTCGGCCCGCTCGACTCGGACGCCCCCGGCGCCGCAACGCGCGGTGTGATCGTGCGCATCCTAGTGCTGCCCGGACATGCGGAAGAAGCCGCCGAAAATCTCGCTTGGCTTGCGGGAGAAGGATTCACGGATCTTCACGTCGCCGTGATGAGCCAGTACACGCCAGTCTACAAAGCGCTGAAGACGCCGCCCTTCGACCGCCCCGTGGCCGAAGAGGAATACAACCTCGTCGCGGAGGCCGCAGAGGACTTCGGCTTCACGCGAGGCTGGGTGCAAGGCTTTGAATCGTCTGGCGTCTCGAACCTGCTAGGCGAGCAGATGTCCCCCGGCCACGGCACCGTCATCTGTTAAACAGAAGTTCCATCGCGTACGTCAAAAAAGCCAGTCTTGGCTTCGGTACATCATGAGACTCGATTGCCGAGACGAAAATCCGACTTGTGGAACGATAGACAACAGTCAAATGACCTTGCAGCCTCGCTTGGCAAGCGCGTCGAGCAACGGGGTAATGAAATCCCGCTCGTCCTCGACGTCCATGCCGAGCGTGATTGCGTTCTTGTTCGCGCCGTGGAAGTCGCTCCCAGCCGTGACGGCAAGCCCCAACGAACGCGCCACGCGCAGGTGCATCGGCGTTTCAAGCGGGAGATTCGCCTGGTAGACGGCCTCCACGCCGTCGAGGCCCAGGTCCTTCAGTCGGGCGAGACCATCGGCAAGAAGCCCCGCGTCTGATGTCCAGAACCTCGGATGCGCCATCACGGCTGCGCCGTGGGCAGCGTGTATCACGTCAATCGCCTCCGCCTGAGTCGGACGGTAACGCGAAACATAAGCCACTGCCTTCGGTCCGATGAAGCGGTCGAACGCGTCCTTCACGCTTTTCGCGAAACCCTTCTCGATGAGGACGCGCGCGATGTGCGGACGCGCCACGATCTCGCTTCCGGCATATCGGCGCACTTCGTCCATCGTGACTGGCATGCCCAGCGACGTGAGGCGCTCCACCATCAGGACATTGCGCTCCTCCCGCCCCGTGCGGATGCGTTTGAGAAATTCGGTGAGGGCCGGCGCGTCAGGATCGATGCCGAGCCCCAGCATGTGGAACTGACCGTACCCGCCGGGATTGACCGACAGCTCGATACCCGGAAGTCGCAGGCCTTCTACTTTCAAGCGTCGGCAGGCGTCAATGAAACGCGCGCAGCCATCCGTGCTGTCGTGGTCGGTGAGTGCCATCACCGTGAAGGAACGGCCCAACTCTGCCAGTTCCTCCGGCGAACAGGTGCCGTCCGAAGCCGTACTGTGTACATGCAGGTCGATCATTTCTTCACCATCTCGGTGATTGCCTGGAGAAACTCCTTGACGTCCGCGAAGCGGCGGTAGACTGACGCGAACCGGATGTACGCCACCTCGTCGAGCTTGTGGAGGCGTTCCATCACGAGTTCGCCGATGCGCGCCGCCGGCACCTCCTCGCCGTCTAGCGCCATGACAACCTCGTCCAGCAGGTTCTGTACCTGGTCCTCCGATACGGGACGCTTCTGGCAGGCCACGCGCACGCCCTTCTCCACCTTTGCGCGCGAAAACGGCTCGCGCGTGCCGTCGCGCTTGACCACCGTCACTTCGTCGCGGTCGATCTCCTCGTGCGTCGTGAAGCGGTAGCCGCAGCCGGAACACTCGCGCCGACGCCGTATGGCCGCGCCCTCCCGAACCGCGCGGGAATCGAGTACCTTGTCGTTGTCAGTGCCGCATTTGGGACATTTCATCTTGTGCCTTCTTCTGCCTTGTCCGCGCCCCATGATTCGGGCGCATGAATTTTCTGGAATTTTCGGGTTGAGTTGGCCGCAGGAATTCGGTATACTATACGCACTTTTTCTGCTTGGAAGGGTGTCCGAGTGGTCGATGGTGCAACCTTGGAAAGGTTGTGTGGGCGCAAGTCCACCGGGGGTTCGAATCCCCCCCCTTCCGCCATGCAGAAAAGGCTTTTTTATTTGCGGTAGGTCACGTTTCCTCCGCACACGGAACCGGCGAATGCCGTACAGGGCGCGAATGTCACCGTGGCACCGTCAAGTTCAATCAATCCGTTCCCGTCCACGTACTCCAGCATTTCGTTCACGTTAGACAGCACGAGACGCCCTTTGCCGCACACCGTCACGGGATAGTCGGCGGGCACGACGTCGCACAGCGACAGGGGGAATAGACGCCCCGCCTCGGCAAAACGCGCCTTTGGCGCCGTGAAGTCCGCGACGGTCCCGACCGTCCGCCATTTTACGCGGCTGCCGTCCGCCGTGCCAACGGACACCGACCACCCGGCGGGATCGCGCGCGATCGCGTCGTTTGCCGTGACAAAGGAATAGGCGTCGAACGTCACCTCGCGGCCAATGTCGACGACGAGGGGCCCACCGTTGTAGCTCTTCGTCTTCACGTCGCCGTCAATGCCCTTGTCCGGCCCCTCCGCGCCGCCGACCGCACCCTCGATCGCCTTCGCCTCCTTGGGAAACGGCACAAGCTTGCCGCCGTTGTAGAGACGAAACTCGCTGTACTGCGCGCCGGAATCCGAGAACTCTGGCGCGCCCCTCTTTCCTGGACGCGTCCTGTGAACGTCGAAGCGCACGAAACGCGTAGTCACCGAGAAGGTGCCGCCGCCCCGCAGGCGCACAGTCCCCTCGCGGATCTCAAGCCCCGCGTTTGCGAGATCCGCGCCCGTCAGGTCGAGTTCACCCGCGCCCGTCTTCACGAGTACGCCGCCCGTGAAGCGACGCCCCGGATCGACCGTCCGCGTCTGCCCGGCCGGCACGTCGATCGTCTCCGCGTGCGCAAGGCACGCAGCCGCCACCAAAACAGTTGTCAGTATTTTCATTTCTTTTTTCCTTTCATTTTCCAAAACGGAGAATCCACTCGTCCACGCTGCCGAACATCGGATGGCAGTTGGAGTAGATGTTGTCGCTCTCTTTCCACGTCTCCCACAGCGTAGTCGCTCCGCGGTCGAGCATGTACAGCCAGCCGGGGAAACCCTTGTGGAGGACGATCTTCTCCGCTATGTCCTGTTTCCCGTGCTCGGAGAGGTACATGAGCATGTACCGAGTGGAGAATATGCCTGTCGTTGGGCCGTAGCCCTTTTCACGGATGGCCGCAATGAGACGGCGTTCCGCAGCCGGGACCTGCGCGGGCGGTATGAGCCCGAGGTAGAGTCCTGTCGCCTGCGCGGACTGCGTGCCGTTCGCCACGACGCCGTCCTTCACGTACTTCGCGACGAACGCCGCCTTGATCTTCGCAGCGAGCATGGCGAACTCGGTCGCGTCGTCCAGACGCCCCATCCGTTTCGCAAAACCAGCCGTCAGCATGACGAACCGGTACCAATGTGCCGTAGCCGTCATGGCGTTGGGCGCGCGCTGCAGCGCCTCATGGTCGCCGATGCACTTGGGGATGAGTCCGTCGGGGAATTTCGCCGCAACCTGGCGGATGTAGCGCGTGCAGACGGGATAGTAGTCCAGCGCCTTTGTCTCGTTGTAATGGCGCAGGAGCCCGTCGATCAGCTCCGGCACGGCAAGCGCCCACGATATCGGGCCCGCCCGTTTGCCAAACCCCTTGTCACCTATGCCCACGTAGGGCGCGGTCTCGGTGATCCAGCCGTCGTCCGCCGCCTCGTCCGCGAAATCCTGCAGAACCTTGAGGTAGATGGCGCGCATGTCCCAGTTGAGCATATACGCTTCGTACGTAGACACAATATCGCCGCCGTAGCCGAGGCGTTCGCGTCCGGGGCAGTCGCTCTGTACGCCGCCTATCATGTTCGCCTGGAACGTGCGACGACACATTTCGTGGATTGCCGCGAGATCGGCGTTTTCCGTCGTGAACGCCTTCGCCTCAGGTGCCTTCTCCTTCAGCGACAGCATTGAGCGCACGGTTCGCGAGGCGTCGCCCGTGCCTAGCAGGCACTTCGCCCCGCGGATCTCCGCGTAGCGGAAGATGTGCCAGGTGAACGGCGGTCTGAAGCGCTCGCTCGTTGCTCCGCCGCAGATATACACATCGCGTTGGCTTGCGACGTGCGGCGCACCAGGTCCGCCGTTGCCGCGCTTGACCTGGCCGGCGGTCTGCGTGAGCACGTTCACAGAGCCATCCGCGTTGAGGCGCTCCCCGTACACGATCTCAATGCGCGCCCCTCGTGCCGCACCGCGAAAGATGAAATCCGGCACGCCGGAGGCGTTTACCCCAAAGTCGACGACCTGCACCTCCCCTTCCTTAAGCCAGCTCGCCGTGCCCGCATGGACACCATCAGCGCGCATGTGCGCATCAGGCCACGGACGAATTGTCCCCTTCGGACCCGTCACCGCCGCCGCAGGCTTCCACTCCACATCCTCCGGACGCGTCGCGTCGATTTCCGCACCGAGGTAGACCGAGTTGCGCACCACGTTCGTCTTGCGCCACTTCCATTCGAGAGGCTTGGCCACGCCGTCAATCGCCAACTTGAAGCAGGGGCGTCCATGCGCGAGCACATTGCGGAAACACTTACTGCCCCAGAAGCGAAGCGGCAGCAGGTTGTAGAAACCGTTGCCGAGTCGCACCACGACCTCGGCGGTCGGCGACGCCACCTTCACGGTGAATGTTTTCGCGTAGATGGTCTTGTCGTATGGCGTCCAGAGGGTGTCCAGTCCGTCCGCGCTCATCAGCATCTCGTTCCCAACGCGAAGCGATGCGAATCCGGCGCACGCGAACTGCACTTTGGCCTCGCGCACGCCTTCTGGAAGCGTGAACACGGCACGGAACTCCGGCGCGGGGTCTTCGCCGTACCAGTCCGCGCCATTGCGGTTAGGCTGACCATCGCCAATCCACGGGAGCGCCGCCAGCGGACAATCTGCTGCGGAAAACACAGGGGCTGCAAGCGCCATCAACGCCGCAGCGAGTAGGGGACATTTCTTCATGGGCACAAGTTTACCAAATCCGCCCTCGTACGTAAACCGAAAATGTCTCGCCATATCGACGCATTTTAAAAAGCTCCGGAGGTCGCGAGACGGAAACCGAGGTGGTTGCCGCAGCTGTCAGGGTTCTCGCCGCGCCGGTAGGATGACGCGCAATTGGACGCGTTTCCGTTCCAACTGCCGCCTCGGCACACACGATGCGCACAACCGGCCCCATACAGATCCTCACACCACTCCAATACGTTCCCGTGCATGCCATAGAGGCCAAAGGCGTTCGGCGTCTTTTGTCCAACTGCGTGCGTTTCATCGTGGCTATTTTTGCAATACCATGCCACTTTACCAAGCGATTCCTTGGTTATCTCCGTACCATCCAACAACCGGCAGTAGTCACCGGCCGCTCCAGCTCTGCATGCGTACTCCCATTCCTCTTCGGTCGGAAGACGATACCTCCAGCCCGCCGCCCGCACTTCTGGCAAGGCATTCAGTTTTTCAAGAAACTTCTTGCAATCATTCCACGACACGTTGTCGACAGGATTGTCTCCGCCCTTGAACTTTGACGGATTTTCACCCATAACCACCATCCACTGCTTCTGCGTCACTTCATACTTCCCTATCTTGAATTCCGCACCGGGGACGGCAACCATGCCGTCCAGCATTTTTGAAATGACTTCATCCCTTTCTGCCTCCATTTTCATTTTGAATATCGCGTGCTCAAGTTTAGCGGTCTCCGTGGCAATCGGTGCCCGTTCCATTGGCTTTTCCAGAACGATGCGAAGGCCACTGGCATCTCCATCGTACATCCTGGCGACAACACCGTTATTCGCGGTCTGCACACAAACAATCCTGACATCCGAACCAGAGAGTAGGCTAAATATTTGACCAAGCGGCGTTAATAAGACAGCAGCACCAGAACCGATTTGGGTGCCAATTAGGTAGCTCCATGAATGTCGAGTATTTCTTTTGAGGCAATCACTCACCGCATGGACAAGTTCGTCAAAGGTATTCCCCGCCTTGACAAGACGGCGGACCCCCTTCTCCGAAAGCCAGATGTCGTTGACCGTCCCCTGCATAGAGTCCGTAATCAAATACTCTTCATCTTTCAAACCATAGTGCCTTGCGAGGGCGATCGCGTCATGCCGCGACATTCCCACGAAAAAACCAAGGAAATTGAAGTTTGTATCATCTGACGCATATTTCTTCGCGAGCGCTTGTATCTTCCGGATTCGGAGTTCTTGCCCGCCCCGCATACACTTTTCAAGCCTTTTGCGCAAAACGGTCATTTTGTAATTCCTCCAAATCCGCCCGTCCTCATAACGAGACCCTGCCAACACCCCCTTCTCCTTATTGCACTCGACAATGACTTCGGCATACTTCCCTGCGTCGAGCAACTGCTCGATTTCTTTTTTCCTCTTCTCGATACGACTCAATTCCTTCTTTCGAACAGCCTCATCGACGGCGTCGATAAGCGCTTTCCACGCGCCAACGTCATGGCCGTTGACTTGCTTCCAGTTGGCGTATTCGGCAGAGAACACCTGCGCTGCTTTGGTGTATTCACCCTTTGCCAACAAATCGGATAATGCCTTTTCAACGGTCACGAGGGTCTGTTTCTCCGCCTCACGAACCCTTCTTTTATACGCAGCGGCAAACCGCCCGTCCTTTTCGCCGGTGCAGAGTGCAATCACCGCTTTCCAGTCTTTGGCCGCAAGAAGTTCGTCGGCGCGTTTCCGCTTTTCCTCGATGCGCCGTCTCTCTGCGGCGTTCAACGATTCCACCTTCTTCGCTGTCCATTGTGGTTTGAAATGCGCCGCGATCACGCGACGTGCCAGTTCGTCTGTCGGCTCGGTCTTCACATCTGCGTCGGAAGCGGCAAATGGAAGCATATACGGTATCCAACCCCAGTATTCCCGTTTAGTTCTCGTGCAGACACCGGTCTTCTCGCCGACAGGCGTCTTGATTTCAATCTGCCACGAATACTCATACGTATCCCATGACGGGAAAAAGCCGAGCGTACACAACCACACGAACCTGTGCAGAGCCCCGCTTTCCAGCTTCGTCTCTGTAGCGTACTTGTTAGTAATCACAGCAGGAATGAAATCGGGCGAATACTCCAACAATGAGTTCATGGCGGAGACCGTTTCATAGTGTTTATGGCGCAACGTCCTTTTCTCACCCGGATCGTCCACTGGATGTCCATCCATTGAATACCGATCGCTGATCGTCGTACACCAACATCCCGCTAATGCCGTTGCAATTATGGCAACAGCCATTTCCCTCAATTTCATCGGGGCACCCTTTCAGGCTTTCATGAATCGTCCAAGTTCTTAAGCAGGAAAATGGCCTGCCGTCGAAAGTTACTTCATCTCGACGAGCTGTGCCAGCTCTTTGCCGTCCGCGCCCTTCCACGTGAGACGGTAGCTGCCGCGGAAGCCCCGAAACGACACCTTGCCGCCATGCGCCTTCACCGTGGTCTTCGTCTTCCACTCGCGGTTGACGAGGTCGTCCATCGCGAAGTACGCCGTCTTCGGCTGCATGTCGCGCATGAAGAGTCCGCTGATGGACGGCTCGCCCGGCGCGCCGCAGTCGTCCACCACGTTCCACCACGTGATGCCGGTCATCTTCTCAACGCTGAACCACGCGCGGTAGCAGTTGCGCATGATGATCGCCTGGACCATCTGCCCCTTCGGCGAGTTGTCGGGCGCGGTGATGGTGATCTCGGAAAGGTGGATCGGACGGTTCGCCTTGGAGACGAGGACGAACCGCTCGGCGATTTTCTCCGGGCGAAGGTGCTCGGGCCCCTTGCCGATGGCGATATTGGCGCTTTCCTTCGGGTTGAAGAGGTGCATCTGCGAGCCGACGACGTCAATGCGCGCGCCATGTGCAGTCAGGTCCTTCGCCTGCAGGAAGAAACCGTCGCCCATGTTGTAGTCGTTGAGGTTGAACCACGCGGTCGAGGGAAGATACTTCCCAGCCCACAGAAACGCCTTGTAGGCGTAGTCCGCCGGCATCAGGCCGTAGTGCGACGCATCAAACGGACGGTTCCGCACGGCCTTGCGCTTGAAGAGATCGAAGTCCGTGGCGCTCTCGTTGACGACGTCCCACGAATGGATCTTCGCGCCGTAGCGTTCGCCGATCTGACGGATACGCCGTTCGTAACACTCGTTTTGCGCCTTGATGAACGTGGGCACGAGCGCGGCGATCTGCTCTTCGGAAAGCTTCGCGTAGATTTTCTTCCAAGCTTCCTGCCATTTTTTGCTGATCTTGCGGCTGGGCGCCCCGGCGGGGATGGAGGCCTTCCAGCGCGGCACCTTCACGCCCGACGCTTTTTCAAGGGCGGCCTTTTCCGCCTCCGGACACAGCTCGTCCCAGAGCCAGTTCGGCGTCATCCACGTGTTGTTGCCCCACACGAGCGGATGGCCGTGGATGCGGCAGCCGCGCGAGACGAGGTAGTCGACCACGGGATCGGTCGGCGGACGCCGCCAGTGCGGCTGTTCCTTCGGGTTCGGGCAAGTATTCCAGAATTCCTCGCTGTCCTCCGCACCTGCCTCGAAGCGCGGCTTGCCAGGAAAGCGCTCGAATGTGCGCCAGTAGAACGCAACCGTAGCGGAGTTGAAGAGCGCGCCCTCCTTTCCGTACAGCGCCTTGTAGCGGGCGTTGCGCTCCTTCGTGCCGAGCTGGCCGAAGTTGAAGATGTGCGCGCCGAAGAAAAAGGCGTGCGTCAACTGCTCCGCCTTCACCTCCGTACCGTCCGGCGCGGCGACCTCGAATGCGCCGTCCGCCTTGCGGTACTTCTCGATGTCCGCGTCGATTTTCGTCTGGGCAGCGTCGTTCCAGATTTTCCAATACTCCTCGGACATTACCGAGCGGTCGATTTTGAATTCGGCCTGCGCGGCCGTCGCCGCCAAAGCTGCCACGATCACAAGTTTCGTTTTCATTTCATTTCCTTTCTATTCTTGGAGAAATGCTGAGAGTCCACGAGACGGGCTTTGAGGGATCGAAGCGGTACTTCTCCATCGTTGCAGGGCCGACGCTCGCGCCCCCAAGTCCTGTCTGGCGCACGTCGAGGTTGAGGATGACGTCGCGCTGCACGACAGGCGGTGAGTAACGGCGGATCTGCAAGGTGCATTTCTGCCATCCGTCGTGACGTGCGAAGAAGATATCCTCCCACCCGAAGTGCAGCGCCTGCATGAACAGCGGTTCGGACGCCTCGAAACGCACGCCCTTCCCCGCGCCGTCGGTGAACTCCGCCCACCGTACGCCGCTCTTGTAGCCGTTGTCCTGCGGCCGTACGTAATCAACGTACTGTTCCGTCACGGTCGATTCGTAGAGCCCCACGAACGAGCCCGTGCAACGGTCGATGTAGTTCTCCCACGGTCCGCGTCCGTAGTATTTGATGTGCTCGAGCGCCGTATCCAACCGCATCGAGAGGCCGAGCCTCGGCAACGCTTTGGGCATCACGCCGTAGGGCGTTACCGTGTTTTCCAAGGTGAGGGCACCATCGGGGCTGAAGCGATATGTACATTCGTGCTTGAAGCCGCAGCCCTTCGTGCCAGTTACGTTGATGACGGCCTTCACGCAGTCGCCCGTCACGACAAGCGGCTCAGGATGGTATCCGAGCCGGACAAGCCCGGACGACAGGAAACTATCTTTCAACCACTT
Source organism: uncultured bacterium (assembly GCA_902761035.1). Classification (GTDB taxonomy): domain Bacteria; phylum Verrucomicrobiota; class Kiritimatiellia; order RFP12; family UBA1067; genus RUG572. The sequence continues at coordinate 19,608 of CACWIW010000032.1, read as the reverse complement.
GTCGTTATCGACGAACGCGCGCACACACGTGAGGTGAGGACCGGCCGGAACACCCGGCGAAAACTCCTTCAAAACAGTCATGCCCTTCATGGTAAGCTGCGTAAGCAAACCGCTCTTGCGGCTGAACACGGCCACGGTCTTCCCGCACGTGACGGTGAGGGTGTTGGCTTCTTCTTTGGCGACGAAATCGGAAATGCGGTCACGCGGGACGCGTAACCCTACCGTTTGCGGCGGTCGCGGGGCGACCGCCCTACCATCTTGTTGTTGTACGCTTGCTGTCTCCCTACCCCCCAGCGCAATCTGCTCCCTGGCCACTACCCAGCCCGCCTTCGCCCAGGGCATGTCGTGTTTCGTCGCAAACGACACGTTAACGAACCGCTCCTTCTTCCCATCACCCTTTGCCAACGCTGCGTCAAGGCCCTCCAACGTCACATCGCCGCGCGAAAGCGGCGCAACATGCGCGGACGCAACGCGCCCAGACGCAACCTCCACGCCATCCTCCACAAGCTGCCAGCGTCCCTCGAACTCATCCGCCCAAGTAAACGCAAACCGATTCCACAACCTAAACCCCGTTCCCCGTTCCCCATTCCCCATTCCCCGTTCCAACACGAGATTGCGGTGGACGTGTCCGACCTCGATCAGTTTCGGCGTGACCTCGGCGAGCGGACCCACGACGCCGTTTTGGCAGATAGGACCATTGTGCGGATTGTCGTAGAAGTCGCCGCCATACGCGAAGTAGCGCTCCTCGCGTCCCGTCTTCGGGTCGATGTGCCCCGTGCCCGCCCAGATCGCCTGGTCCTTCCAGTCCCAGATGCACCCGCCGATGAGCGACGGATGCGCGTACGTGACGTCCCAGTACTCCTGGAAGTTACCCATCGCGTTGCCCATCGCGTGGGCGTATTCGGTGTGGAAGAACGGACGCGACTTCGCGGCGTCGCGTGCCGCGCCGATTTCCTCAAGGCGCTGTACGCTGCGGTACATGGAGGCGTCCATGTCCGCGTCCCTGTAGCCGCGCTCCCAGTGGATCGGACGCGACGGGTCGATCTTCTTGACCGCCGCGATCGCCGCGCGGAAGTTGTCGCCGTGCTTCGTCTCGTTGCCCATCGACCAGATCGTGACGGACGGATTGTTGCGGTAGAAGCGCACCTGACGCTCGTTGCGCTCAACGATCGTCTGCTTCCACGCCGGGATCGGACCAAAACCGTCCTTGTCGTACCCCGCACCATGCGCCTCCACGTTCGCCTCGGCGACGAGGTAGATGCCGTACTTGTCGCAGATGTCGTACCAGAGGCGGTGGTTCGGATAGTGGCTCGTGCGCACCGTGTCGATGTTGTACCGCTTCATCAGCTCCGCGTCGCGCAGCATCTCGGCGCACGACACGGTGCGCCCGTTCTCAGGACTCGTCTCGTGTCGGTTCACGCCCTTGAACTTGATCGGCTTGCCGTTCACGTAGAACACCTCGCCCACGATCTTCTGCTCCTTGAGGCCGATGCGTTTCGCGCGGATATCGTCGCCGCACTTCAGCACGAGCGTATAGAGATACGGCTTCTCCGCGCTCCAGAGTTGAGGTGAGGAAAGTGGGATGTGCACAAGCACCGGTAGGGCGGTCGCCCCGCGACCGCCGTTTGCCGTCGATTGCGGCGGGCGCGGGGCGCCCGCCCTACCCACCTCCTTGAAATCCGCGTCGTAGAGCGTCGCGCTCACCTCCTTCGCGTCGCCGTAGGTTTCCACCGCCACGTCAACAGTTGCGCTCTTGTATCCTTCGCCGAACTTTTGCGTGACCACAAAATCCGCGATACCGGCCTTCGAACGCGACCAGAGCGACACGTCGCGGAAGAGACCGGAGAAGCGCAGCATGTCCTGGTCCTCCACGTAGCTGCCATCACACCAGCGGAACACCTGCACGGAGATTTCGTTCTCGCCGTCTTTCAGGAACGGCGTGATGTTGAACTCGCTCGGCAACTTGGAGTCCTCGGCGTATCCGACTTTCTCGCCGTTGATCCACGCATAGAGCGCGGAGCCCGCGCCCTCGAAGCGGAGGATCGTCTCGCGACCATTCCAACTATCTGGCAGGCGGAACTTGCGCTTGTAGGACATCGCCGGGTTGTAGTCGGGACGTCCCGTCTCCTTGTCGAGGATCTTCGGCCATGCGAACTTGTGCGGATAGCCGTGGGCGATGTAGTGCGGCATCCCGTAGCCGCGCATCTCCACGCAGCAGGGAACGTCGATCGTCTCCCACTTCGACACGTCGAACGACGGCTTCTCAAACGCCAGCGGGCGACGCAGCGGATCGCCGCTCCAGTGGAACTTCCACGTGCCGTTCAGCGACATCTTCCACGGCGTTTCAAACTCCAACGCATCCGTCAGCGCAGCGTTCTCGTTCGCCAGCGGCATCGCATACGTTGCCGCCGGCATCCTGTTGAAGGAGTTGACGTCAATGTTCTCCCAGTCGCGCACCACCGCCTGCGGTTTTCCCGTTGCGGACGCGGCAAGCGCGGCCCCGATTGTCCAGACAACTGAAGCAGAGACTAATATCCTTTTCATGGCGTTCTATGGTGTATCGTTGAGTTAAGCGAACTTACTGAATGACGACTTCGTACCAAAGCGTGCGGCAGGACGGCGAGAGGCGGATGCGGGCGCGGCTTCCATCGCCGACCGCCTCCGGCGCAATTTCCTTCATGCGCGAACCATCCCCCGCAAGCGCCCAGCACTTGACGCGCGCGGGCGATGCGGGCAACGTAATCTCGCACGGAATCCCCTCCGCGCACACGGGGGCGTGTCCGCGCTCGGGAAGGCGTACAAGCTTCTCGGAGACGCGCTCGATCTTCGCGCCGGTGTTCGCGGCAACGCCGCTCGCCGCCACTAGAATGCTCGCCGCACCCTCTGCGCCGAAGCCGGTCGCGTTACGCGAGACGAGCGAGATCACCGCCGCGCCGGTCTCCGTCGCGCCGACCGTGAGCGACACGTCGCCCAATCGTATCTCGCGGCCATCGGCATAGCCGACGAAGAGCTTGCTGTTCTTCGTGTTGACGGCCACGTACTCCTTGCCGGGGCGGTCGCGGTTCCAGATGAACTCGCCGAGCTTCTGCGCGCGATCCGCCCGCAGGTCGCCGCGCACCATCATCGCCGCGCACGCGGGGGAATGCACCCACACGGACGGCGTGGCGATCGCGTCAAAGATGCACCACGGCAGTCCTTCCGGCTCGAACGCCTCGGGGAAGTGGTTGTAGCTGTACTGGAAGATACCGTCCCACCCCATCGTGCGTCCGTACGCGCACGCGAGGGGCTGTCCCTCGCCCGTGAACGGACTCGGGTACGGATGGCTGTATTCGCTCACCGTGAACGGCTTCGCCGGCGCGTGGGACTTGGTCTCGAGGTTCGTGAGCGTCGAAAGGCCGTGGACGAGCGATTCGCCGCCGGCCACCCACTCGTTCGTGGAGTTCTTGACGATCCATCCACGTCCCTTCCCGCTTGGATGGTGGAAGTAGGCGTGGGCGTCCACGTAGTCGAGCTGCGCCTGGATTTCGCGCGGACTGTAGTGGCTTCCGGCCTGCGTGCCGGAGACGGGCGACTTCGCCTTCAGCGTCTCGCGGATGTAGTCGCGCATTCCCTTCCAGTACGCGAGTTCGTTGTCCCAGAGGAAGTCGTCGAAGTCCTTGCGGAACTGCGCCGACGCCTTCGGAAACTTGTTGAGCAGCGGTGCCTTGCCGTTCGCGTATACGGCCGCGACGGAGCACGGCCCTCCCTTACCTGAATGGTACTTCTTCTTCAGCCATTCGTTCCACTGACGCTCCAACTCGTCCTGGAAAGGTTTCGCGAGCTTCTTGATGCCCATGTGCCGGCGCGTGACGACGAGGCCGCGGTCCTCGTTACTGATCTCGATCATCGCGACGGCCGGCTCGTCCGTGTAGGCGTTGCCGGTGTACTTGTTCACGTGCGTGAGCAGGTCGCGCGCGTATTCCTTCTGCAGTTCAATGCAGCGCGGGTAGAACTGCCCGACGGTCTTGTTCGCCCATGGCGAGCCGGCGGGCACGCCGTCGCGCGCGTCGAGGGTGCGTCCCACGTGGAGGTTCATGTTCACGTAGATGCCGCGCTTCTTGAACGCGGCGATCAGGTAATCGAGCTTGTCGAGCTGCGCGGGGGAGAGCTTGCGCTGGGTCTTGGAGTCGTCGTCGAGGATGCACTGCCGGCGCCGGTCCATGAAGTTCTTGTACCAGGTGTCCATGAAGTGCAGGCGCACGCAATTGATGCCGAGGCGCGCGAAGCGCGCGGCGAGGCGGTCGGCCACGTCGTACTCCGGGAAGTTCGCGGGGCCGGTGAGGTTCGTGCCATTGAAGCGGATGGGGCCGACGTCCGTCACGAATTCATGACCGACCACACGCACGAAGCCGTGCTTGCCGGCGGGCGCGTCGAGGATGTGCGCCACGCTGGAGGCGTTGTCCGCCCCGCCATACGAAACCACAAACGGGAACCGGGCGTCCCCTTCCGCCGCGCAGACCGCGGAAACCGCCACCGCAAAGGCGGCCACGACAACTTTCGCTCTCATTGCACTGACCTTTCTGTTTGGATTAACTTCGCTGGTTTTCCTTTGGCGAACAGTATAGCAAAAAAGAGATTTTAGGCAATTTTGAAAAATATTCCCGACCCCCTTGACATGGAGGGCGAGAAAGAGGATAATATGTGCCGTTTTTCCTCAAGGGAACTTGGGGGTGATCCGGTTTCGACGGGATGCGTGGAGACCAGATTGCGCGTCGAGGATTCTCGTTGGCCTCGTTAAAAAACGGGAAAAAAGAGTAATTGCGAAAGCTGATTACCGCATGGCGGCCTAATTAACGGCCCCCGGCTGAACCGCTGACGCCTGCTAGGCGGGGAAGCCTCATTCAGCAGGACTTGCCCTTGGGCGCTCCGTTCGCGCGTTTGGGTCACGTATAACCGAGCGGTTGCGTCCGGATAAGCCCGTTCGTCGGCGTACCGGATGCGAGATCAAAGGCGGAATACACGCGTAGATGTTTGGCCAAAGCCGTTTCGGACGGGGGTTCGACTCCCCCCACCTCCACCATTAGGGAATAGGTGATAGTGAATAGTGAATAGGTTGAGAATGGGTCGTCATTGGACCTATTCCCTAATGGTGGAAGTTATTCGTTATTCACTATAACCTATGACCTACGGCGGTACGAAAGAAAGGACAACATCTGATGAAAAACAGCATCCTATCCACCAAGTTAAAAGCCTTCGTTTTGCGCATCGTTCGCCTATATAATCGTTCGCCTATATAAATATCTTCGCGACCGTAAGGAGTCGGTCATTGCGAAGCAGAAGCTACGATCAGGCACATCAATCGGCGCGAATATCGCCGAAAGCCGCCATGCGCAAAGTGAAACTGATTTTGGGTCGAAACTCCAGATTGCGCTCAAGGAAACAGCAGAGACTGAATATTGGCTCGAACTCCTTCGCGACAGTAAAATTGCCGCGCCGTCACCTGCATTCGACTCGCTCTGCGCCGACTGTACCGAACTCATCAAGCTCATCACCGCCAGCATAAAAACTATCAAAAGCTCTGGACAGGGATAGATAGGATACAAAGCAAATGAACACACTTGATCAAAAACCTTTATTAGGTCGGTCTTCAGTGCAAAGCCTCCGGCGACATTCCGCTGTGCTCGGTGTAGGCGCGAGGTGTCGCATGACAATCGCACGATTGAAGCCTGGCGGTCTGGTAAGCACAAGTTCTTCTGCCAAGAGTGCCACAATAAATGGCGTGAAACACATCTGGCAATATGCACATCAGTTGGCGGCGGCAGAAGTGGGTGCATGTTGCCTTTGACATTAATCCTGTCGTTCTTTGCGCTTAGTGCCTATGTGATAATGAACATATGATGTGTTCGCTTCATGTTTGATGAGGTACCATGCGGAATCGCATAGCCCTCACCTATGTTTATTGCCGCACAAAAGAATTCCTCACGCAACAACTCCGTGGAACTTCAGATTAGACGTTCATGCCAGTCAGACCCTCTCGTCAGTTATCGGAATGTTTGGCGAATGACAATTCTATCTTGTCGATGTAAATCGCCTGGATGTTACTCTTGCCGTCCACACCGAAGCGGCCAGGACCTATCCAGAAGTATTCCATGCCGTCCGCGCGCGGCGTCCAGGTGCAGACGTCGTACCAGAAGTATTCTGCGTCTTTGACGGCATCCGTCCGGGGAAAAATGATGCTGGCGTCTTTCCTCGTCACGGAATCGTACACCCCCGCCCAGAACGCCTCGCCGCCGTCACGCATCTTCTCCACGCGCACCCGCGCGCGCAACTTGTATTTTGCGCCCGGCTTGAACGCGACCTTGCCCATGGGGAAGGAGGTGCACCACTCGAAATGCGTGTTGAAGAGCTTGAGCGCCTTGCCGTCCGCCGCCTTGGGATCGTCCACGAACGCGCCCCACTGTCCGGGACGCGAGAGACTGAGGTAGCGCTCCTCCAGCACCGCGCGTTGCGATTCGACGGCGTTGACGGCGGCGTTGGTGGAGGGCGAGACACACGCCTTCCATCCGGCGACGAGCGCATCGTGCCGCGCCCGACTCTCGGAGAGGCTGATGTCCTTCGCCTCGGCCATCCTGTCGAGAAGCGACTGCGTAAGCGCCTTGACCTCCGCGATGCGGGCGTCGTTCTCGGGAGACGGCGCGAAGAGGACCTCCTTGCGCACGGGCTTCGGATTCATGCGTTCCAGACGCAGGAAGTCGAACGAAAACTCGGACATCCTCACGTTGTACGACAACGCCGGATCGTCCTTCACCGCATCGACCGCCTTCTTCCAAAGCGGCTTCGCCCATTCGATGAACTCGTCATCCAGCGACTTGAAAGCCGCGCTTGTCCAGATGCGGAGCGGATTGTTGGGATTCGCCGACCAGACGGCCTGGCGTCTGTGCATCTCCTCGAAGTACTCGCGGATGAACGGCGCGGCGTTGCCGTAGTAGCCGGCGAAGAAGTCGTCGATCAGCGGCTTCACGTCGAGTTCCGGATTCCACATCAGTTTCGCGAGCAGCCAACCCTTCAATTCTGCGAACTCCGCATGGCGACCGAGCTGGGCGCCTTCCGCGAACATCTCTTTCACGTTGTTGTCGCGGAAGAACTGCAGATTCCCCTTGAGCGCATAGACGTTCGGGAACGGCAACGTGAAGTTCTGGAACTCCGTCACGTAGTCCCAGAGGTAGAGCTGGTCGGTCTGCGTCTTCCATCCGCAGATGTCCTTCATGAACGCCTTATCCTCGGCGTACGGGCTTTCGGGAATCGGACGCGTGAAGTCGCATTCGATGGAGCAGAGACACGGCACCACGTTGCGGCGCAGGCGCGTTTTCTTCGGCGGCTTGCGCGTGTACTGGTAGGCGAGCGTCTCAATCACCGCGTCGGGGAACGCCTTCTCCACCGCCTCGGCGATTGCGTTCACGAAGCGCACCATCGTCCCGGCGTGGCTCTCCTCCTCGGCGTCGATCGCGGCGCACTTCTCGCACTCGCAGTAGTTGTACCAGTCGTTCTGGCTCACGCCGTAGAACTTCGCGCCGGGATCCTTGCGGATACGCTCCAGCACATTGGACGTGACGATGCGCAGCACGTCGGGATTCGTGAGGCAGAGCTGCGTGCGGTCCTTGCGACGCTTCCCCTTCACGAGGCTGAAGTACTCAGGATGCTTGTCGAAGTAGATGCTTGGCGGCAACAGCCTATTGAACGTGTGGCAACTGCCGAGTCCGCCGCCGAAGCGGAACGTGTCGCCGCCGTACTTTTCATCGACGTCGCCGCGCGTGCAGTTGAAACCGTTCACGCGAAGGCGCGCCGCGAGGTCGCGGTGTCCGTTGATGTCGTACCAGTACGGCTGGCGCATGGCGAAGGCCGGTGTCTGCACGTCGTCGAGGTTGGCGGGCACGCAGACGCCGCTCTTCTTCGGGATCACGCTGTGCCACGAGGCGTACCACCTGCATCCGGCGTAGGTCTCAAGGATCTCGTACGCCGCATACAGCGCGCCGCGCTTCGCCGAACCGTAGGCAACGAGATGCGGCGGACACGCCGCAAGACAGAATCCGTCGCTACCGAGCGTCTTCGGATCAAAGCCGCCACAACGGGAGGGCCGTGCTCCGTCACGGCCGCCGTTCAGCAGTGCAAGCGAATATCGCGTTTCGCCCAACAGGATCGCCTTGGACGGAAGCGGCGCGACGTCCAAGGCGACGGGCAGCTTCACGCCCGTGACCTGTTCGAGGAACCCCTGAAGCTCCTCTGCCGCGTATTTCTCGACCGGACTTGCCTTTTCGGGGATCACGATCGTGTATGCCGCCGGTTGTCCGCGCGTGGCGATCTCAAGCGAAGCGACGCTGGGGGCTGCAAAGGCGGCACTGCATGTCCATGCCGCCAGTAGGAAGAATGAGTTCAAAGTTTTCATAGTATGCGATAGTATTTTAGTTGTGGAAGTGATTCAGGTCGTTCCTATACCGCCAGTTCGGCGTGGATGGCCGCGCCTTTGTGTCCGAAACACTCGACGGGGCGCACGTCGAAGCGGTAGCGGCCTTTGAGCGGGAGTTCCGACACGGCGAACACGCACGTACCGGACTTCCCCTCGGCGGTTTCCGGCAGATGGAAATCAGGCGCCATCACGCGGCGCTGCGCCTGCACGAGATCGACGTCGTCCTCGACGAGCGTGGCCGTGACCTCGTACTCGAACACGCGGCACTTCGCCTGCGTACGCGCCGACGGGAAGGTGATCTCGATCAACTCGCCCCGCTTCTCGTTCTTCATCTTCACGGCCTTCGCCGTCGCGCCGGCGGCGAACTCTGGGGCCGTGCGCTTCTTCGCGTGCGCGGCGTAGGCGAAAGGCTTCGACTCCGCACAGGGGAACGAGATCACCCAGTCGTCGCCGAGCGACTTGTCCGTCACGAACTCGCGGCGCGCGAGCGCGATGTGGTCGTCGAACACGGACATCAGCATTCCCTGGCGTCCGTTCGACGTCTTGAGGTTCGGCATCTGGTGCCGGCGCTTCTCGCCGCGGTAGCCGTGTCCGTTGCCGGGCATGTTCTCGCGGAGCGCGTAGTCGGTCGAGGCGTATTTGAGTGATGCGGTGTTCACGGACGTGAACGCGCCCTGCCACACGGTCCGCTCGTCTGTGAGCGTGTAGTGGCTGTGCCCCGAGAACGCAACCGCGTTCGGGAACGGACTCAGCGCGCGCGTGGAGCGTCCGTCGTCGCGTCCCCACGCCCACGAGCCGAAGCAGGTGTTGCGCGGATGCGCGTGCTGCGTGTAGAAGAACGGCATCGACGGTTCGATCTCCTTGCCGTGCGCCTTCATGAAATCCTCGATCTGGATGTTGCCCCAGTGTGCGCCGATGACCGCGTAGCCCTTGACGCGCTTCATCCAGATCGGCTCGAACTTCTCGTGGAAGAGCTCTTCCCACACGCGGGCGCGGTTCCTCTCGAAGCCGAGGGCGTCGGTCTGCTTCAGTTCGGGATGCTTCTTGTACAAGTCGGCGTTCGACTTCCATTTCCAGCCGTCAATGTCGTGGTTGCCGTAGACGAACAGCTGCTCCACGGGACGCCCGTCCGGCGCCTTGCCGTCCGGGAAGGTCTTGTACCAGCAGTCCGCGCAGATCTTTAGCTGCGCGGCCCGGCCGGTGTCCGCGATGTCGCCGGCGATCAGCACGCCGTCCGCACCATTGTCGCGGAAGTAGGCGAGCGCCTTGATGAACGTGGCCTCGTCGCCGGGGTTCTTGATGTGGACATCGCTCAGAACTCCGATTTTCAATCGCGCGCCGGGACGCGACGCCGCGCCTTGTGCGGCGAAGACGCGCGGGATGCGCATCGCACCGAAACCTGCGGCCAAGCCGCCAATGAACCAACGGCGCGTCAGCGCCGACGAATGCGTTTGTATATTATTCATCGGCGGAGATTATACCACAAAGCGGAGTTTTGCGGGCGCTACTTGATGAACACGGAAAGCGCGCGGGCCGGCGGGTACAACAACAGGCTTATGCCGATGACCTTGACCTTACAGCGCTTGGATGCGCCGTCGACAGGCGGAGACTGGCCGATCACCGCATCCGTGGTAGTCGCGAACACGGCACTAGCCTAGCAACTCTGTATGGTATGGACGGCAGAACATGGCGCACAGCCACGGACTGCGCCGCAGCCGCGTTTGCTGAGATGCAAGCGTCGCACAGCGACGCCCCTTCCGCGAGCCGCACGGCGAGGACGCCGTTGAACGTGTCGCCCGCGCCCGTGGAATCTACGGCCTCCGCTGGCGGCGTGGGGATGACTTCGCCCGTCGAGCGGATACGGCACCCCTTCGCACCGAGCGTCGTGACGACTTCGCCCGGCACATCCCCAAGCGCAGCCTCCTCGAATTCGTTGGGCGTCCAAAGAAACACGCGCTTCTTAAGCGCCTCCGGGACCGGACGCGATGGCGCAGGATTGAATATGATCTTCACTCCGTTCGCTTCGGCAATCTCCGATGCATGGAGATTCACCTCCTCCGGCACCTCGTTGTTCAGGAGAAGAACGTCTGCGGCGGCGATCTTGTCCTTGAAACCGAAGTCAACGTCCGCTTCGTCCAGTTCGCTGCCACGCGCCACCGTCACGCGCGTCTCGCCCGAACCGTCCGTCAGAATCGCCGCACACGCTGTCGGCAGGACAGACGGATCGGAATAGTACACGACTGGCGCAATGCCTGCCTTCTCGCAGAAGGCACTCACGGCGCGTGAATCGGCCTCATTGCCGACCTTGCCCAGAAAAGAGACCTTCGCGCCCTGCCTTGCCGCCGCAACTGCCTGGTTGAACCCCTTGCCGCCCCACTCCTCGTAAAAGCCAGTTGCATGAATCGTCTCCCCGCCCGTGTGGAAACGCGGCACGTTGAAGAAAAGCGACCTTCCGACTAAACCGATTATAGCGATATTTGCCATGTTACAATCGCTTTACCCTGCCGAAGTAGCGTTGCTCCAAGGCGACGTTCCGCGTCGTGCCTCCCTCCACGTTTCCGCTCACGTATATCGGCGGCGTCACGCCACGAGCCAGCGCCTTCTTCGCGCCCTCTATAAGAATCGAGTTGAGGATGAAGAGCGAGGCGTATGTGGAAAGCCCGCCCATCTTCGCCGCGCCTACCTCGATCACCGCGTCGCCGTGCGGCACCTTACAGTCAATCGAAATATCTGCCTCGTCCAGCAACACGGCACCGTGCGCGCGGTACGCCGATGAGGAAATCGCCACTGTCTTGACGCCATCGGCCTTCGCCGCGCGCAACATCTCCACGGGCGCCGCGTTCTTGCCACTCGCGGAGATGACGACGAAGAGGTCGCCTGCCTTCACATCGTGGCGACGGTAGACCTCGGCGGCGATTCCCGACATCTTCTCCATGCGGCTCGACTTCGCCGCGCCGTCGTGGAGCATCAGGTCCTCGTCGAGGACGGGCGAGACGCACGCCAGCCCACCCGCGCGGTAAAACGTGTCGAGCGCGGCGAGGTGGGAATGTCCGCAGCCAAATACGTGTACGAGTCCATCGCGGCAGATGACGTCCGCCACGGCGTCCGACGCGCAATCAAGCGCAACGGCATCCTCCCGCTCAATACGGGAAAGGATGCCGGTGATGCTATCGAGGTATTGGCTCATGGAATTTACTTGCCGAGCACGCGGCGGTAGTTCGCGCCGATGCCGTCCCAGAGCTTCAGCGCGTCGGGCGCGCCCACGACCGTGCCGTAGCCGCCACGGTACGTCCAGGCCGCAAGGCGGTCCACGCCCTCCTCCACGGCGATGTCCACCCAACGGTCGATCTGCGAGAAGTCCTTGGGCTGCTTGTAGTAGCCCATGAGCCAGCGCTCGGAGAGCTTGCCGTACTTCTTCGCGATGGCGACGGTGCGCTTCGTGATGTCGCGGTAGAAGTCCTCGGGGAGCGCCCAGTTGATGATCGTCGTCGAGAACACGTCGAAGTACGGACACGCGCCGACCATGTCCCAGTTGTCGTAGCCGCGGTACTCGCTCACATAGTAGCCGTTCTGCGTGGCGTGCACGCAACAGGTGATCTCGCAGTCCTTGCGGATCTCCTTGATGGCCTTCGACGTCTCGCTCAGCACCACGAGCGCCTCGCGCCAGCGGAACTGCTTCACGTCGTTCGTCATGTAGCGCGGCATCTCGTAGCCGTAATAGTCGAGGAAGCGCTTGCGGCAAACGGGACAGAAGCACGTCCAGTCGTCCGCCACGCCGCCGGTGATGGAGGCGATGCCCTTCGGGAAGGCGTAGTGCGGCTCGTCCCAGAAGAAGCCGTCGCACGACGTCTCGCGCGCGAGCGTGGTGCAGAAGTTGCGGAAGTAGTCGCGGTAGGAGTTCGTGTTGAAGCAGGCGTAGGGCAGCTTCTCGCCGGTGAGGGCGGAGACCTGGCGGTTCTCCACGTTGTCCTGCAGGAACTTAGATACCTGCTCGCCGCCGAAGTACTTGCCGTTGCCCCACGGGTCGATCACGCACTTGAGGCCCATCTCGTGCGCCTTATCCACAATCTTCGGGATGTTGGGCCGCCAGAAGTCGAAGTCGAACTCGGTGACGGCGAGGATCACGCACGTCACGCCGTGCGCCTTCATCTCGGCGAAGTCCGCCTCTGCATGCTCAACGTAGTTGAGGCCGTAGTAGCTGATGGATGTCTGCTTTATCATGACTGTTTCCTTGTTGTTGTACGCTTGTTGTCAAACAAATGCTCTAGCTCATCCAGCGTCTTGCCCTTCGTCTCGGGGATGAAGCAAGCCGTAATGAAATAGAGTACGCCGTTGACGGCGAAAAAGAAGAACATGCTCGACCAGCCCCACGCCGCCACCCACGGACGGAACCAGGAGGCGAGCCCCCAGGCTACGAACTGGTTCATGAAGAGCGCGATGGCCATGCCGTTCGCGCGAATCCTGAGCGGCATGAGCTCGGAGAGGACGAGCCACACGCAAAGCCCAGGCCCCAGCGCGTAGAACACCTGCATGAAGAAGAACGCGAACATGGTGAGAAGGCCCGTGAAGTTGTTCGCCTGCACGCCGAAGCGCTCGATCGCAAGGAACACGGAACCAATTGCCGCAAGGCCGATCGTCATGCCGCCAGTCCCGACCTTGAGGAGCCACGTGCGCCCCTTGCGGTCCACCAGCGCGGCGGCGGCGATGGTGACGAGCATGTTCGTGAGCTTCACCGCGAGCTGTCCCCAGTTGGCGTAGATGCCCTCAAAGCCAGCACTGTGGAGAATCGACACAAGATAGCTCGTGAACGAGCTCATGCCCGTCGTCTTGTTGAAGGTGAGCACGAGGCACGCAAGCAGGAACGGCACAACGTACCTTCGCTGGAGTAAGCTTCCGGCGAAACCGGAAATTCCGGATTTTCCGGATCCTCCGGTTTTTCCGGATTCTCCGGATTTTCCGGATTCTCCGGATTTTCCGGATTTCTTCTCCAGCCACACCGGGCTCTCGGGGAGCCTCAGTCCGCCGAAGAACAGCACCGCCACTGGCAGCATCGTCCACCAGAAGTTCGCGCCCCACGCGGCGACGCGCTCTGCGGCATTTGCAGTATCGGACGCGCCGTACCAGGTTGCGACGAGGCATCCCGCACCTGCGGCCACGACAAGCCCGAATCCGAGACAGAACTGGAACACTCCCGTGCCGCGTCCTCGGATATCCGCCGGCAGAGTCTCCGTGAGGTACATCGGCATAACGACGGCCATATAGCCCGCGCTCATGCCCTGCAGCACCCTTCCGGCATACAGCACGTAAAACGAACCCAGCGAGAGGCTGACGATGGGGATTGCGACAAGGAACATCGCCGCAGATATGACGATCATCCGCTTCCTGCCTAACCAATCCGCAAGCATCCCGGCGGTGAGCGACGCCACGATCCCGCCCAGCAGCACGGCCCCGACGATGTGGCTGATCTGCCCGTCGGAATACGCGCCCATCGCCTTCATGTACGGCTCGGCTGCGGCGATCACGCCGAAGTCGACGCCGTACAGAAACCCTCCCAGTCCGGCGATTGCAAGCAGGAGGCGAACATTTCGCGTGCTGAACATCAGTTGTTATCCACCCACCAGCCCGGCGGGACTTGGTTATTCAAATAACCCGTGTCAAGGTAGTCGGTGACCTTCATGTCGTGGCCGACGAGACGCAGCGAGCGTTGGAACGATACGCCGTGCGAGACATCCGAACCCCATGCGGCTTTAGACGCGCTCATGAACATCTGCTCCCACTCCCTGCCACGCAAATGGTGCCAGGTCGTCTCGATGAGGCCGAACCCGCCGATCTTCACGATGTAGTCGGCCATCGGCTTCATGGCGTTGAAGTTCCGCCACGGACACCCCGCCACGGGGAAACCCTTGTCGGCGAAGTACTTCATCGTGGGCCAATCAGCGCGCGTTTCCTTCATGTTGCCGTAAGAATACTGCCAGTCGCAGATGATCACGTCCTTCGGAAGCGTATCCGCAAGCGTCGCTGTCTCCTTGTTGCCGCAGTGTACGAAGCCCTTCCAGCGCGGATCGCCGCGTGCGAGGAGCATGTCGTGCCAGATCATCGGACGCGCCCCAAGCGACTTAACGAAGTCCGCGAGGCCGGAGATGTGGCGGCACACCAGCTCTGCGTTCGGCGTTTTCACGCATTCGGGGCACGTCTGCTTCACGGCCTCGTCGCAGCCGAGGTGGAAGAACGGCGGCTTGTCAAAGTTCTCGTACATCTCGGCGATGAGTTCGCGGAGGACGCGCTGCGTCTCTGGGTTGGAGAGACACCAGTTCCATCCGCCCGGCTCGAACAGCGGCTCGTACTCGGGCGTGATGTCGAGCATCGCGTGCTTGATCGTGCAACCGCGCGAGGACGAGGCGTGCCCGTAACAGTTGATCTGCGGGATAAGCGTTATGCCGAGGTCCTTGCCGATAGCGACGAGGCGGCGCACCTCCGCCTGCGTCATCGTCGGGTTGGGCCAGTGCCACCACGAGTGCTTCTTGCTCTCGTACATGCCCCACGGCTCGATGATCGCGTAGTTGAACTTCAGTAGCGCCGCCAGACGGATTGCGCGTTCCATCTGCTGCGGACGCACCTCCGGGAACCAGCACAGGTGGATCGCGCGGAACGCAAGGTGCGGACGGTCCTCAATCGTGAGCTTCGGAAGGAGGTACCCCTCGGTTTTGAACGTGCCGCGCTTCGCGATGACGAGCTGGCGCAACGTGTACGCTGCCCACCGCGCACCGGTGAGCGTGTTCGCAGCGATCTTCACGCCGGTTCCATCCGCGCTTGCAGTGTATGCCTCGTTGCCTCCAGGGATGTCGGCACCTGACGCTACCGCCCTAACTACTGGCGCGTTGGTGCTGAACCATTCGGCGAAATGGTCGCCAACCCACTTTGCCGCTGCGGCGTCAGGACATGCTACCGTTACGGTCGTCTTGGCATCGAACGGCACGTATGCCCCCGTGTCGCACGAGAACGTCTGATTCGGCCCGTCGCCCAATGCAGACATCGAAAACAGTCCTGCGAGGCCAAGTACGGCCAGGCCGACAACAAACTTTTGCTTCATATCAATCTCCATTTTGTTGCTGAATCTTTCTGATAAGGGTTTTCAACGGCGGAAATTATAGCAAATCCCCCGCCCTAAAACAACCTTTGCACATCACTTGTTACCTGCGTAAAGGATGAATCCCTTCTCGCCGGGAACCGTTACCGGCGCGGTGAGGGCTGGCGCGGCGGCGGACTTTTGCACGCCCGCTATTTCTGGCTGCGTCCATTTCGCCTTGGCGCCGTCGAAGCCGAGCCTCCTTGCGTCGAATGCGATCGTCGCAGTACGCGGCTCCTTCGAGAAATTGGCAACGACGAGTACTGCGTCACCTTTACCCTTCCACACGCTGGCCTTAATCTCATCAGAACCTGACACTTTAACGGGGCATTCGTCGTCCCACCAGCCGACAAGTTCCATGTCGCCGAGCTTCACCTCGTCGAAGAACTTCCAGAGTCCGGCCGGGCCACCGCCCCATCCGGCGCGGTCGGTCATGCCGAAGAGCAAGCCACGGAAAGGGTTACCCCTTCCGAGCATTTCGCCCGCGATGCCGAACGCGATGCCGGAGCGTTCGATCAGCCAGAAATCGGACGGCGTGTTGTTGTAGAAGCCCTCGCCGCGCCAGAGCAAATCGAAGTAGGGATAGAGGTCGATGAACGCGAGGTTCGTGTTACCGCTTCCGGCGCGGGGATCGTGGTGGTTCCAGCTGTGGTTGTCGACAAGGCGACGCTTTCCGTCGCGGTCGAGGATGCGACGCGCGCGCTGCATCGACTCGCCGGTGAGCGCCGTGTCGTCGATGTAGAGCCCGTCGATGCCGTATTCGCGCACGAGGTAGTCGAGTCCCTCGAGGTAGAAGTTGTCCCAGCGCGTATCGGGCGTCGTGATCACGGCAAGGTCGAGGCGGGGCGGATACGCCTGCGGGAAGCGCACGTTCTCGCGCCACGCGGGGAGAATGTCGAGCCCCACGTGTTCGCGCAGCCACGGATGCGGGCCATTCCTATTCGTGCAGGGCCAGCCCGGCACGGACGCATCGCGCGTCAGGAGCGCCTCGCCGTCGAGCGATTTGAGCGCGAAGAACTCGGGCAGGTTCTGCGTCAGCTCGCGCGTCGTGTAGTAGACTTTCAGGAGGAGTCCCGCCGCATGGGCGTCCTTCACGGCTTTCTTGAGAAGCGGCCCGCTGTCGTCGTTGTACGGATAGTTGATGTACGGATTCCAGATCGTGTTGTGGTGGAGGTTCACGACCGTCGCGCCCGCCGCGCGAATCTTCTTCGTGTCGAGTTCAGACCGCCGCTGGCTGAGGTGCCAGTACCTGTCACCGAGGTGCGTCTTCATGTCGAGCTTGTGGAACGGCGTGATGTAGAGGTCGAAGTTCCATTCCGCGCCATCCGGTGCGTCCTTCCCAACCGCGCGGATCGTCGCCACGTCGGCGGCTTTCTCGAGCGACATCACGCCACCGCCGGACGCCCAGCTTTCGGGCATCTTCAGCTTCTGCCACGCATAGTAGGCGTTGATGAGCGGACGCCTGTAGTTGGCGCCCTTGAAGCGCACGACGATGCCGCCGTTGATGCTGCCCATCCACAACGCGTCGCGGTTCAGGTTCGCATCCCATTTCTGCTCCACCTTCCCCTCCGGGAAAACCCCGCCTTTGATTCCGAATCCCTCCCGGAACCGCGCGACGTTCGTCGGCATGGCAACTTCAAACGACGCCTGCGGGACCTTGCCTCCCACGTGACGGATGCGGAACTTGCACGCCCCCGCGAAGTCGATGCTTCCTTCGACGATACGCGTGATGCCACCCGCGATCTTCGCTTCCGCTTTCCACGCCGCGTGGGCGGGCGTACATTCGGTGAAGGCGAACTGGTAGGGCGGTCGCCCCGCGACCGCCGCCGCCGATGACGGGCAGAGGTCTGCCCTCCCGACCGTTTCGCAGAACTTCACCGGCGTGGCGAGGAGGTTCATTCCCTTCTCGACGATGCGCGCGTTGGAGCCGCTAAAGTGCGAGACGATCTGCGCGGGCAGGCCGTCTTCGCCCAACACCAGCTCGCGTCCGAGAATCTTCACCGTGCGCAACGCCGGGTCGACGACGACCGGCTCGTACGGCTTCGTCACGGTGTCCTCGCGTCCGATGTCGGAATTGAGCCACTTGAGGCGCGCAAGACGCCAGGCGTCGCCGATGCCGCCATCCTCCAACACGTCGCCCTTCACCTCGATCTCAAACGGGATGGACGCGCGTGTGGCGTCTGCCGTATCTTCCACGCACACCTCGCCCTTCAGCGTCTTGCCCGCCGCGTCCTTCGGAATATCCACCATCACCCAGATCGGCTTCACGCCCTTCGCGGCGACCGCGCACGTTTCCGGCGTGATGCGGCTCACCATGAGGTCGGTCTTCGCGTTCCAGCGGAGCGTGCGTGCTTTATCCGACGCGACGCATACCTGGAACGGATAGAACTCGCCCGGCTGCGCGACGCCGTGGAAGCGTTCCGCCGCATGGTTGCCCTTTGCGAGCCAGTGGGCGGGCACGATGTTGTTGCGCACCGCGTACTGGCGGTCCTCGCCGAAGAGGTGGAACGGGGCGGGGTGCGCGTTGCGCCACTTCGCCCACGCGTCCGGATCGACCGCGTTCTCCATCCATTCCGTCACCTTGTCCGTCGGCATCACGCCGCTGGAGGCGTCGGGGATGTTGTCCTCCGCCGACCCGACCTCGCGGAGGGCGAGCCAGTCGACGTTGTAGCCGTTCGTGACGCGTCCGTTCGGCAGCACAGAATACGCGGGCTGCGGGGCGGTGTTGTCCAGGACGTCGAAGTCTGCGCCCACCACGTCGCCATTTTTCTTCGTGCAGTATTTGGCGTAGAGGACGCGTCCCGTCACGTCGTCGCCGCGTTGGGAGAGACACAGCTTCACGCACTTCGTGTAGCCGCAGTCGAACAGCTGGCACTGCGCCTCCAGCGTGCGGCCGTCGTCGAGTCGGCGCGTGTGGCAGATACTGCCGTCGCCCTGGCTCATTGCGCGCGTGCCGTCCGCGCGTACGCGCCCCGCCTTGTTAAAACAGCACTTCGCGAGACGCACGTCCGCGAGCTTCACGCCCTTGAATAGGATGACGTCGTTTGTTGCCGTCATCAGATGACCATCCTTTGTGGCGTCCCATACAAACGCGCCGCTTGCTGCGAATCCGAATATCAAAAGCGCCCCTGCAATCACGGCGCGCATTACGGCACCTACCGCCTCCGTTAAAATAAAGATGTGTCGCTTCATCGTTGAGTCTCCTTGTTTATGACCGTTTGCAGTTCATTATAGCAAAATAGCCGCCGTCATGGAAGTACCTGAATGGAAGAATCGCGACTCAAAGTAACCGGTCACACATCTGCATCCCTCCAAAAGAGTACGAAAAATGCGTCCCCTTTCGGGGAAGCGACACTCCTGTCGCTTCCTGATTTGAAGCGGCGAGAGCGCCGCTTCCCCGATGGGGACCTACTAGTATCAGTTTTTTGGCAAATGCAGGTGAGTGACCGGTTACGACTCGAAGCGCAAGCGAGTTAGGGGTCAACTAAACCCGTTTTTCCAATTTAGTTGAACCTTAAGTCAGCGAATCGTGGCACTTTGGGGTCAACTAAACTTGATTTTTCGTTTTAGTTGAACCCAAAGTCTTGTTCGATTTAGATTCCAAGCAAGTCCTTGAACCTGATGATCGCGTCAAAGAATCCGTCGTCCTCCACTGGAGGCAAGTTGCTCAATCTGATCTTGTCGTCCAACGAACATGAAAGACACATTTTCCTTATCTCGTGCCGCCGCTCGTGATGGGCAGCGAGGGCTGCGATATTACGGTGCGGAACGAGGTGGGGGTTACTTTAGATTCCGCTTTTGTTTTGTCCGTGCAGAACATGTAGAACGTGTAGATCATGCTGCCGCATTGTGAACAGGTTGCGGCAATAATCATCCCTTTTGCCAAAATTGGCCGTTCCGCACTGTAATATCACGGCGCGGAACGGGTGGATGTGGATGACTACTGCCAAGCGGGCGGGCGATGGATGAAGCGGTCGCCACGCTTTCCGTATGGGATTGTGTCGGGGAGTTGGCATTGCGCCGGAAGATCGCGGGGAAT
>CACWIW010000031.1 GCA_902761035.1 uncultured bacterium | reverse complement strand
CGACGACGAGTCGAAGTCCTGGGATGAAAAGATCTACACTCGCGACGAGGTCGTGGACGGCAAGACCATCCACTTCATCGGACTGTGACAGATGTAAAAACAAAAAAGGAGGAAAGACGATGAGAATTAGCAGAATCATCAAAGTGGGCGCTGTCGGCGTTGCCGCATCGCTGTGTGTCACGGCTGGTGCCGCACGAGTGGATGTGTATCCGCAGAGTTTTGAGGCGGGAGGATGGGGGCTTGACGCGCAGTTCATGGACGTCATGGGCTCGCCGTACCTGATTGCCCACGGACTCGGCGTGCGCGTCCTGGACGCGAAGGCGCGTGTGGCGTTCCCGAAGGCGGGCGAATACCGCGTATGGGTGAGGACGCGCAATTGGGCGGATGGCAACCCCGGTCGCTTCCGCGTCCTCGTTGACGGCAAGCCGCTCGTAAAGGAATTTGGTGCGGGTCCCCGCATATGGTCGTGGGAGGATGGCGGCGTGGTTCAGATCAGTGGAACGGAAGCAACTGTCACGCTCGAAGACCTGACGGGGTTCGACGGACGCTGCGCGGGAATCGTTTTTGATTCGGATGTGAAGGGCGGGAAGGCCCCTGAGGGCGCGCTGAAGATTAATGAGGCCGACGTCGCCGAGACCGTCAAGGCCGATTTCGTGGTGGTGGGTGGCGGTATGCCGGGAACGTGTGCGGCGGTTGCGGCGGCGCGGCGCGGAATCAAGGTCGCGCTCGTGCAGGATCGTCCCGTGCTGGGTGGCAACGCCTCCGGCGAAATCCGCGTGTACTGTGCGGGCGAGGCGAAGCACGACCTCATCCGCGAACTGCGCGGCTACTTCATGAACCGCGACGTGAACATCCCGTTCTGCGACGCGCGCCGGATGCGCATCGTGCAGGACGAGAAGAACATCGAGGTGCGTCTCCTGACGCGCGCGTTCGGCGTTGAGAAGAAAGCCGACGGCACGATCGCCGCCGTGAAGGCGCTCGACCTCAAGTCCAACCGCGTGATCCGCTTCGAGGCACCGCTCTTCTGTGACGCGACGGGCGACGGCTGGGTTGGCTATTGGGCCGGCGCCGATTGGCGCATGGGCCGCGAGGCGAAGGGCGAGTTCGACGAGTCGCGCGCGCCGGAGAAGCCGGACGGCGATACGCTTGGTGCGTCCGTGATGTGGACGAGCGCGGACGCGAATGCGGCCGTGCCGTTCTCCGCACCATGGGCAGAGAAGCACGCGCAGGGGATCGTGGCGGTGAACGGCGAATGGAACTGGGAGTATGGTATCCACCGCGACATGATCGCCGAAGCGGAGGAGATACGCGACAGGATGCTGCTTGCAATTTACGGTTCGTTCTCGCTCGCCAAGAAGCGCCAGGCGAATGCGAACAAGGTGCTGAACTTCTGTCCGTACCTCCTTGGCAAGCGCGAATCACGCCGCATCATGGGCGACTGGGTGTACTCACAGAAGGACGTCACCTCTACCACGCCGTTCGAGGACGCCATCGCAACCGGATCGTGGGCGATTGACCTCCACTACGACAACTGCAAGAAGGGCGTCGATTTCCTCACCACGTGCAAGGGGAACACGTACGGACGGTACTGGATTCCGTACCGCTGCATCTACTCGCGCAACGTGGGCAACCTCTTCGTGGTCGGACGCTGCTTCAGCTGCACGCACGTAGGGCTCGGCGGTCCGCGCGTGATCAACACGCTCTCGCAACTCGGCGTCGCGGCGGGCGAGGCGGCGGTGATGTGCAAGGAACTCGGCGAGACGCCGCGTGGAATCTACAAGGGCGGGCATGTCAGGAAACTCCAGGAGCGTCTTGGCGGCGGTTTCCCCGGCGTGCCGGAGGCGAAGACCGCAGGATGGCTCATTGTAGACGACGAATCCGAGGACGTCGAGTTCGGAAAGGGCTGGCGTAAGATGCACAACGCCAACGGCGACCAGGTCGGCGATTGGTACCATAAAGCTGCAGACAAGTCGGCAGAGACGGTTGTGTACCCGCTTCCCGTCAAGGAATCAGGCCGTTATGCGCTCATGGGCAAGGTGCCCTACCTCTGGTTCGCGAAGCCAGGTGCGAAGACAATGCTTGAAATCAGTTCCGGCGGACGCACGAAGGCGTTTACGGCCGACCCGGCGCAGAGTACAGGACAGTGGGTGAAGCTCGGCGAGTTCGACTTGGAACCGGGTGCAACGCTCAGCATAATACCCGCGAAATCATCTGGCCTCATCGTAGCCGACGGCTTCGCCCTCGTAAGGAAATAGTGCGGTTCGAAAATCACCGCATGTCATGTTCATGCGAGACGCCCAATGCATCGTCAGGATGGCGGCGTGATCTTGCGGCTGGAATGCCTGAGCGCCTCTTCAACCCCGAACTCGGCGATGTCGGACTTGATTTGGCGGTAGTAGGCGAGATCGGCTGTTGATTCCCGGAGTAGCCATTCTAGGTCTTCACGCATGGGCGTGTCCTTGAGCACTTCCGCATCATGTCCTGTTTCGAGCCAGCCGAGCTGGGCACGGCAGTCGCCGACGTACTCGCTGAGCGACTTGACGATTTCGCGGCAGATCTTGGTCTTGTACTTGAGTTCCGCCTTCTCAAACACCCAATGGGCGCGCTCCAGTTCCAATGTCTGCATCCAGAAGCGAATGGCGTTTCCGTACTCGGTTATGTACTCCTCGCAGAAGTGTAAAGCGTATTCCGTCCGAGCGCAGGTCGTTTCGTAAAAACTGGCAATCTGTTCGATAGGGGACTTGGATTCATCAAGCCACGACACCAATCCCTTCCAAATCGCGCTTTCATCGCTTTGTGCGGGGGCAATGCCATCTGTCATCAAATCCGACAACGTGGTCGTGTCGTCTCCGGTACGCCTCTGTAACTTGGCGGCAAGGCCTTCGCGGCCCTTGCACAGCCCCGTGACATCGGCTTCAAGGCTCTTCAGTGCCGCAAGCTCCTCGCTTGCCTTGTCGCGCAATTTCCGGTAACGCTCGACTTCACTCTTTAAGTTCGGGATCATGTGCTCTTCGACATTACGGTACATCTGCCACCCGCAGGTCGGCTGAAAACCGTCAAAACTCACACCGTATGTTTCCATTGCAGTTGCTTTCCTTATACGTTGCTAATCCTGCGGGACGAAGGGGCGGCATTCGTGGGCGAGGAGGAAGTGGTTGACGTCCTCGAGGTTGTGGATCTTCGCCTCGAGGCAGGCGTCGAAGATCATGTCCTCCACCACGCTGCGCGAAAGGTGGTAACCCGCGGCGTGCAGGAGGAGGTCGGCCTCCTCGCGCGTGAGGCGCAGGGCGAACGCGAGCTGGATGGCGGTGCGCTTCGAGACGCCGTGGTTCTCGTCCGAGATGATCGCCGAGTAGGTCTTGCGGCTGAGGTAGGCCGCCTTGTAGATGGCGGGCGCGTTGTTGGCGTAGCGGTCGCGCACCCAGATGATCACGCGCGCGGCGAACGAGAGGTTGGCGGCGTGCAGGTCGGGCTTGCGCGACTTGTTCTCGGGCAGGTCGATCGTCGGGAGGGCGGCACTCCTGCGCCGCGATAAGAGATTGAATTGGCGCGTTTCGCGTTTCGCGCGCGGGTGAGCGCCGCCACAGGTGGCAGATGCCATAGGCAGCGGCGGGCTGCGTCGCATTTCGCAGACTTCTTCCTGCAAAACCTCTCCGCCCGCACTGTCGGGGGGAAAACACTCTGCCGACGCGGCAGCCCGACATGTTTCCATGTTGACGAGACGCGCCTGGCGCTCCGCCTCGCGGGCGAGGGCGGCCTGGATGGACGCCTCGGCTAGCGCGCGCTGTTCCGCCGTCATCGGCGGCGGTGGCGGAAGGGGCGGGAAATCGGTTTCGTTTTCCTCGAGTTCGTGCATGGCTTAAGTATAGCAAATCGGACGCGGGGCGTGTCCATCCGAAATGGACATTTCTTTGCCCAGCGGTTTTTGCTCGCCTTTTTATGGTAAAGTGTCCGCGTCGCAGGCGCTCCGGGCATTTCCGGGCGGCGGCAGAAAAAACAACCATAAGAAGGAATGGAAAGATGAACAAGGAAATCAAAAGCTACATGCACGTCGCGCTCGTCCTCGACGCCTCGGGCTCGATGGGCTCGCTGCGCACGACCACGATCGAGTCGCTGAAGAAGTTCTTCGCGGGACTCAAGAGCGACGAGGACAAGACGCTCCTCGACGTGTGGCAGTTCGACGACGAGGTGAAGCACCTCGCCGACTCGGTCGACCTGAACGCGGGCGCGCCGCGCACGATCGAGGACTACACCATCGGCGGCTGCACGGCGCTTTACGACGCCATCTGCACCGGTATCGACGAGCTGGGGCGCAAGTTCGCCGCCCAGCCCGAGGCGGAGCGTCCCGACGGCGTGATCTTCGCCATCCTCACGGACGGCTTCGAGAACGCCTCGCACACGTTCACGCGCACGGACGTCAGGAACCGGATCGAGCACCAGTCCTCGAAGTACAGCTGGGAGTTCCGCTTCCTGGCGGCGAACCAGGACGCCATCACCACGGGACGCGACTTCGGCCTTGCCGCTGAATCGTGCGCCACCTTCGACGCGTCGGCTGAAGGCGTTGAGAAGATGTGCTGCGAGGAGTCGCCTCTGGTCTGCGGTGCGGCCAGCATGCGCCTGTTCTCCTGCGCGCGTCGCGCCGCCCGCAAGGGAAAATGACAAGATTGGTCACGGGCTGAATTTCGGATAGACGGAGGGCGCAGGTTTGTGGTATCATAGGACCACCTTTAGAACAAATAGAGATTATAAAATGAATAAAAGAAATGCCTTCGCTTTATGTTTTGCGACTCGCGTTTGTTTCATGTTTCTCGTTCTCGGTGCGGCGGGATTTTTTGCCGTGTCGGCCGGTGAACTTGTGGTCGCGCCGGGCGGCTTGACGCCGCAGGGCGCGTTGGAGGCAATCCGCGCCGCGAAGGCGAAGGGCGATGTGTCCGCCTGGACAATCCGCGTGAAGCCGGGCCTCTACGTACTCGACCGCACGCTTCTCTTCACGCCGGCGGACTCCGGCACGCCGCAGGCACCGGTCACGTGGACCGGCGAGAAGGGCGCGGTGATCTCCGGCGGCGCGCTACTCGTGGGGTGGAAGGACACGGGGAAGGGCTGGTGGGCAGTCCCCGTGCCGCGCGGCGCTGACGGCCAACCTGTCTACTTCGAGCAGCTGTGGGTGAACGGGCGGCGCGCGAACCGGGCGCGTCTGCCGAACTCCGGCTACTTCAAAGTTGCGAAGCCCTCAATCTCGCCGCGCAAAGACGCGCCCGGTATGGCGGTCGCCCCGCGACCGCCGCATTCGCCCGATGCGCCCTCGTTTGCCGAGCGTCTTGTGGTCACCAACGGCGTGAAGGAGCTTGCGGCGATCGCGCCGGAAGAGATGCCCTACGCGCAGATGTGCGTGGTACACAAATGGAACTTCGCGCGGCGCATTCTGCGTGCGTTCGATCCCGCGACGGGGATGGTCGAGACATGGTCGCCGCACGGCTGGAAGGACTACCAGAGCTGGAACCCGCGCGAAACGCTCGTCTGTTTCGAGAACGTACGGAGCGCATTCGACGCACCGGGCGAGTGGTTCTACGACGCGCGGGCGGGCGAGGTGCTGTACCGTCCGCGTCCGGGCGAAAAGATCGAGAAGGTCCAGGCGATCGCGCCGAGCGCGAAGCTGAGCCGCCTTGTCGAGTTCAAGGGCGAGCCGGACGCCGGACGCTACGTACACGACATCGCGTTCAAGGGCCTCACGTTCGCCGCGAGCGACGCGCCCGCGCCGGACGGCGCAAAGGGACCGTCCGAGTCCTGGCAGCACCAGGCGGCGTCCGGTTTTGACGGACTCGTCACGGCGGAGGGCGTGCAGCGTCTCTCGTGGGAGAACTGCACGGTGCGCAACACGGGCAACTACGCGTTCCGCTTCAACGACGGCTGCACGTCCAACCGCATTGTCCGCTGCACGCTCGAGGATCTCGGCGCGGGCGGAATCTGGATGGGCGCGAGCAAGGGCTACGTCGCGGCGGGCGAGGAGCTTACGCGCCGCGTGATCCGGCGTCTCGCGCCGCGTTCGACGGCGTTCAACGTGATCGCGGACTGCACGATCCGGAAGGGCGGGCGGTTCAATCCGGAGGGGACGGGCGTGGCGCTCACTCACGTTTCGGACTCGAAGGTGTTGCACTGCGACATCTACGACTTCTACTACACGGGCGTGAGCGTGGGCTGGACCTGGGGCTTCAGGGGCAGCGTGGCGCAGCGCAACGAAGTGGCGTTCAACCGCATCTACGGTCTTGGCAAGGGCGTGATGAGCGACATGGGCGGCGTTTACACGCTCGGCACGAGCTTCGGCACCTGGGTACATGACAACGTGATCCACGACGTGAAGTCCTACTCCTACGGCGGCTGGGCGCTCTACACGGACGAAGGGAGCGAAGGCATCGTGATGGAGCGGAACCTCTGTTGGAACACGACGGACGGCGGCTTCCACCAGCACTACGGCACGGGATGCGTGATCCGCAACAACGTGTTCGCATGGAACCGCATGCTCGGCGCGGTGCGCACGCAGCGGCGCGAGGTGCAGGGCGTTCCCTGTACGCTCCACTTCGTGAACAACATCGTCGTGGTGCGGGAAGGACCGCTCGTGGGACGCGGTCCGCGCGGCGTGGGCGGCGTGTGGGCTGCGAACCTCTGGTACGACTACTCGGGGCGTCCGCAGTTGGATGGCCTCGACTGGAACGCCTGGACGGCGTGCGGCAAGGAAGTGGGCGGTGTCTACGCCGACCCGCAGTTCGAGGATCCCGAGCGTAACGACTTCCGCCTCAGGCCCAGCTCTCCGGCGCTTGCGCTCGGCTTCAAGCCCTGGAATGCCCGCGTTGCTGGCCCGCGATAGGCCGTCCACGAGTGGAAGGCTCGGCCTCTCCCGTATGCCTACAGTGATGACACGCTTTGACGCTTGCGCGTCGGCGGGAATTCTTGGTATAATTTCCTCGACGTAAAGGAAGCGCATTCCATGTCGAAGCATTAGAAAGGAAGAAAACAGTGACTAATAAAATGCTATTCAATAGACGGCAATTCCTGGGCGCGATGGCGTCCTTTGGCGCGTTTGGCGCGGCGCGTCCGCTGTTTGCGGCGCCGGCGGGGCGTCCGAACCTCACGCTCGGCATCCTGAGCGACATCCACCTGTCAATCTCGAAGGGCAAGGACGGGACGCTTTCGTTTGCCGGCGAGGAGATGTTCCGAAAGGCTCTCGGCTGGTTCCGCGACCAGGGCGTCGACGGCGTGCTCGTTTGCGGCGACATGGCGGACCGCGGTACGGTTGAGGAACTTGAGGCCGTTGCGCGCGCCTGGTACTCCGTGTTTCCCGACGGCAAGGCACCGGACGGACGCCGCGTGGAGCAGTTGTTCGTGTACGGCAACCACGACTTTGAAGGCTACAAGTACGGCGGACGCGTCAAGTCGATCTTTGGCAAGGAGTACTACGACCATGCCATCAACAAGGATCTCGCCGCAGCTTGGAAGAAGTGCTTCCACGAGGATTTCAACCCGATCTGGCGCAAGGAGGTGAAGGGCTACACGGTAATCGGCACGCACTGGACCAAGGACCACTGCCGCGGATGGGAGGAAGTCGGCACGTCGTATGCATCGCACTGGTTCGAGCAGAACGGCGCGACGCTTGATCCGTCCAAGCCGTTCTTCTACCTGCAGCATCCGCCGCTCAAGGGCACGTGCCACTGCGACTGGGTGTGGGGACATGACAACGGACTCGTCACGCGGGCGCTCTCGAAGTTCCGCAATGCCGTCGCGTTCTCCGGACACTCCCACGCTTCGATCAACGACGAGCGCGCGATCTGGCAGGGCGCGTTCACGTCCATCGGCGCGGGTTCGCTCAAGTACACCGGCCTCGAATACGGCGATGTCCTTCCGTTCGGCCGCGAGAACGATTTGCCGTCGCCGGGCCAGCGGGACGAAGACCCGTACAAGATCATGCACAAGATGAAGATCCACAGCGGACACCAGGGCATGATACTGCGCGTGTACGACGACCGCATGGTGTTTGAGCGCCGCGACTTCGAGGACCTCGGCCTCCTCGGCGACGACTGGGTCGTGCCGCTACCGTCGGCGGAACCCATGCCGTTCGCCTACGCGAAGCGCGCGGCGGCGAGCGTTCCCCCGCAGTTCCCGAAGGGCGCCGCGCTTGCGGTGCGCATGACGAAGGGCAAGAACCGCGGCGGCAAGAAAGTCAAGGCCGTGAAACAGCCGGTCCTCGAGATCACCATCCCGCCTGCGAACGGCAAGAAGGGCGCGCGGGCGCTCGACTTCGCCCTCAGGATCACGGGCGAGAACGGCAAGGCGGACGACCGGTACGTGTTCGCAGAATCGTTCTACCGCTCCGAGTCGGGCGGTGCGGCGAACGTTCCGACCGTGTGCAGCCTTGCCGTGAACCGTCTCAAGGCCACCGGCAAACTGCGTATCGAAGTCTCGCCGCGCAACAGCTTCGGCAAGGCAGGCGCGCCGATCTCGACCACGTTCGCGCCCCATGTGTGATGTGTGAACTGCTGGGGATATCCGCGAAACAACGCCGTGCGTTCAACGCGGTCCTGCGCGAATTCTTCTCGCACGCCGAGCAGAATCCGCACGGATGGGGACTCGCCCGCTTCACTGACGCGGGCGGGGTGCGCCTGCCACAGCCTCTCATTGACAAGGAACCGTGCAAGGCCACGACGAGCGAACGACTGCGCGCTCTCCTTGATGCCGGCATCGAGGAGCAGGCGCTTCTCGCGCACATTCGCTTTGCCTCGATTGGACATCCAGAATACGTCAATTGCCATCCTTTTACGGCCACCGACAGTTCCGGGCGCGCCTGGACGCTCATCCACAACGGGACGATTTTTCACGGCGAAGCCTTGAACGACTACCTTAACATCCAGTCAGGCTCGACCGATTCCGAGCGCGTCCTCCTGTATCTCGTAGACCGCATCGACCGCGCACAGGCTCAGGCGGGGAGGCCCCTCGACGCGGAAGGGCGCTTCGAGGTGCTTGCTACCGAAATTGCCGCGCTCGCGGATGGGAACAAGCTCAACTTGCTCATATACGACGGCGAGGTAATGTACGTCCACACGAACTTGAGAGAGACCCTGCACTACTGTCAGGACGATGACGCGCTGATCTTCTCGACGAAGCCGCTCTCGACGGGGACGTGGAAGCCTGTACCGTTCACGCGGCTCCTCGCGGTGCGGGACGGCGCGTTCATCCGCGAGGCTCCTCCACACGGGCACGAGTATGTCTACGATCCGGAGGACTACCGCTACGTCTACATGGGCTACGCCATGCTATGAGTTTGAAAAAACAAAAAGGAGAAACAAATGAAATTGCTGAAAATAGTAGTTTCGCTGCTGTGTGCGGCGACATTCACGGCGTCGGCCGCAGAGGGACCCGGCTACATTAGTTCGCTGCACGTTGACAACTCGACGGCGATGCAGTCAACGTCCGAAAGCAAAGGGGCGAAGAGGTCAGGGGGACGCCGCACGCGGACATCGGTTCAGACAAAGACTACGAGCCGCAACCTGTCATGGCCGGTCACCGTGTCATTCACCGGCAAGACGCTTCCCGAAGCCGGTTCCGTGAAGCTTAAGTGCTATTTCATCGGCACGACCGACGGGAAGAAAGCGATGCTCGGCGACAAGACGATTTCGGTCACTCTGGACGAGAAGGGCGTGTTCAAGACCGTCGTTACGTCACCGACAGAGAAGCTCGTGCGCAAGAAGATCATTACGACGACAAGAAGGACAAGGTATAGGGGCGGTAACTCGTCCGCGAAGTCCGAGACAACGGGCTCGCGCGTTACGGGATGCATCATCCAGCTGATGGTCAAGGATTCGGTCGAGAAATCGTTTGTCTCGAACCCCAGATGGAGCAAGGCGGCGAAGTCTTCCCCGCTCCCTGAATCCGAAATCCTCAAGTAGGGGAAATCCTCTGCGCAATCAAATTGCGAAGGAGATGATTGGGTGAAATTCACTCCGCACGGCTGCGGCGATTTGTGGTATACTGTGCGCCATGGAGAAGACAAGGCCCATACTCTACGGCGTGGCGGACTACGCCGAAATCAGGCGGGCGAACGCCTGGTTCGTCGACCGCACCGCGAAGATCCGCGACCTGGAGACAACGCGCTACGCGGTGTTCCTCAGGCCGCGCCGGTTCGGCAAGTCGCTGCTGACGGCGATTCTGGAGGCGTACTACGACGTGCGGTACTCCGACAGGTTCGACGAGTTCTTCGCGGGGACCGACATCGGCGCAAAACCGACCGACGAGCGTGGCAAGTACCTTGTACTCAAGTTTGACTTCTCCGCCGTGTCGAAAGATGCCCAGGAGGTTCAGGCGTCTTTCAACAAATATGCCGCCGATTGTTGCGATGCCTTCGTAATGAACTATGCGGATGACCTTCCATCTGGTCTCCCCGAGGCCGTTCTCAAAGAGCCGATGGCAGGCGACAAATTCAACAAGATTGCCCTGCGAATGAAGAATTCCGGCAAGAAACTCTACGTCATCATCGACGAATACGACAACTTCACCAATACGATCCTCGCAGAAAGCGGGGTGACCGCCTACAACGCGCTCTGCCACGGAGACGGATTCTTCAAGAACTTCTTCGCCAGGCTCAAGGCGGCCACCTCCGGGACGGAGGCGCCGGTGACGCGTCTGTTCGTCACGGGCGTCTCGCCCGTGACGATGGATGACGTGACGAGCGGCTTCAACATCGGCACGAACATCTCGCTCCGTCCGCAGTTCGCCGACCTCACCGGCTTCCGCCACGACGACCTCCGCGCGATGGCGGATTACTACGCGCCGCGGTGCGGGTTCGACGCGGACAGGGCATACGACGCCGCGATCACCTGGTACGACAACTACCGGTTCGGCAGCGCCTCCGCGCCCTCCGTCGCCAACACGACTCTCGTTCTCTATTTCTTCGAGCAGCTCGTCAACGCCAAGGTATGGCCCAACGACATGGTGGACGAGAACCTGCGCACGGACTACGCGAAGATCCGCCACCTCGTGACCATGGATCGCCGGCTCAACGGCAATTTCCACGTGCTCGAGAACCTGCTGGCGGGCGGCACGCTGGAGGAGCCGATCATCAAGTCGTTCCAGGCCAAAACGCTTTCAAAGAAGGAGAACTTCACCTCGCTCCTCTACTGGCTCGGCATCACGACGATCACGGGCAGCGACTTTGAGCTGACCCGGTTCGGAATCCCGAACGAGACGCTGAAGCACCTTGCGGCGACGATGATTCCCGACGCCTACTCCGACATCTACAAGATCGACGAGCGGATGTTCGACATCAACAAGGAGCTCGTCGCGTTCGCAAGGCGCGGCGAATGGAACGGCTTCATGGGCATCCTCACTGGGATCGTGAGGGAGAACTTCGCGGTGCGCGACGCGGTTGAGGGCGAGAAGGTGGTGCAGTCCACCCTCGTCGCGCTCCTGACCGCCGCGAAGGGGCCGTACCTCGTGAGCCACGAACGCGAAGCGGGCGGCGGCTTCTATGACCTGGCCCTTGCGCCTCGCCTCGACCGCTGGCCGGACATTGCCCACGCGGCGCTCATCGAGATGAAGTACGTGAAGGCGGGCGACCCCGTGCCCACGCCGGAACAGCTCGCGAAGATCAAGTCCGAGGCCATCGACCAGCTCGACCAGTATTCTTCCGACCCCGCCCTCGTCGCCAAGTGGCACAGCGCTCCCGTCGGGGTGGTGGGCGTCCCGCCCGTTGAGGTCGCGGCAAGCGCGGCCCTCCCGCGAGTGACCCTCCACCGGCTCGTCCTCGTGTTCCACGGAGGAGACTGCGTGCTTGCCGAGGAAGTCTAGCGCAGGTGTTCTCGTGGAGAAGACAGAAGTCAACGGAGTGCGGGCGGAGGTTGCACGGACGTTATGGCAGCGGCTCAAGGGGCTCATGGGACGTAAAAGCCTTCCGCCCGGTGAGGGGATGCTCATACTGAAGTGCAACGCCATCCACACATGCTTCATGCGTTTCGCGATCGACGCGACGTTTCTGGACAAGAATGATCAGGTGGTTAAGGTTGTGCGTAACATCCGCCCGTGGCGTCTGTTTGTGTGGGGCGGTTGCCGTGCTGTGAAGGTGCTTGAGACGGCGACTGAACCAGTCTCGTCCTAGTGGGGTTAGGCGAAGGATTCGGCGAGGGCGAGGGTTTCGTCTAGTGTGCGGATGGTGTTGAGGCGGCGGCGGATTTCGGCGGCGCCGGGGAGTCCGCGGAAGTAGTGGAACAGGTGCCGGTGCAGGGCGACGGAGACGAAGCCGTCCGGCTGCGGTACGTGGTCGTCCGGGAAATTGCGGGCGAGCTGTTTCTGGAGATCGAGTAGGTAGCCGATGTGCCGGAGGTACAGTTCCTTAGGCGACGGCGCGGGAAGTCCCCTGAGCGCGGCGAAATGCGCGGGGTTCGTGATGGCGGCGCGTCCGAGCATCACGGCGTCGACGCCCGTTTCCAGCATGGACTTGAGAGTTTCCTCATTGTGTACGCCGCCGTTGCCGGTAATGGGGATGTGCGCGCGCTGGACCAGTTCCGCGAGGAGGTCGAGATGTACGGGACCGCCGTGCATCTGAGATGTGAAACGGGCGTGGAGGGTTAAGCCCGCGCATCCCGCCGTCTCGGCCGCGTCGAGCAGCTCGAACATCGTCACGCGGTCAGGACTCGGCCCCGGGCGCGTTTTGAGCGTGACGGGGAGGTCCGTCTCTCGTTTGATGGCAACGAGGAGGTCGTGGACGAGCTGGGGCTGCGGCACAAGTGCCGCGCCGTCGCCTTCGTGCCGGATGCGCGGCATGGGGCAGCCGGCGTTGAGGTCGATGGCGACGAAACGCTTGAGCGCCGTCGCTTCGCGTGCGGCGTAGGCGAGTTCGTCGGGGTTGTGTCCGAATATCTGGCAGGCGACGGGCCCCTCGCCGGGGAGTTTTTCGAAGAGGTGTCGAGTGGGGGACGACCCATGCGCGAGCGCCGCGGCGCTGACCATCTCGGTGTACGTGAGGTCGGCGCCGAGCTCGTAGGCGAGTTTGCGGAAGGCGGCGTTCGTGAAGTCCGCGAGCGGTGCGAGGACGAGTTTCATTTGACGTCGAAGGGTTCGCCGTCGTCGAGGTACGAGAGCGTGAGGGGTTCGAGCTTGTCGCTTGACGAACGGGGGACGTACCTCACGTGCACGGCTTTTGCGGGCGTGCCATCGGCATTGCGCTCCACGATGCGGTCGCCTGCGGCGGTGAACGAGGCGGTGTCCCGTCCGTTGTAGCTGCGTGTCCAGCCGAGCATTTTACCGGTGTCGTCGTAGGAATAGGTGTCTTTCCAGTGGCGGGGAAGCGACACGAGTGGGTCGGAGTAGACGCCTTCGGGATTGGAATAGTCGATTGAGGCGATTTTCCCGTCCGGACGGTATACGCGCGCCTCCTGCGGAATGGGGAAGAAGGAAATGAAGGAAGGCGCACCCCATTCCGTGCTGTCCGCTTTCGCGAAACAGGCCACGTCGATTCGTTCCTTGATGTTCCGCCGGTCTACGGTGATCTGGACGAAGCCCTTTTCGGGGGTGGCGTTGGCATCGTCGGGAATCGCCGCGATCTTGACGGCGGAGGCGTCGCCATGCATCACGCGCCAGGTGAAGACCGTGGCGGCCGTCCGCGAGGCTCCCTCCCCGTGCGCGCGGAACTGGAACTTGCGGATGCCATCGGGTGCGCGCAGGACGAAGCAAATGGCACTTGGGGTGTTGTAGAGGATTTCCGAGGATGTGTCCGGAAAGTCACGCACCGGGACGGGATAGCGCAGGGGGCGAATCTTCGAGTTGATGAGGTTAAGCGCAGCGAGGGGCGGAATCTGCTCTGGACGTAGCGCGTGGGCCTTTTCGACGAGCCGTACCCTGTCGAGGCGCGAGCCTGGGAAGGCGGCGGGGTGGGCCTTGGGCGAAAGGTAGTCGTCCTCCGTCTTCACGCCCCTCTGCGCACTGCGCATGAGCCATTGGAGCGTGGGCCCCATCAGGTGCTGGCGGATGATGGCTTGCTTCGTCTCTTTCGGAAAACTGGCGGACGCGGCGAGTGCTGCGCGGAGGAATCCCTGGTCGGACCAGGACGATCCTACTGTGATGAACTGGAACGGCGCGATGCCGGGGAAAACGTCGCCGATATCCTTCTTTCCGAAGTCATGGTGCGCCGGCATCACCCAGAACTGGTTGTTGCGGTAGAGAAGGTGCATGCGCATAGCGAGGCCGGAGTCGGTCATGGATGCGCGTCCGAGCGACCGCCAGAAGGCGCCGCCGAGGCGGGCGCGCGAGATGTTTCCGAACACGGCGCAATTCGGGAACAGCGTATTGGGGTGGTCTAAGTCGAGTTGCGCGGCATGGGCGGCCGGGCAGTACTTGACGCTGACGATGCCGGGGAAGTCGCCGACGGTTAGCGGGGAGTGCCCATGGTCCCGGTTGACGTAGATGTCACCAAGATTGCTGGCCCCCGTTCCGTCGGAGATCCAGGTCCTGACGTAGGGGAGCTCGGGGGATTTTGGCTCCGACTTGTCGAACGCACCTGCCTGTGAGGCGATGGGCGTGGCGGGCTCCGCGATGCGGAAGTGCGCCTCAAAGACGCCGATGTCGAAGTTCCATGTCACGTTTGTGTCGTCCAGGACGAGCTTCCCGTTGGGCAGTGCATTGGCAGACCGTGTTTCGGGACGGCCGAGAACCGGCTTTCCCGCTAGGTCGCTGGCCTTCTTGACCAGTTCGGCGAAACGAGGATTTTCGCGAATGCGGGCGAAATCCGGGTCCTTGTCGATGAGTTTTGCGTTCCTGAAGCCGAAATCAATGGCTTTGTCCAGTTCGTCGAGGGCATTGGCCGATTTTCCGAGCTGGGAGACCGCACAGGCGAGGTTGTAGTGCCAGGTGGCGTCGCCGGGGAAAACGCGCAGGGCCTCCCGGCAGATTTCCTCCATTCGGGCGGCGTCGCCGCGCTTGAGAACGTCGGCCAGCTGTCCGCGCAGCTGCATGTGGCGCGGCCAGAGCTGGGGCATGCGCCAGATGGGCAGCGGTTTTTCATCGGCGGCGACTGCGGCCGCAGCGGCGAATAGAAATGCAAGAGCCAATTTTTTCATGCGGTAAATTATACCATAATTCCGTCCCCGGCGGAATTGTGGTATAATCGTGCGCATGAGAAAAACAGCGACTGCCGCCGACGGGAAGCCTCCGCGCATCCTCTTCGTCGGAAACTTCCTCGTGCGCCACTGGGGTAACGGGCGCACGGGGATCGACATGCGCCTTGCGGCGGGGGCGATACGCAACGAGTGGGAGATGGCCACGTTCTCGGAGCGCGACGTGACGCGTTTCCTCGCGCCGCTCGGCTTCATGCGGAACGTCGGTGCGAAGATGATGAACGCGCGGCTCGTGAAGACGGTGCGGAACTGGAAGCCGGACTTCGTCTTCATTTCGCACTGCGACTACGTGACGAACGAGACGCTCGCGGCGGCGCGCAAGGTGTGTCCCGGCGTGCGGATCGTCCACATCAACTGCGACCCAGTCGAGACGGAGCACTGCCGCGCGCAGATTGAGCGGCGCATGGAGTCGTGCGACGCGATCTTCGTGACGACTGCGGGCGACGTGCTGAAGCGGTGGACCACGGGGCGCAACGTGGTGGGATTCTTCCCGAATCCGAGCGACCCCTCGTACGAGGTGGAGGACAACTCCGCGAAGACGGAGTTCAGGTGGGATCTCTTCTTCGCGGGACGTCCCGCGCTTGCGGACGCGCGGCGCGAGCTGCTCGACAAGTTGCGCGCGCGGCTCGACCCTTCCGTGCGCTTCGGTCTGTTCGGCATGGACGCGGCGCCGCTCGTCGTCGGTCGCGCCTACGAGGAGGCGATAGCCGCCTCGAAGATGGGGCTCTCCATCAACCGCTTCGAGGGCTGGAAATGGTATGCCTCCGACCGCGTCACGCACCTGATGGCTAACGGCGTGCTGACGTTCCAGTACGACGGCAACGACATGCAGCATTTCTTCTCCGGCAAGGAAACGGCTTACTTCCACACGCCAGAGGAGCTGGCAGACCGAATCGGATGGTTCAACCGCCACGACGAGGAGCGCCGCCAGGTCGCGGCAGCCGGGCGCGCGGCCTACCGACGCCTGTTCGACGCGCGGCGGGTACTCAGGTACATGGTCGAGACGACGCGCGGGGACGTGCATTCTGAGCCATACGAGTGGGCTGGTGAGGTGTATCGCTGAACGCGCAATTTTACGCAAGTTTAATTTGGTTGTATTTCTGTGTTTACTCCGCCGCCGATTTTTCGTATTATATCAGCGACGCCTAAATAGGAGGTTGCCATGAGTGATAACGAAGAGATGATGCAGGACGACGATTTCTCACCAGATGAGCTGATCGTTCGCAAGAAAAAGACGCCCGAGATGCGTACGGGCGTGACAGCGGAGTCTATACTGCAAACTACGGCCGATGCGTTGGAGACGCTGCGCGCGAAGAATCCTTTGGTTGAATGTCTCGCGAGCCTCGCCGGCGCCACGCAGGCGGCAAACGCGCTGTTCGCGGCGGGTGCCTCGCCGGTGGTGGTAGAGGACATGGGCGAGGCTACGCAGCTCGCGCGCACGGCGGACGGACTTCTCGTAAACATGGGGTCGGTGACGAAGCCTCAGACGGAGTCGATGCGCGCCGCAGTGTCTCACGCGAACAGCGCGGCGCGTCCGTGGGTGCTCGTGCCGGCCGGCATCGGCGCGCTGCCGCTCCGTACGTTCGCCACAAAGGAGCTTATGCGCCGCTTCCCCGCCGTGATCCGCGGCAACGGCTCGGAAGTCATGTTCCTCGCCGGCGCACCCACGGGCGGACGCGGCTGCGAGTCGCTCATTCCGAGCGAGGACGCCGTGCAGGGCGCGCAGCGCCTCGCGGGCGTGACGCACGCTGCGGTGCTCGTGGCGGGTGATACGGACTATGTGGCCGCCGAGGGCGCGCCCGTGGTGGCCATGCCGCACGCGGCGCGTCCGCGCTTCGCGGGCGAAGGCTGCATCCAGGGCGCGCTCTGCGCCGCGTTCCTCGGCGCGCTCGGCACGCGCGCGCGGTGGGAGGCGGCTCTTGCCGCATCCATCGTGATGGCCATCGCAACCGAGAAGGCGCTGAAGGTCGCAAAGGGGCCAGCGTCGTTTTCCGTCGCGCTGATCGACGCGCTCGCCGCGCTCACGCCGGCCGAAGTGCAGAAGCTCGGCAAGGTCACGGTCGCGAGCGCCTAGCGCACCACGCGGACCGGGAAGGCTGCGTCGGCTAGACGCGCGGCCATTTCGGGCGTCGCGAGGATTTCGGGATTCGCCGGCGTATCGGGAATCCAGAGAACCTGCGCGGTGCCGTATGTTTCTGCGTATTCGCGCAGGAAACGAACTCCCTCATTTGGACCGAGCACGAACAGCGTGGTGGAGAGTCCGTCCGCGAGCGTCGCGCCGAGCGCGGGCGGAGTGACCACCGTCACGCCCGCGACGCCCGTGACGGGGTCGCCGGTGCGTCCGTCTAGGATGTGCGAATACCGCTTGCCGTCGCGTTCGACGAACCGCTCGTAGTTGCCGCTTGTCGCGACCGATTCGCCATCGGCGAGGACGAGCGCGGCGGCGAGTCCGTCGCCGAACGGATTGCGCACGCCAGTGCGCCAGCTACCGCGTACGGCGCGGAGGTTGCCGCCGAGGTCCACGAGCAGTCCGTCGAAGGGGAGGTTGGAGGGGAGCGCGCGTACGGCGGCATCCACGGCGAAGCCCTTGGCGATCGCGCCGAGGTCGAAGTCGCAGAAGGGTTGTCCGTGGCTGAACCCGAGTTCGCGCAGCCGCGCGCCGACGCGCGGGTTAAAGGCGTTGCCGGACGCCGCCGCGAGGTCGAGCGCCGCCTGATAGCAGGGACGCACCTCTGCCGAGGCGTGAGCAAAGGCGTTTGTATCGCCCGCGCGAGCGAGGCGGCACAGTTCGGAATCGGGATCCCAGGCGGAGAGCAGCGCGTTCAGGCGCACGTAGGTCTGCTGCACCGATTCTCGGACGGCATCATGCGCCGACGCTTCTCCGCCGCGGAACGTGAGGCCAGCGACGGTGCCCATGACTGGCCATTCGACGCGGCGCGGCGTCGTCCTCGTGTTGGAGCGCGCGAGCAGAAGTGGCACGCCGACGGCGAGCGCGCCGATGGCAATGGTAACGATAAGGCGGCAAAAACGCATGGCGGATAGTATACCATAGCCGAGGTTTTTTTGGTATACTGTGCGCGCTAGGAGAAATCATCATCCATGATCAACAAGTTCAAAGGTGCCTTTGCATTCTACAAGGATGGGTGCTGGGACGTCGATCTCGGCGCGTCCGGGTTCTTTCGGCGCGTCGGCGTGAAGGTCGTTCGGTTCGTGTCGGCTACCGTATCGAGTTTCAGCGAACACCGTTGCGGCCTGCACGCGGCGGGGCTCACCTACTTTTCTATCCTCGGTTTCGTTCCGGTCGTCTGCATGCTGATGGTATGTGCCAAGGCGTGCGGCGTGGGCAACTTTGCACGCGAGAAAATCAACGAGCACATCGATGCGTTCATCACGCAGGTGGAGACTGCCCAGAAGAATGCCGCCTCCGCAGCTGCCTCCGCCCCGCGCGAGGCGGATGCCGCCGCGCAGGCCGTCGTGGACGACAAGGTAAAGCTTGAAAATTTCAAGGCGGAGGCATCAAAGGACCTAGCCCAGAAGGGACGCCAGTTCGCGAACGAGATGTTCGACCGCATCGACAAGGTTGACCTGTCCACGCTGGGTTGGATCGGCTTTGCCATGCTGATCTGGACGGTGGTCTCCACGCTGGGGCAGGTTGAGGTAGCCGTCAACGAGGTATGGCACGTCGACAAGGTACGCCCAATCTGGCGTAAGGTTATAGTCTACCTTTTCATCGTCATTGCCTTGCCTACCTTCCTTTCTCTGGCGATGTCACTTCCTATTCTTCGCCTGATAAAGACGGCATTGGACGCGACGCTTGGTGCCACGAGCTATACGCGCTGGGTCGGGGATTCCCTCGTCACCCTCCTCACGTCGCGTCTTTTCGGCTTTTTCATCACGCTTATCTTCGCTTCGCTGGCATTCGCCGTGCTTTTGAAGATGATGCCGAACAGGCGCATCAGTTTCCGTGCGTCGTTTAGAGCGGGCATCATTACGGCGTTGCTCGTGGGCGGCTGGATGAAGCTCTGCACGG
Source organism: uncultured bacterium (assembly GCA_902761035.1). GTDB lineage: Bacteria > Verrucomicrobiota > Kiritimatiellia > RFP12 > UBA1067 > RUG572. The sequence continues at coordinate 23,332 of CACWIW010000031.1, read as the reverse complement.
CGTTCGGCGTTGGCATTTCCAGGTCCAGCGCCATGTACGGCTCCTTTGCGGCCGTACCTATACTTCTAGCCTGGATTTACATGAGCTGGCAGCTGGTGCTGCTGGGGAGTTGCATGTCTTATGCGTTCGAAAGTGTATATCGCGGCAGCCTTGTTAGGGCTGACGGTTGAGGCGGCGCCCAGGTTCACGGATCCTGTATGGCGTCCTGATCTTGGAATCTCTCTTCCGGGGCTTGCCCGCTCGGAGGCGCGACCCTTTACTCTTCCAAAGGCGGAAGGGTATCTCGTCACCTCCACGACCGGCAAGAGCAGGCTTGAGGATCGTTTTGACGTATTCGACCTCTGGGTATCTGCCACGCTGCGCGGCAGGTGGGTTGACTATGAGGGCAACCAGCTGCAGATCGCCCGTCTCTTCGCCCAGCCGCCCATGGACGCACCCGGCACAGTGAGTACGCGGCGCGCATTCTACGACGCGCTGAAGCGGCGGACCATAGACCCCAAGCGACTGGAACAGCGTAACGAGGCGGTGCAGGCCATCGCCCCGGTCGACGTGCTGTCGCCTGTGAAGCCGCGCCGTTCGCAGCGGCAGAACCTGATGGACATTGTGTACTATTCCTCTACGAACGACCATGCGCTCATCTGCGCGTTCCGTCCGCGTACTCCCGAGCGGAATGAGGTTTCTGACTGGTACCTAGCCTCCCTCATCGCGGCACCTGGTGCCGACATGAACGAGGTGCAGTCTTGGTTCGACGAGGCTTTTCTCGACGAGATATCCGTGCCGCCTGCGCGTTCGCGGACCGAGCCGGCCGCCGACAAGCTTCCGCCCGAGGAGGCGGAAGAAGGTGAGCTGCTGTGGAGGGACGTTCGCGGCAACGTGGTGAACTACGACGACTGGCATTCCACGTCGGCCGAAGACGTCCTGATCGTAGACGACGTCGATCCAGTCGTCCGCAGCACCTTCATCCCGACGCTTACGAACGACCTGCCACGTCTGCGCCGCGCATACGCGCAGTGCGTGCCGAGTGCGCTTTCGGCAACGAACCAGACAGCGGTCGTGCGCGTGTTCCGCAGCAAGGAGGAGTATCTCGCCTACGTAGGCGTGCAGCACAAATGGACCGCTGCGCTCTGGAGTCCGACGCATCGCGAACTCGTGCTCTATCATCCTGAAGGCGGCGCGGAGCAGCTGATCCACACAGTCTGGCACGAGGCGTTTCACCAGTACCTGGCATACGCGGGGTCGATGATCGAAAGTTCCCCGTGGTTCAACGAGGGCCATGCCAAGCTCTTCGAGTATTCGCATTTCGACCGGAATGGCGAGATTGTGTTCGACCGCGACGTGCAGGCGGCGGCATACGTGCATGAGTACGCTGCCGAACTGGCGCAGAACATCCCAGCCGTCCTGGAGATGGATTATTTGGAGTTCTACGACGGTACGCAGGAGGAGATAGCCGCGAAGTACCGCATTGCATGGTCGATGGCCTATTTCCTTGAAGTGGGCGCGCCGAAACTGCCATATCGCCCGTTTGAGCGCCTGCGCGCGAAGTATGTCGAGGCGCTTGTGCGCACGCGTTCCATGTACGGGGCCACGGCTGCGGTGTTTGACGACGAGACGCGCGAGGCTTTCATTTCGGCCTGGCTCGATTTCTGGAAGCGGCAATGAGCGGATACGTCGGGCGCCTCGCGCCTAGTCCCACGGGGGCTCTGCACCTAGGCAACGCGCGTACTTTCATGATAGCATGGCTGCGCGCGCGTTCGTGCGGCGGGAAGGTCGTATTCCGCATGGAGGACCTTGACCACCCCCGCGACAAGCCCGGTGCCGCCGCCGCAGCCGTCGAGGACCTCCGCTGGCTCGGTTTCGACTGGGACGAGGAGTACGTGCAGTCCGAACGCCGCGCCGTGTACCGCAACGCCCTTGCCCGCCTTGACGCCTACCCCTGCATTTGCAGCCGCAAGGACGTGACGAGCGCGCAGTCCGCACCTCACGCCGGCGAGCAGTTGTTCTATCCCGGCACCTGCCGCGGACGCTTCGCCTCATGGAACGAGGCGGCGGCGGCCTGTGCGCCGCGAATCCCGTGTTGGCGTCTCCGCGTGCCGGACGGAACGACCGTGCGCTTCGACGACGCCTTCGCAGATCCGTACGAGCAGGACGTATCGCGCACGCTGGGCGATTTTCCCCTCGCGCGCGATCCAGACGGTGCCGGTTACACGCTGGCCGTCACAGTTGACGACCTGTTGATGGGCGTGACGGAGGTCGTGCGGGGCGACGATCTCCTGCCAGCCACACCGCCTCAGATACTCGTGGCACGCCAGCTGGGGCATGCTCCGCCCGCCTATTGTCACGTACCGCTCGTCGTGGGGCCGGATGGCCGCCGTCTAGCAAAGCGCCATGGCGACACTCGCCTTGCGGCGTTCCGAGCGGCAGGCGTCTCACCGGAGAACATCATCGGCTGGCTCGCCTACACCTGCGGGTGGAATGCAAAAAAAACGCCGACCCGGCTGCAAAGCCTGGTCGGGCGCTGCCCGTTGGAGACAATCCCGCACGAGGCGGTAGTCTGGAACGGATCCTTTACTTAACCGTGATTACGCTGTTGAGCGTGCCGTGGTCGTTCTGCACGAAATCCCTGTTCTCCGGATCGGCGCACCATGTGCCGTCGATCACGAATTTGTACTGATACGTGCCGGGAGCCAGCTTGATGGCGACCGAGTAGACGCCGTTGCCTTTCTTTTCCAGCATCTTCTTGCCGGTGGGATCCCAGTTGTTGAACGTCCCCGCGAGGTAGACGGTCTTGCCCGGTTCGGCGTGCACGGTGAACGTGACCGACTTCTCGACGGGCTTGGCGGCCTTGGTGGTCGCCTTTTTGACCACTGTGCGGGTCTTTGGCGCCGTGACGGTTTTCACGGCAGTTTTGCTCTTGATCTTCATTTTTGTTTACTCTCCTGGTTTCTGAAGCTCGCTCATGCTTGAGTTCACCCCAAAAAGGAGCGTATAGTATATCTTTTTAGTGAGCTGCCGTCAAGGGGGCAAAAGACGAAAAATTTTGAAAGGCGAGCCTTGGAGAAATTCTTCAGAACGGCTCGATAACTCCATGACTCCGATCAATGCGCTTTGGGTGAAGGGGGAGCGAAATCTCCCTCGTGCGTGCTCCTATAATATATGTTACGCGCGCGACCTTATATATATAGGGGAGCCCCACCTTCGGGGAGCGTCAGGCTACAGGGCTGGCTTGCGAAGTAGATGGAGATGTAGTGCGAAGGACGTTGTCAGTTTTTCAACGATCATACCCAACCGAATATTGATATCATGCGTTATACATGTTGGGTATGCCAATTTGGGAACAGATACGATCCAATCCGGAGGCGGGCGCAAAGGCGCTCGTCGCGTCCTTTTCAGATCGTCTCTACAAGCTGGCGTTTCGGCTTTGTTCTGATGCGGCGTTGTCCGAGGACCTCGTCATACGCACGCTTGCCCGTGCCGTGAAAGCCCAGGGTGACTTTCCGTCCGAGGAGTCGTATTTTTCGTTTCTCTGCACGATTCTTGTCAATTTGCACAGGGACGATCTGCGGCTCAAGGCGGCCAACGCGCTCGTGTTCATGGATGATGTCCCGGAAGTGGAGGACGAACGACCGAATCCAGGCGACGCGCTTTCTGCCGCCACGCGCCCGACGTTCGTCGGTGCGCAGTGGTCGAGTCTCAATCTTCCGATTGACGAATATTTTCGCGTGCATGCGGCGGAGCTGTACGGCGCGAAGCCGTTCTTCTACTGCCAGCACGAACATCCGAAAGGAACGTGCCACGGCAAGTATTCGATGTGCTCCTCCTCGGGGAAGCGACACTGGTCGCTTCCCGAGTGAATGTTGCTTTCGGCGTAACGCGCCATCTTGACCAACAGACCAAGGTTTGATATTCTATTCCCGTCTTGGTTAAACATTTTAAGGAGTCGGGACGATGCCTACAGTTTTAAATGTCAACGAAGCTAAAGCGAACTTTTCTGGCGTGCTGGCGGAGGTTGAGCGCAACATGCTGACAATCACCATCACGCGCTACGGACGTCCTGTCGCGCGCGTGGTGCCCATTGAGCGCAAGGCGCGATCGCTCTCGCCCATCCCCGGCCTCGCCGGGAAGATAAAGATCAATTGCGACTTGTTTGCGGACGGATCGGGAGATTGGGAGGCATGCAATGCGCCGGCTACTCCTTGATACATGCGCGGTATTATGGCTTGCCAACGGAGAATTGGGACGTTTTTCCAGAGACACCCTTGACGCCATGCGAGAGGCGGAGGATTTGTGCATCAGCCCGATTACTGAATGGGAGATTTCGCTCAAGTGGCATGACGGAGGAATCGTCTTGCCGATGCCACCGCGGAGGCTTCTTTCCCGTTTTATGGCAAAGTACGGTGTCAATCTTGCGCCATTGACGGAAGAGGTGATGTTCAGGGCCACGGAACTTCCGCAGATCCACCATGATCCGGCAGACCGATTCATAATCGCGACAGCGTTGACAGAGAATATTCCTGTGGTTACGACAGATCATCGTTTCCCCCAATACGGCGTTTTGGTTATGTCGTAATTTGTTCCCATGCTTTTGACGTTCGCCGTGACTTCGACCGCAAGGCCACTGGCGAAGCGTTCCCCGCAATCCCAAAGTCTCTTGGTCTCACGTCAAGTCTCACGTCTCACCGTCTAATGTCCAGCTCGTCTCTCGTCTCACGTTTCACGTCACCATCCACTACCAGCCATCCCCATAAACTTCTTCAAACACCGCAAAACGCCGCCGAGGGATTGACGAATCGCGGAAGAGTGTGCTAACATACCGCCCATCTTCCATTGGGAGACCAACGATTTGAGAAAGGATCAAACAATAAATGAAAACAACGTATAAAAATTTCATTAGGCTCCCGCTTTTACTCGTGGCGACGATCGCCGCCAGCGGATATGCCGAGAAAGCCAAGCCTTCATTTGAGTCTGAAGTCGGGCGTTACCTCGCAGGCCATTCCCTTTCGGGGGTGAAGACAAGCGAAGACCTCAAGGCGCTGATTGCCGTGCCGTGCGGCGAAGCGGCGAAAATCGAGGCGACGGTGCAGCCGCGCCACGCCGCGAAAAAGGTCCGCTGCTGGGGGGCGATGATGCTTCCCTTCTTCAAGAAATGGGGACTGGACGTCGCGGAACTCGACCCCGACGCGCTGGCGCGCGGCGAGCTGCCCGACGTCATCTTCGTCACCCAGCACCCGTACTACACGTCCGGCGACGTGGAGATGCTCTACCGCGCCGCAGCAGAAGGCGTCCACGTGGTCACGTTGTGCGGCACCGATGCGTGGAGCGGGGCGTTTGCCAGGCGCCTGGGCTTCTCGTACGGCGGCGTGCTGACGATCAACGGGCCGGAGAAGGGCGGCGTGGCGGTTCCAAACTGTCCGAAGCTCTTCGAGGGCCTGCCGCAGAAACCGCGCCTTGACGCCGAGTTCGCCGCAATCCCCAAGTGGATCCACGGGATGTACCTGACGGGCGACAGGAGCCTGATGACGGTGGCGGATGCCGGACAGAGGCGCATCGCGACGGCGATCGCGCAGTACGCCGTCGGGCGCGGCGCGGTGACGCTCGTGGGGCCGCGCTTCTACGAGACGCCGGATGTGCCCTTGTGCAAGCGGATGCTGCTCAACCTGGTCGATCTCCTGCCGCCCGCACCCAAGGCGCTCAACATGCCGTTCGTGTACCACCCGGTTCCGCCGGAGGGCAAGCCCTATTTCGAGCTGCTCGTCCCCGGTATGTCCGACGAGTATCTCACGCAGGCCCGTCCGCGGGACCACGTCTGGCACCTTGCGTTCTTCTACTCGTGGAAGTTCATCAACGGACGCAACTTCTGGGAGCCGCGCGACAGGGGCGCGGTGAACAGGGTGGTCTCGCACAGCGAGAGGGCCATGTCCGACGGCGCGGTGTTCGAGGCCGAGCTTTCGTATGAACTCGACGGCAGGGCCATCCTGCGCGAACACCGTACCGTGAAGGCGACGGTGAAGCCGAACGGCGACTATTCGTTCGACTGGACCGGACGTTTCGAGGCCCTCGAGAAACTTGCTTTCACCGCCAGCATCCCCAAGTGGGACAAGGCGAAGGGGACGAACAACTACTGCGGCTACGCGGGCTTCTCGGCCCGCCTCGCCGGCAGCGGCGCGTTCACCTACGCCTACACGAACGCGGTTGGCTCCGTCGACGCGCATTGCTACGGCGACGTCTCGCCCCGGATCGACGTTTACGCGAAGTCGAAGCGGACCGGCGACACGACGCGCCTCTCCTTCATCGCCGACCGTCCCACCGCCAACTACACGCTTCACCAGCCGCAGACGTACAAGGGCGCGGGCTTCTATTTCATCGCCTTCCCGGAGATGTTCAACACGACTCTTGAAATGGCGAAGGGCGAGAAGCGCGATTTCCACTATGTCCTGGAAGTGGCGAAATCGGCAGGAAAATGAAGTACGAAAAGGAAATGAGATGAAAAAGGTTCTAATCGGTTTTGTGCTGGCTGTGTCCGGTGCGGGTTGGGCATTGGATGGCGCGGCGGTTCGGCCCTGCGCGATGGAGCGTCTGCCGCCGGGGAGTGTCCGGCCGCAGGGGTGGCTGCTCAAGCAGATGGAGATGCAGCGGGACGGGCTGACCGGCCATGCGGAGGAGCTGTACGAGGACATCGGCAAGAGCGACTGGATCACGCGCGGCACGCGCGGCGGGCAGTTTGCGTGGGAACGTGGGCCGTACTATGCGAAGGGTCTCCTCTCGCTTGCGTTCGCCCTTGACGACGCGGAGCTCAAGGCACGCGCGAAGAAGTGGGTGGACGCATACATCGCCTCGCAGCGGGAGAACGGCGACTTTGGTCCGAAGAATCGCAACTGGTGGGCGAACATGATCGTGCTCTGGACGCTGCGCGACTGGTGCGAGGCGACGGGCGACCCGCGCGTAGTGCCGTTCCTTGAGCGATATTTCGCGTTCCAGCGCACCGCATTCGAGAATGGCGATTCGCTTTCGAAGGATTCCCGCTGGGCGATTGCGCGCGGCGGGGACGAAATCGACGTCCTCGTGTGGCTGTGCCGCAAGACGGGCAAGCGGGAGTGGGCCGACCTCGCGCGCCGCGTGGCCGGAATGTCGGCCGACTGGACCTCGTTCTACCACAAAGGCGGCGCGAGCGACCCCGGTTACCGCGTACACATCGTGAACTACATGCAGGGGCTGAAGCTGCCCGCGCTCAAGTGGCTGCTCGGCGGTAGCGAGGAGGACCGTACCGCCGTGCGCGCGGCGCTTGATCCGTCAGGCTGGGCGATGAAGAAGTGCGGCCGCCCCGACTGCGCAGTCAATGGAACCGAGCCTCTCACAAGCCGCAGCTCCACCGAGGGTACCGAACTCTGCGCCACGGCCGAGCACATCCTGAGCGCCCAGGTGGCACTGGAGGCGCTTGGCGATACCCAGTTCGCGGACGACCTTGAGATGGCGGCGTACAACACTCTGCCCGCCACGCTCGGCGGAGACGGTCGCGGCCTCAGGTACTATTGCCTTCTCAACCAGCCCGCGTGCATTGATGAGGAGCTGAAGTTCGCATGCAACGGGCGTGGGATGCTCTCCACCGTCGCCGGGCCGTATGCGGGGTACGGATGCTGCCGCTCCAACTTCCACTTCGCATGGCCGAAGGTGGCGGAGTCCATGTGGATGAAGCGCGAGGGTGGGCTTGCGGCGGTAGTCTACGGCGACTGTACGGTGAAGACGTTGCTTGCGACGGTGCGCGAGACGGGCGGATATCCGTTCTCAGACGGCGTGAGGCTTGAGATCGTTGAGACGGCGGGCGGCGCGTGGCCGCTCTTCGTGCGCATCCCCGGATGGTGCAAGACTGCGTCGGTGAAGGTAAACGGCAGGGCGCGGACTCCGGACGCCCCGCAACGGCCCGGAATGTTTGTACGCCTCGCACGGGATTGGAAGAAGGGCGATGTCGTGGAGCTGTCGTTCCCGTCGAAGCCCGTCGTCTCTCACTGGGAGAACGATTCGCTCGCTGTCATTCGCGGGCCGCTGCTCTACGCGCTCAAGATCGGCGCGAAGGAGACGCGGCGCACCGCGGCCGACTGGCCGATTCTGAAGCGGGACGCGTCGGGCGTCGTGCGCGACGTGGAGCTCGGCATGCCGATGCGCCTGATGGAGCCGACGACGCCGTGGAACTACGCGCTTGTGGCAGACGCCGTGGGAAAACCGTCCTTCACGTGCGTTGGCGAGGGAATGGATCGCCGCCTGGCGGTCAAGGCTGTGCGCACGTCGAGCGGCGGCTGGGGCCTGATGCGCCGCGACGCGCCTGGCCGGGCAGTTGATCCGCCGCGAAGTCCCGTCCCGGCGGTGGAGGTGAACGACAAGGCCGAGACGGTCGAACTTGTGCCCATCGCCCTCACGCAACTGCGCATCACGTTCTTCCCGTGGACGAAATGAACTGATTGCGGCGGACGGCAAGGTGTCGTACACGGCGGAGGGACATCTTCCCGGCCGCGTCGTGGAGAAGGACCGGCCGTAGAAAACTGCGTTTAGGAGTGATGGCTAATGGAAAGAATACTTGGATCGCTTGATCGGCGGACATTTTTGAGCGCGGGAGGAGCTTTCGCCCTCTCGCTTGGCAATTCACCAAACGGGCACGAAAATGACCCATAGGGATATTTCGTGCCCGAAAGCCACATTGCATTTTCGGGCACGAAATATGCTGTGGGGTTGATTTCGTGCCCAAATTGTGATATCATGGTGCCCGCTGATTGAGGATCATAGGCGATGTTCGTAGGAAGAAAATCAATTTTAGATAGGCTGGATGGGCTTTGGCAGAAGTCAACGCCTTCCCTTGTGACGGTTCGTGGAAGGCGACGAATCGGCAAATCGACGCTTGTGGCGGAGTTCGCAAGGCGTTCTTCCGACCATTTCATTTCAATTGAGGGACAAGCTCCGGGCGAAGGCGTCAATAACAAGGTGCAGTTGCGTAGTTTCATGGAACAGCTGTCCATGCAGACGAACGCGCCTGACGTGGCCGTGTCGAGTTGGCTGCAGGCTTTCCAGATGCTCGGCAATTCGCTTCCAAGGGATGGACGTCTTGTCGTGTTGCTTGATGAGATTTCATGGATGGGCGGCTATGACGTTTCCTTCGCCGGAACGCTCAAGATCGCATGGGACAGGTTCTTCAAGACCAGAAACAACTTCGTCCTTGTTCTTTGCGGCAGCGTTTCAAGCTGGATTGCGGAGAACATCTTGAACGGGACTGGCTTTGCCGGGCGCGACTCGCTTGATTTTGTCATAGACGAACTTCCGCTTCAAGTCTGCAGGGCGTTTTGGGGAACGGCGGCGGAGCGCGTTTCCATAGGCGAGGTTCTGGATGTCCTTTCCGTGACCGGCGGCGTCCCGAAGTATCTTGAAGAGATCAATCCCGGCGTTTCGTCAGACGAGAACATTCGACAGCTGTGTTTCACGCGGGAGGGTATTCTCTTCCGCGACTTCAACCAGATATTCAGCCAGATATTCGGGAAGAAGTCGCAGATGCGAAAGGCGTTGCTCAAGGCGATCGCATACGGGGCGAAATCCGCTGCCGAAATCGCGGAGACGCTCGGCATTGAACGGAACGGGCACCTGGTGGAACATCTCTCCGAATTGGAACTTGCCGGGTTCGTCGCGAAGGATGGCGGAGTCAACCCCTGTACGGGAAGGGTGGGACGCATCGTGCGGTATAGGCTCAAGGACAATTACGCGCGATTCTACTTACACCACATCGAGCCGCACGCCAAGGAGGTTGAAGCGGAGCTTTTCCAGTGCGGATCGCTTGCGGAGCTGAAGGGGTGGGACGTGATGAAGGGGCTTCAGTTCGAGAACCTCGTGATCTCAAATTACAGAGCACTGCTTCCAATGCTCGGAATAGACGGAGCGTCGCTGCTTTCCGCCGCGCCGTATCGCCGCGCGAAATCTGCGGACCTTGGCGGCGTTCAGGTCGATCTCCTGCTCCAGACACGGACAACGGCGTATCTGGTGGAAATAAAACGCCGTGAGAGCATCGGTTTGGACGTGGTTTCCGAGATAAACGACAAAGCCCATGCCGTGGGTTTCCGTTCGGGTATGTCCGTCCGCACCGTGCTCGTGTATGACGGCCGTCTTGCTTCGTCCATTCGCACAGATCATCTGCTCGATTTTGCAATTCCGGTAGAGCGACTGTTTGAATAAAAAGGAAACGTGGAGAAGCAAAATGGGAAGAATACTTGGATTGCTTGATCGTCGGACATTTTTGAGCGCGGGAGGTGCTTTCGCCCTCTCGCTTGGCGGGTTGTCCGCGTTGGGCGCGGATGCGCAAGCGAGCTCGGTTTCGCCCGGCGCGGCGGAGCCGTTCACGCTGTCCTACCGCCAGCCGGCCCGGAACTGGTTCGAGGCGATGCCGCTTGGGAACGGCCGCCTCGGCGCGATGGCGTTCGGCGGCGTGGAGAGCGACTGCCTCGTGCTGAACGAAGACACCATCTGGACAGGGCGTCCGTTCGGGCGTGGCAACGAGCCCATCACGCCCGCAATGCTGAAGAGGAGCCGCGAGCTGCTTTTCGCGGGCGAGATCGTGAAGGGCAACGCGGCCTTGCCGGGCAAGCTGCCGCAGACGTCATCCTACCAGCCGTTCGGCACCCTCAGGATTCGTCATGTCCTGCCAGAAGGCGAAACGAAGGACTTTCGCCGGTCGCTTTCGCTCGACGACGCCGTGGCGCGCGCGGAATTCGCGCGCGGTGGTGTCCGCTTCACGCGCGAGACGTTTGCGAGTTTCACGGACGACGTGGTGATCTACCGCGCCGCGGCAGACCGGCCCGGTGCTATCGCGTTCGATGTGTCCGTCGAGTCCCCGCGTCCGGCGTCGTGCGCGGTGGAGGACGGCGCGCTCGTCGTGCGCGGCGTGACGGCGGGCGGCGCGTTGAAATACGAAGGGCGCGCGGTCGTGCGCGTGAAGGGCGGCACGGCGAAGGCAGCGGGCGACAAGATCGTCGTCGCGGACGCGGACGAGGCGACGATCTACATGGCCATCGCCACCAACTACCGAAACTTCCGGGACCTCACCGGCGACCCGACGGCGAAATGCCGCGCCGCGCTCGGGAAGGCGCTCGGCTCGCCCTACGAGAAGGCGCGTGCGGCGCATGTCGCGTTCTACCGCGCGCAGGCCGACCGCTGCACGTTCTCGCTCGGGCCCGACGCGCATCCGTCGATGCCCACCGACGAGCGCATTGCCGCGAACGACGGCAAGGGCGATGACCTCTACCTCTACGCGCTCCTCTTCCGCTACGGACGCTACCTGCTCATCTCGTCCTCGCAGCCCGGCACCCAGGCGGCGAACCTGCAGGGCATCTGGAACAAGGACATGCGCCCCGCATGGCGATCCAACTACACGATCAACATCAACACGCAGATGAACTACTGGCCCGCCGAGGTGACGGGCCTCGGCGACCTCGCGGAGCCGCTTTGGCGGCTGTGCGACGAGATTGCCGTGACGGGCCGCGAATACGCGCACGACGTCTATGAGGCGGACGGCTGGACGACGCACCACAACACCGACCTCTGGCGATGGGTGGCCCCTACGTCGTCCCCGCGCTACGGGATGTGGCCGACGGGCGGCACGTGGCTCGCGATGCACATCTGGTACCACTGGCTCTACACGCGCGACCGCGACGTCCTTGCCCGGCACTACCCGACGCTGAAGGGTGCGGCGGACTTCCTCGTCTCGTACATGACGCGCGATCCGAATACGGGAAAGCTGACCGTGTGCCCCTCGATGTCGCCTGAAAACATCGCGAAGCCGTACAAACGGGCCGTGATGCCCAGCAACGCCATCGACCACCAGCTCGCACGCGACATGCTCTCGGCCGTCGCGGAGGCGACGGAGATCCTGGGTGGCGACAAGGCATACGCGGAAAAGCTGCGCCGCGTCGCCGCCGACGTGGAGCCGACCCACATCGGACGTTGGGGACAGCTTCAGGAATGGCGGCAGGACATCGACGATCCGAACGACCATTTCGGACACACCAGCCATCTCTACGCGCTTTATCCGTCGGACCAGGTCACGCCCGAGACGCCGACGCTCTTCGAGGCGGCGAAGGTGTCCCTTGCCGCGCGCGGGCTCGGCGGCCAATGGTCGCTCGCATGGCGCGTGTGCCTCTGGGCGCGTTGCGGGGAGGCAAAGCGTGCGTACGCCCCGCTGAAGAGGTTGACGACAGTTGCGGTGAACGCAGATGGAAGCATGCGCAGGTTCTCCTCGTACGCAGACTTGGGTAGCCTCTACAACAACCTCTTCCAAGTCTCGAAGGACCGTGGTCTGGCGTTCCAGATCGACGCCAACCTCGGTGCCGTCGCCGGTATCGCGGAAATGCTCATGCAGTCGCATCGCGGCGGAATCGACCTCCTGCCGGCCCTGCCGCAGGAGTGGGCGAAACAGGGTTCGTTCAAGGGCCTCTGCGCGCGTGGCGGCTGGATGGTGGACTGCGAATGGAAGGACGGCCAGCCGGTGAAGGTCGAACTGCGCCCAGGTCCCAACGCCGGCCCTCGCCCCGTGGTGCGGTTTAAGGGGCGCGCGTTACACGGGCGCATCTGAGTTTTTCACCCATACGTATTGGGATTTGGAAACAACCATGACAACTGTCAAGAACAACATTATCCTGCGGGCGCACCTTGAACATTCAGAAATGTGGTAGTTTGAGGACCTGCAAATGGGCACGGGCGAGTTAGCCCGTGCGCCAAAGGCAAGTTGTTTCAAATAGTTGTTTCCAAACATCAGAAGGCTCGGCGGTGAATTACGCAGATGCGCCCGCGTTACACTGAATCCGCGTGAGGGGATTGACTAATCACGGATGAATGTGCTAACATATCTTCAAACTTCCATGGGGAGACCTGCGGATTTGAAAGGCAAATTGCAAATGGCGGCATTGAAGAGGCATGGAACGGCATCGGAAACGACGCCGCGTATGATTGCACACACCCAATCTTCAACAAAGGATAGAAAGGCAAAAAGTATGGAAGCAAAGATGATTCGCGCCGCGATTGCGGCAATCTGCGTAGCGGCGGCTGCGCCGTCGTGGGCAATAGACAACCCAGTTGCGGCGGACTACACGCTGACCGAAGATGAAAGCGTTGATGCGGCGCTGACGGTCAATTCAGGCGTGACGGTCGATCTCGCCGGGCACAAGCTGACCGTGAAGGGACTCGGCACGGCGGCCGGTACGATCACCTCTTCCGCCACCGGAGGCGTCCTCGAGATAGACGTCGATTCGGGTGTCACCGTCAACAACACCGCCGTGACGCTGACGGGCGGCACGAATTTGCAGGTGTGGAAGACCGGCGCGGGGACGCTCAAGATGTCGAAGACGAATGCGGGCTTTGGTGCAGCAGACACGACATCGATCGTTGTGAAAGGTGGCCTGCTGACCCGAACCCGTTCGTATGAGACACCATGGGGTGCGAACCAGTCCTTAATCAAGGTCGAAGACGGTGGAGCGGCGGATATCCAAGGCTGGGGAAAATCCGGTAATAATATATGGACTAGTTCCCATAACTACAGGTATGACATTGCTGGCAACGGGCCGGACGGCAATGGTGCGTTGGTGAATAACGAATCTACCGAGACAGGATGGAACTTGCCGAACTGGGTCGGTTATCTTCGTGCGCTGAATCTTTCAGCAGATGCTTCCATCGGCGGCCCTTATCCGTGGGGGATGTGTTTTTATAGGAACAACAACAGCTATGTCGGACTTACCATCACCATGAATGGGCACTCGTTGACATTCACCAATTTCACCGATGGACGCAAGTTCATGTGCTGGGTGGGGACGTATTCCGGCAACGGGACCATAGTCGTAGCCGAAAATACCGGGTTTCAGATGTCCATGGGTGACAGCAGCGCACCCGATTGCGACTTCATCGTGCGCGGGACAATCGACCAGAACGGCAATAAGGTTTCTCCAGTGAAGTCTCTCGTGTTCGAGCCGAGTGGCAGTTATGCAGGGCGCGCGGCGAATCAGGAAGACAAACAGACGATTGTCGTGTACGAGAAATACGCGCCGAACCTGAACTACACGGGTTCCTATCCGACAATGCGAGTCACGCTTGGAGCGAGCGGCCACACGGCGACGACGCTCGACCTCGGCTATTTCACGAACAGGACGTTCAACGCCTCGGCCACGACGTTCTACGCAGGATCAACCGTGACGGTCGATACCGGCGCACGTGAACTTCAAGTCGGCGAACAGCTCGTTTCCTGGCCTTCGTTCTCGAGCCCCGGCGCAACGTTTTCCCTTGCGACGGTTACGCCAGACGTGGAGGCTGTAAAGCTCAGCGACGGGCTTTACGTCAAATCGACGCTCGCTCCGGCATACGCGGTATGGAATCTCGAAAAGGAAGGGGATGACAAGTGGGACTACTATCTGGCGGATGGGACGCCGTTCCCCCACGAGTGGACGGAAGGGGTGACGTCCAGCATGCAGGTGCATTTCAGTTCCCTTGCCGAGTACGCGGTGCTGACGAACGCGAACTTGGGGATAACGCCGATGGCATACGTCCTGACGGGGCTTTCTCTGGCGGAAGGCACGGATGAAATCGATCTGTCCGGGCTCGGTTTCATATTGGGAGATGGCACGACGATAGACCTGAAGGGCAATACGATGACGATTCCCTGTTCTGTGATATCGACTTTTAACGAGTCCACCATAACGGATTCCTCGTCGCCGGGCGGACAGCTGGTCATCGACGTGCCTTCGGGCCAGACGGTTGAGAACACGTCCGTGACGCTTTCCGGCAGCCTGAGGTTCGTGAAGCGCGGTGCGGGCACATTCGTTCCCACCAAGCTCAATCAGCCCTATACGGGCGGCAACGAAATCGCGGCGGGCACGGTCAAGCTTTCCACTGCACACAACCAGCACGACGGATACTTCAACGAACTTGGCGGAGGCCATCAGTATGAAAACACGACGGTTCAATATGCGGATGTGGAAATCCTCCCCGGGGCGACGGTCGATCAGAACGGACAGACGGGCTTGAGGTCGTACATGTTCGTCCTGAAGGGCGGCACGCTGACCAACACGGGAGCGGACATTGGAACTTCCAGCGCCTCGTTGTTCTATTTCCGGCTCGCGGAAGCGGAGCGGTCATACGTCACCGTGCCGCACAACATGGGCTTCTACAGGGATTCGGACGGCCTGACGACGCTCGATCTCGGCGGCAAGACGCTCCAGATGGGCATCTCGGCGGGGAAGCACTTCTACCTCAACAATACCACGATCTCGAACGGAACCTTCGACATCACAAGCGGCGGCTATCTGCATACGTTCAGGAATGCAAGCAACGCGCGAAACGCGAACATCGACTTGAATTGTGCCTTGTGGCTCGAGAAAGACCTTTCCGTAAGCAACATCGTCATAAAGTACAATGGCGACTGGGACCAGGGAACGGCGGCGCTCAATGTCTATGGCACGTTCCGTCCCGAAACGGCCGGCGGCTACTTCTACGGCCCGACGATGCAGGACGGCTCCACGCTCGACTTCTCCGCGTGGCCGACGTCGCTCGGCTGGCCGGTGTATTCGCGGAGTGCGAGGGTGACAAATGGCGTAAAGGTCAGGAATACGTTCACGTTCGCGAACGATGCGACGGTAAAGATCAAGCTCGGCGCGAAGAAAGTTCCCCGGGGCACGAAGATCGTTGACTGGAGAGACAGCACGCCGTCAAATCTCGATACGCTCAAGTTCGTGTGCGGCGACGAAGGGCGGGGGTATTCTGTCGTCAAAAGGTCCGACGGCCTTTACTTCTGTAGCGGTTTCGTCATAATCGTCAAGTAGCCCATCGCGGCAACGCGCTGGCAGCGCGTTGTACCAATTGGGGCGGGCGGCTCGGCGAGCCGCCCCTACCATTCAGCCGCCAAGATGGAATATCCCCCGAGCGTAGCGAGTCCGCGAAGCGGATGCCCTAGCAGGGGTGCTTTCCCAGTCAGTGACACCCCACATCCACCCGTTCCGCGCCGTAATATCGCATTACAAAAAATCGCCGTCATCCCTTGACGGGAAAACGAATAATAGTGTAAAATACTCATCGCTTGAGGTAATGTGCCCTTGGGCGGAAAAACCATGGAAGAGGCGAAACAGAGATTGAAGGTCTATTGCGAGACGACGTTCTGGAGCTACCTGAACGACGGCAGAACTCCGTTGTCTCATATTGCCGTCAAGCAGGCTTTGACGCACCAATGGGGGCAGGACATTGCGCCAGCGTGCGATATCTACGTGTCGCAGTATGTCGAAGACGAATCAAGTGACGGAAATGCAGAGTTTGCAGATCGTCGTCTTGCAAGTATGGCAGATTCGACGTGGCTTGACGGTACGCTTCGTGAGGTATTGTCACTTGCAGATTCGCTGATGCGCAATCACGCGGTGCCAGAAGATGAAACAACGGATGCTTCCCACATAGCGACAGCAGCTGTTTACGGGATGGATGTCCTGTTGACTTGGAATTGCCGTCACATGGCAAATCCGGTCACGCTTCCGAAAACAGCGTCAATCATAAGAGATGCGGGTTATCAATGCCCGATAATCATAACACCAGAGGAGTTCCTCAATCGAAAGGAGGAGTTCGGCTATGGAAATTGACATGAATGCATACGATCCCGTTTTGGAGGAAATCTATGCCGTCAGGCGGAAGATTTCGGAACGGTATGGTCATAATGTCTATCGCTTGGCGGATGCCGTTGCAGAACGCCAGCGCATGGCGGAAGCAAAGGGGCGTCGGTACGTCCGACTACCGATAGCGCGTATCGCGCCCACAAAGGCATAAACCACACCATGACCGCCACCCTCCACAGAACCGCACGGAACCGCACTAAAACGCCGCGTGAGGGCGCGTTGGAAGGACTTCGGACTTCTGACATCGGACTTCGCGAATCGTCCCTACCCGCCCGCAATGGCAAACACAGAAAGGCATAAGATATGAAAACAAAGACAATCCACACTACGATAGCTGCCGCACTTACGATTGCGGCAAGCGTTTTGACAGCGAACGCTGACGGCGAGAAGCGCCCGATGGCGCTCATGGTGATGTTCGACGGACTCCGCGCCGACGGTATCGAATCAGGCTCGATGCCGAACGTCATGGCCCTGCGCAACGGCACGTGGCAGGTGGGCTACAACGGCGCCTGGTCTGTGACGGCGCAGATCGCGCCAGGCTCCGATTCGGTGAGCGCGCCGAACCACATCTCCATCGCGACGGGCTACTCTCCCGCGACGCACGGCGCAACGGCGAACGGACAGACCGCAAGCGTTGATTACACGACGTACCCGACATGGCTCAAGCGCGTTATTGACGCGAAGAGCGGCGCGACCGCCGCGTTCGCCTATTCGTGGGGTGAGGACGCAGGCCTCGGCCCCGCCGTCGGCGGCGCCCGACGCGACGATGTTCTTCATCAACGAACCTGACGCGGGAGGCCACGCGGGCAACTACTATCCGTACACGACGGGCTACAGGAACTCGCTTGCCGCGTCCGACGGCTACCTCGGACAGTGCCTTTCCGCCATCGCGAGCCGTCCGACGTTTGCGGACGAAGACTGGCTCATCCTCGTCACGTCCGACCACGGCGGCTATCTGACCACTCATGGAGCGGCAGGTTCGGGTACGCACGGCATCACCGTGCCGATCGTCATCGCCGGAACTTCCGTCACCGCCGGGCGGATTCCGGGACTCTCCTACAACTTCGACGTGTGCGCCTCCGCGCTCGCGCACTTCGGCATCACGGTCTCGGGAATGGAGGCGACGGCGCGAGACGGTGCCGCTGAGACGGCGCGTCCGATTTCGGCCGGCCTTGCCGCGTACCTTCCGTTCGACGATGACTTCGACAACAAGATTACAGGCAACAATGTGACGACCGAAAAGGTAAGTTCTCCGGCAATCACGGCGGGCGGCCGGATCGGCAGTTACTGCGACATTCCCACTGGCAGCTACCTGCGTCTGAAAAATTCCCAGTCGCTCGCGTACGAAGGCGGCGACAAGAGCTACACGGCGATTGTCTGGGTGAAGATGAACCAGGTGTCAAGCGGCGACCCTGCGATTCTTGCAAACAAGAACTGGTCTGGAAATGCCGCCGGCACGCTCCTTTGCGCGGGCAAGCTGCTTTACAACTATCGCGGCGTGACGCTCAATTCGGGTTCGGGAAACGGGCGTCTCGACATCGGCCCCTACCACGTGGAGGACAATACGAAATGGACGTTCTACGCGATTTCGCGCTGGGACGACGGGACGCACATCATCTACCAGGGACGCAGCGACGGGACGCTGAACTGGAACGCGCTGACGTTCGACACGTTCGTGCTGAAGACGACTTATCCGTTCTGCATCGGGCAGGACGGTACCGGGAATTATGGCTCGAAGTTCGTCGGCGGCGTGGATGATGTCGCGATCTGGACGCGCGCGCTACGTCATGAGGACATCCGCCGTATCTACGAGAGCGGCCTTGCCGGCACGGCCATAGGCGATCTCTTAACCGCAGATCCGGCGACGGCGGTATGGACCGGCGCGGGGAGCAATCCTTCCGATTCCGCCGATCCTGCCAACTGGTCATGTGCGGACGAGGAGTCGAATCCGCTTCCAGATGCGATTCCCGGACTTGCGACGGCTGTCACAATCTCGGGGGCGACGACATTCGACCTCGCAGACGGTAAGGGGACTGGAGTGGGATCGACGTCTCGAAGATCGCGAACGGCTCCAGCATCGACCTGTGCGGGAAGCGCCTGACGCTCAGGGGCGTCAGCGGCGCGAACGTCGCGGCGAATGTCTGCACGATTACAGATTCGACGACGGATACGGCGAACCCCGGCGTCCTTGAAATCAACACGCCCTCCGGCGTGACGTTCGAGAACAAGGCGATTGCCCTCACCGGAAACCTTCGCCTTAAGACGATGGGTGCGGGGGCGTTTATCGCGACGAAGACCAACCAATCCTACACGGGCGGGACGCTTGTCGCGGAGGGAACGGCGAAATTCGGCGTGACGGGAGCCAACAAGCCGTTTGGCGCCACAGACACGACCATTGAGGTCGCATCCGGTGCGAACATCGATGCCTACAGCCGATACACCTACTCATACCATGTCGTCCTTGCAGGCGGAAAGTTCCTGAACACGCGCAACACAGCATGTACAAGTATGACCCACCACATAGGCAACCTCACGCTCAAGGCCGATTCGCAGATCGTGTTTGACACGCAGACGGCTGTCAGTGCGGACAAGACCATCACCGACAATGCCGTCTGGGACCTTGGCGGACACACGCTCACGATTACGTATCAGGGTGCTGATCCCGACTTTGACTTCGCGGGAGCGCGGGCAGATGGCAAGGGACATCTGATTCTCAAGAATGGTACGGTGAAGACTGTCGGCAGCACCGGCTGGTGGCAGGAAGCAATCACGGACGGAACGCAAGGCGGCAGCTATGACATCTCGACGGCTATCCGCCATCAGGGTGTAGCCATATCGACGGTGAGCAACCTCACGTTCCGCACGCCTGCAGATAGGAGAAATCCGGTTGGGCCTAATGGCGGAGCCTGCCACCGCGTCTATGGCACGTTTACGCCGATATCGATATACTTCCACAATGTCGAGATGCTCGACGGCTCGACAATCGACCTGTCCATGAAGACTGGTGCGTGGGACACGAAATGTTCCGGCTTTGATTTCTACACCACTTTCGCGTCCGGGGCAACGGTGACGGTGAACCTCACGGGGCGCGAGGCGGAAATGGAGTCGCTTGCGAAGGGCGAGGTGGAAGGAAACGAGCGCGGCTACGTGATTACGTGGGCGACAAAGCCGACGAACGTGAAGTTCGTTCCGAAGATGGCGAACGCCGAGAAGTACGTGCTGACGCCAACCGATACTGGTCTGCGAATCCGCAAGCCCAAGGGATTGGTGATCATCGTCAAGTAGGAATACTGGATGAACAGATCCTGCATTGCAGCAGTTTTGGTTGCGGGGACGTTCGCTGCGGTGTTCGCGGCGAATGGCGCGGTCGAGGTGAAGCAGATATTCCGCGCTGAGCGGTTCAACCGTGGCGATACGAACGTGTCGCGTCTGCAGGAGATTGACGCTGCACACTGGGTTTGGCATCCGACGGCGGTGTCGAGGGGCGAGGTCGGAAAGTATGCTTTCCTTCGCTTCAGGAAGGAGTTCATGGCGAACGCCGATCCTCTTACATTCGACGTGAGCGCGGACGAGAGGTTTGTTCTTCTTCTTGATGGTAAGCGCATCGCGGAGGGGCCGCATCGCGGGTCGCCGGAGAATTGGCTCTACCAGTCATACGAGGCGAAGATCGCGCCGGGGAAGCACGTGATGGAGGCTGTCGTGTGGGTGCTCGGACCGTATGCGCCGTCCGCGCAGCTATCTTGGCGCGGTGGTTTCATTTTGAAGGCCGCTGGTGCCTATCACAAGCAGCTGACGACGGGCATTGCGGATTGGCGCGTGGCAGAGCTGCACAATACGCGGATGCTCGAAAAGGGAATGCACAAGAACGTCGGCGTGGGTGCGGAATGTGAAGTGCGGGGATGTTCGTTGCTCGACGAAAAGCCGCAAGACGGCGATTTCGTCAAGGTGAAGTCCGTTCGCGCGCCGGTCAAGGCAAACTCGGTCGGTCTGCGAACGCCTGGTTGGATGCTCTTCCCGACCATCATCCCCGACCAGACGCATGAACGCATGCGCCCCGGAGCGTTCCGCGCCGTCATGGAGTCGTTCGGAAGCGACGAACTGATCACGGAGGCGGACGCAACCCGGCCGATGGCCGCGGATTTCAACGCGCTTCTGAAGGAAGGAAAGTCGCTGACGATCGCACCGAATGTGCAGATGTCGGCAATGCTCGACCTTGAGGACTACTTCTGCGCCTATCCTGAAATGGCGGTATCGGGCGGCAAGGGCGCCGAGATCCGCTGGACATGGGCGGAATCCCTGCGCGACGCGAAAAAGAAGAAGGGCAACCGCAGCGCGTTTGTCGGCAAGACAATCGCCGGCGGCAGACGCGACCCGGCGGATCGTTTTTTCCCCGACGGACGCGACAACGCGTTCTTCACCGTTCCGTGGTGGCGCACCGGAAGATGGTGCAAGATCGAGATCAAGACGGCAGACGAGCCGCTGACGCTGAACGCCGTATCCATCGCCGAGTCGCGCTATCCGATCACGAACGCGGGATGGTTCAAGTGCAGCGATCCCGCAATCGAAGATGTACTGCGCGTGTGCGTACGCGGAATCGTCAATGGCGCGCACGACACGCTGCTCGATCCCCATTACGAACAGCAGATGTATTTGGGCGATTGCACCTTTCAGTGCGCGATGCTGACGGCGCTGACGTCAGATGACCGGCTGACGAGACGGGCGATGGACGTTTTCGATTTCGCCCGCAGGGAGAACGGAATGCTCCCCATGAACTTCCCGACCGTCGGCACGCAGGAGAGCGCCATCTACACGATCGCGTGGCCGATCACGTTGGACGAGTGGCATTTGCGGCACGACAATCCGGCGTGGCTCAAGGCAAAAATCCCGGGACTCTGCCACACGATGTTCGGTCTTGCTCAATGGGAGAACGCCGACGGACTCCTCGAGAACCTGCCCGGTTGGAGCTTCATCGACTGGGTCCCTGAATGGCGGGCCGGAATCGCGCCGGACGGACGGCACGGCGTAAGCGCGCTCAACAACCTCTTTTACCTTCTCGCGCTCCAGTCCGCATCTCGTCTTGCCCGCGACGCGGGCGATGCCTCGCTTGGCGAATATTGGGCCGTGAAGGCGGATGCATTGGGCCGCCGGATTGTCGCTGCGTTCTGGGACGCATCGCGCGGCATGTTGGCGGACAACCTCGCGAAGAACAGATACAGCCAGCACGCACAGGCGTTGGCCGTCATCGCCGGAATCCTTTCGCCGGAGCAGGAGGACGCGGCATTTAAGGCGATGATCGAGAATAAGGGTATCTCCAAGGCCACAAATTCCTTCAGGCATTTCCTCTACGCCGCCTACGCGAAAAAAGGTCGGACAGACCTTTTTCTCGGATCGCTCGCCTCGATGCGCGCGATGGTGGTGAAATACGGCTTGAAGACGCCGCTTGAAGATGATAATCCGGAGGCGCGCAGCGACTGCCACGCATGGGGTGCGAATCCGCTCCTGCACCTTCATACGGACGTGGCTGGCGTGATGCCGGCGGAACCGGGGTTCAAGTCCGTTCGCATCGCGCCGCAACCAGGTGGTCTCAAATGGGTCGATTGCGCTACGCCGCACCCGAGGGGATTGATCCACGTGAAGCTGTACTTCGACGGTGACGCGGTCGAAGGTGAAGTGACGCTACCCGACGGTATCGGCGGCGTATTCGAGTGGAAGGGTCGTCGCCAGCCTCTCAAGCCCGGACGCAATGCTCTATAAGGACACACGAAAATGAACATGAGAAAATTGACTGGGAAAGCCACCATCTTGGTGGCGGCGATGGCCTTTTCGCTGGCATCTGATGCCGAGCCGGCGCCGAAGGCGCTTGTCGTGATGCTCGACGGATTCCGCGCGGACGCTGTGGAGAATGCTTGCGCGCCGAACATGCAGCGGCTTGTGGCGGGAAAGTGGCAGCCGGGCTACTCCTGCGCGTGGTCATTCACGGCGAAGACCGTGCCGGACGCGCTCGCGTCCTCCGCGCCCAACCACACGGCGATCGCCGTGGGCGTGACGACGGCGAAGAACTGCGTGACGAACACCGGAAAGCAGTTCGTGCAGTGCGACTACAAGAAGTGGCCCAGCTTCCTCGCGCGGATCGCCGAGGCGCGTCCGGGCGCGAAGACGCTCTTCATGTATTCGTGGAAGGCGGACGAGTTGCTGTGTCCGCACCCGAAGGTGGAGTTCTCGTACGGCGGCACGCGGGCGACAAAGGCTGAGAACGCGAGGTGGGGCGACGCCTACGCGCGCGACCTGGCAAACGGCGCGGAGCTGGAGCGGCGGCTCGCCTCAGACGCGGCGCCGGACGCGACGCTTCTCATGCTCGACTGTCCCGACCACGGCGGGCACGGTCTTCTCGGCGGCTGGGGCGGCGGGTTCTATCCGTACTCGACCTCCTACCTGAACGCGATTCATCTCTGCGACGGAATCATCGGCAGGTGCCTTGACGCAATCGCGAAGAGGCCGACGTTCAAGGACGAGGACTGGATCGTGGTCATCACGTCCGACCACGGCGGCTACGCCAACACGCACGGGCTTTTCGGCGGACACGCCACGGCGATTCCGCTCATCGTCTCGTCGCGCCACGTGCGCAACGGACGCATCCCCGGCACGTCGCACAACTACGACGTCGCGCCGAC